>JAZUMF010000096.1:0-60589 GCA_045603485.1 Kiritimatiellia bacterium | reverse complement strand
ATGGATGCGTTTGGCAAGAATGAGGAACAATTGAGCGGTGTCATGACAGCGTTCGAACACTATATCAATCAGTATGACAGGAGTGATCAGAGCGAAGAATTCAAAAACAGATTGGCGGAAGAGTTTAATGACGAGAGCCTGCGCGGGTTCACCGACTGGTTTATCGATAATATCGCGCGTATTCCATGCCGGAATCTTTCGAATAATCAGGAAGCGTACGATTTCGGCAACCTTATTAAAGTTCAATACGCAAATTTTAAAGCTGTCACGGAAGCTCTCGAAAGAGGAATGTCTGGCGATAGCGGCGTTTCCGAAAGTCCGGAGGAGATTCTAAAAGATAAATTGATTCCCAATATCATGGTGGTGTTCCACAATGTGAAGGATACAGCAAATATCATCAGAGGATTGTCCGCTTCCAGTCAGAAGCCAACTTCGTTCCTCTCTTCTGTAGGGGAAAGTATTTCGGGAAGTCTCTACACGGTCCGAACGACACTAGGAAACAAGAAGTCTCTTGATCTTATGTCCGATATGAACGCTCGGGAGCGCTGGGAGAAAGAGCGCGAGGAGCGGACGAAGGAGAGCGATCGCCGCGTTGAGGCGTATTTCAATGCGAACAGCAGCCTTTCGCGTCTGTCGATGCCTGACCGCAGAGAGCTCCAACGCCTACAGAAGGTCGTCAAAGAGTCGGCCCTCCATCTGCACTTGCCGTTCGACCTTCCGGGAATTGACGGAAAAACCGATTGGCGTGGGAATGAGAAGAGCCGTAAGAGGGTGTATGAGGCTCTCAATGTTGTCGTCAAGAAACTTGTTTCTGAGCTCGAAAGCAAGAATGTGCTCAACAAGCAGACGCCTATCGGAACTCGTATGAGCGCGGTTTCAATTGCGATGCAGTACCTTGTTGATCGCGAAGGCGGTCTTTTTGAGGCGTTCGCAGGCGCTGACAGCAGTGAGAAGCAGCGTATTCTGGATGAAGTCAACGCCACTAACGACAACTGGCGAACAGAGGAGGAAGAAGAGGATCGCATGCACAACCAATGCGTATTGGCGGCGGTTGAATTCCTTTTCACCGGCGGCGGAAGAATAGCGGCGCAGAACGCATAAAATCTAAAAGACTTGGAGCTTCGCGTTACAAACCCTGAAAACTGTCCGTTGGAGTTCGAGTGGACATTGACTGTATCACCAAATGGAGGGCAGAAGATGAGCGAAATAACAATGCGTCGCGCTGAAAATTCTGTCATTCGTCCATGAAAAGTGAAAAATGAACCTTGGGTTCGTCCGTAAAAAGTGCAAAAATATCTCGATATTCGTCTATGAAAGCGAAAATGGTATTGATTAACATCGTATGCCTGTGATATAATGCCCCCCAACCTAGTAAAACGAGTTTTTTCGAGAATGGTCGGGTTTGTTGATATCCCGCTCTATGCGTTGCCGACATTAAAGAAGAAATTGGCAATTTAATGATTACATTTCGTTGTAACTTTTCTGATGTTCGTGCGTAGAGTATATGTAAGACAAAGAAAAGAAGGTAATCATGGCTATTGAACTCAATTCTGATGCATTGAATGTTTATCGTAATGCAGCTTTTAAAGACGCTAAGACCATTGTCAATATTGATGGCGAGGGGATCAAGGCTAACGGCGTTTACAAGGGCGCTCTTTCGGCTCTTTCCCGTTCGTCTGAAGAGAAAACCGCCAACAATGCCGTCCGTACGGAATTGCTGAAGGTCCTTGGTCGTGCCTTTAACTTGAAGGGCATGACGGAAGCCGATGGTAAGGTGACTTTCTCCAAGGAATTCATGACGCGTCTGGAAAAGATTTTGGGCGCCGATTTCAAGCGCGGCGATTTCGGGATCAACGCCGACGGTGAAGTCGCATCGGGTAAGCCGCTTACGATGCGCCGCATCCAGGCAATCGTGAAGAAGGCGGATCTTGTGGGGGCTGGCACTTTTAGTGTGGATGTTTACAGGCGCAAGTTTGAGGTGATGCTCAAGGATATGGGCGCCACAAAGATGACCCCTGAAGACATGAAGAAGAAGGGTGGGGAATTCATTACGCTCCACAACATTGCAAAAATCCTGACCTTCTTGGAGAAGGAAGCGGACAAGAGCGTTCGCGTGAATCCCGAATATGAATACGCCCGCGAAGTGCATGATTTTGAAAACGAAGATGGCGAACCCTTTGATGAAGCCTCCTTCAATGGTCCGCGCTTTGAATACTTGGATGCGACCAAGGGAAAAGATGGCGAATATGTGCCCTTGCGCAGCACGGATGACTGGGTCCTCTATGTCAGCTCGCGCGCTGGTGTCGTCTTCCATCCCGAACGCTGCCGCGCGTTTTCTAAAGAGAACTACGCCTCGATTACCGAACTCAATAAGTACCTTGCCGACAACCTCAAGCTTTATGTGAAAAAGGCGATTGACAACTACTTTGCCGCCCAGAACTGTGGTAAGATGGACGAATACACTAAAGTAATGGGCCCGAACGCCGGTGTCTGCCTCGAAGAAAAGTGCATGCGCCTTGTGGAATTCGAAGATGAACATTTGGTTGAAAAGGATGCCGCCATGGATGTCGCCGAAGTCGAAGCGCTTCGCCGCATTGCTGAAGCGGCGCCTGTCAACGGTGAGATCCCCTCGGTGGAAAATCTAGTGTACAAAGAAATTGAAGCTGCCCTCCGTTTGGGCGATCAGTATGCGAACTCTGACGACTGGAATGATTTCGCCGCATTGGCAAAGGAGCACCTTGTGGGCACCACCGCCATGATTATGCAAGCCGTTCTAGATGGGGACGAATACAAGTTCGAACCCGTCATGGAAGATGGTAAACCCGTCGTGCGTCCGCTGACTGCTGAAGATCTTGATGCAATCGGTCCCGCCTGCATGGCAAAAATTATGGGATTCTAAGGCTTTGACAGCCTTGCGACGATTGAGGAACACTCTAAGATGAAGGATGTAAAAGAACTGATCAATGCCTTCTGCGAACGCCTCGGAATTCAATCCGAGGCGAACGCAGAGGGCGTTTATGCCTTTGAAGTGGATGCGTTAGAATTTGCCGTTTACGATTTATCTGAACAGCGTCGCGTGGCGCTCGTCGGTGATTTAGGTTTGATTCCTGAAACGCATCCTGAAGGGCTTTTCCGCCTGATGCTCGAAGCGCAGCATTGTTTTCGTGAGACGGAAGGGGCGATTTTCTCCGTCGACGGGGAGCGTAATCGACTGACCTTGAACCGCCTACTGTCCTCAGCGGAATTGGATGACGAGACCTTTTTCAGCGAAGTTGAGCGTTTCGTCAATCAATTGGAGGCCTGGGTGCGCATTATTCGCGATTACAACGGGCAAACGGAGCGAGACAAGGGGCAACATGGTGATACCGAAATCGATGAGTCCGTGTTGGACATTTATCACAGGATGGTTTAAATATGTTATTGATTGGTATTGTATGATTGTGATACAATATCTGCGACCTGAGAAAATGGTATAGCAACTGAAAAGCGTCATGTCTTTTGAAACTCACACGATTGATCTTCTCGTAAATGATCCGAGCCATATAACTCGGATTCAGGATCATTTTGCGGAAGGCCAGACGAGCCTTACCGCAAATTACTACACGGTTGAGGGAGTTACGAATCCCGACGGATCGCTGCGCGCGCTTTCCATCGGTCAGCTCGTGATGGCACTATGTCTTGCAAGAGCGACGGAGCTTGAGGCGAAAATCATCGAGATCGTCGAAGATCTCAACAAAACATCAGAGGACCTCGAGCGCCTAACTGAGATTGAAAGCGATATCGTCAATGAGACCGATTCTTCCGTGAATCTGAAAACGAAAAAGTTTTTTGGAACGGATATCTCGTATTACGACTTCCTGACGAAGCCGGAAAAGGCGGAAAATCCAGGCGATATAGTAGGGATGGGACTTAAGAACATTCCCGAAACGGCGAACAGCTCCTCCGAGCAGCTCATCACCGATATTGAAGCGAAGATGGATTCGCTCAACAGCTTTTCGCAGCAGACGATGATCGACCTCCAGGCGCTGACCGCGAAGCGCGATCAGTCATATGATATGATTTCGAACATCCTAAAGAGCCTCCATACGACGCTAATGACGAATGTCAACAATATGTAAGCTTCAATTATTCAGATAAAAAAAGGGGGGCGTAATTGCAATGCCGACTCCCTTTTTTAGTTTATTTGTCGCGTTTTTACCGTTCTTTGCGGGCTTGGGTAAAGCGTATTATCGCAAGAACAACGAGAATTGCCGCAAGTACGAGCAATATTGCGGTTACTGTTCCTAGTGTTGTGTTTCCGCTTTTCCACGCTCCTGTTGAGAGCATATAGAGACCTGTAGATGATACGGCGAGCATGAAGAGCATCGGCATTAGGGTAACCCAATATGCCATGTGGTTTTTGTATAGCCAGAGCGAGGCTGTGAAGAGGGTAAGTCCTGCGAGTAATTGATTTGCCGAGGCGAAGATGGTCCAGAGGTTTTTGGCGGCTTCGGGATTGCCAAGGAGAAGCAGGGCGACGAGGCCGATAACAAGTCCTGTCGCAACATACATATTTCCAAGGAGTTTTACGATGATTCCTGTTTTTCCATTTTCAGCTTTTTGCGGAATCATTGAGAATAGCTCTTGCCATGTGAAGCGCGCAAGTCTTGTTGCGGTATCGACCGAGGTGAGGAGGAAGGCGGATACCGAGAGGCACATAAAGGTAAATGCCGATTGCTCAGGAAGTCCCAGTTTTGTGCAAAAGCCGGCAAGTCCCTTCGAGAAGAGCGCTACGGGAGTTTGTCCGCCCTTTATCGCTTCTGTAAGACCTCCGCAGGTCATTGTGCCTACGGCGATGAGAGCGAGTACCGCAAGAATGCTTTCAAGGAGCATTCCACCGTAAGCAACGGGTTGTATGTGTCTTTCGTTGTCTATCTGCTTTGCCGTTGTTCCTGACGCCACCAAAGAGTGGAAGCCGGAGCATGCTCCGCATGCAACTGTGATAAAGAGTATTGGGAAGAGGGGTAATTCGTGACCAGCGGCGCTTTTGGGCGTTAGCGATGTGAAGGGTTCCATGGAGATGTGTGGCATTGCTACAAATACGCCTATGAAGCCAAGGAATATCATTGCGTAGAGTAGGTATGAGTTGAGGTAGTCGCGTGGCTGCAAGAGGAGCCATACGGGCAATGTGGAGGCTAAGAAGCAATAGCCCAGCAGGATGAGTGTCCAAGCGGTTTGCGCCTGACTCTTATCGAGATTGAATAGTTTGGTGAGATCCAGTGGAATTACTTCACCGAGGTGAACGAAGTAAAACATGATCGGTACAAAAATCGCAGTCGCCGCTATAAGGTTTAACTTTAGTCTATAGACTACGCAACCGAAGATGAGGGCAAGCCCAATGAAGAGGAGCGATGAGGAGGCAACTTCGGGGTGGGGAATAAAGGTCGCTGCGACTTGACGGACGAATTCTGCGCAGACGAGAATGAGAGTTGACCAGCAAAAGAGTAGAAAGAGTAGTCTGCCTGGCTTTCCAAGGACTGTTTCAATGACGGTCGCTATTGATTGCCCTTTATGGCGGACTGAGAGGTAGAGGGAGACCATGTCGTGCATTGCACCTATGAAGATGCCGCCGACGAGTACCCACAATATTACGGAGCCCCAGCCGAAGTATCCCGCCAAGATGGGACCTACGATTGGCCCAGCTCCTGCAATGGATGCAAAATGATGGCCGAAGAGAACGGCTGGATGTGTCGGTACATAGTCAATGTCATCCCTTAGAACATGGGCGGGAGTTTTGCGTTGGCCGTCAATTCCCAAAACTTTTGAGAGGAGGCCGCCATAGAGAAAATAGGCTATTGCAAGTATGATTGCTGAACCGATAAGGAGTAGTGCGCCATTCATTTTTCTGCCTCGTTTCTATCTGAGTAGATTATTTGTTTGCATTGGGAAGTCTCATTGAGACGATTTTAGAAACTCCCTTTTCGGGCATTGTCACACCATAGACAATGCCTGAATTTGCGATTGAGTGTTGATTGTGTGTGATAATCAGGAACTGAGACTGCACGAGGAAGTCCTTGAGTGCTTGCACGAATCGCCCGATATTTGAGTCGTCAAGCGCCGCATCTAGCTCGTCAAGGAGGCAGAATGGACTTGGCTTGATCAGATAAATGGCGAAGAGTAGACTTACTGCCGTCATTGTGCGTTCGCCGCCGGAGAGTAGCGAAATAGACTGGAGCCGCTTTCCAGGGGGGCGGGCGATGATTTCAACGCCACATTCGAGCGGGTCTTCTTCGTTTTCGACGATTACGAGCTTGGCTGTACCGCCATTGAAGAGTTTTGTGAACATCTTTTCAAAGTTGGCATTGGCTTGCTCGAAGGTTTCGCGGAACATTTCACCGCTGCGTTGATTGATGGTTCGTATGAGCTCCATCAGTTCGTCTTTTGCCTTTTTGAGGTCTTCTTCCTGAGTGCTTTCGAGCTTGAAGCGTTCTTCCAGTTCTTGATACTCTTCAATGGCGACAAGATTTACCGGCCCTATTTCGGCAATCGCTTTGTTTAGTTCTTCAATGCGAGCCTTTGCTTCTTCGCGCGTTGGCTCGCCGTTTTCCCATTCAGGCAATTCTTCCTTTAGTATTTGCTCTGTTGATAGGGCATATTCTTGTTGTACTCTGTCGATTCGACTTTGTCTTCTCATTGAGACTTCGGTCTTTTCGACATCAAGTGCGCCATGGCGCGCTCGAATTGC
This sequence comes from Kiritimatiellia bacterium, assembly GCA_045603485.1. Lineage (GTDB taxonomy): Bacteria > Verrucomicrobiota > Kiritimatiellia > RFP12 > JAAYLN01 > RGIG5952. Next base: position 53,865 of record JAZUMF010000096.1, on the reverse strand, counting down.
GTCAAGTCCTTGCCTTGCTGCGCTTAATTTGTATTCAGAGCGTTGCAGATCGAGATTTTTTTCAGCCCTTTGCACCTTTAATTGCTCTAGGCGGGCACGAGATTCTTCAGCGGTGCGCTGCATTGGTATGAGCTGTTCGCGCGTTGTATTGATTTGCGCTGTCAGCTGCGTGATGTTTTCATCGTATGTTTCGATGCCTTTGGAGCGCCCCTCCAATGAATGTTTTATTTCGTCGATGCGGTTTTCGTAAATTGCAATTTGGCCTTTGGTTTGATTGAGCTCTTGGGTGCGGTTCGCTTCGCGCAGTCTTGCGTCGATCAGCTCACGATTGAATTCGTTGAACTCTCTTTCGCGCTCTTTTAGGGCTTCCTGCGCTTCTTCCAGACTTTGAAGAAATTCGTCGCGTGTTGAGACGATTTCTTCGAGCTCAGAGCGGAGTTCATCCTTTTCGGCCTCAGCTTGGCGATTTTGCTCTATCGCCATACGCATTTCGCTTGCGACGACCTCAAGCCTTTCCTGTGAGCGTTCGACATCGCGTATGACGCTGCTTAAGGCACCTTCTTTTTGTGCCGCTTCGCGTTTGATTTCATCAAGTGCGCTACGGGCTTGAGAAAGAGCGGAGATTATCGCATTTTCCCTTTCTGTCGCTTCTTTGAGGTCGGCATGGAGCTCGTCGATGTGTTTTGATTCAGCGGCGACGAGGCGCGTGCTGTCGTCAATTTCCATGCGACGGGCTAGAGGGCTTTCTCCTGCCTCGGGGCTCCAAAATTCAAAGAGTCCGTCAGCTCGATATACTTGACCCTGTTTTGTTACTATTGTGATTCCATCTGATAATTGGGCAGGTATTTCGGATGGGTCTTCTGCGATATAGACGCCTTTGAGAATTGTTTTTGCGCGCTGCGCAAAGGCTTCATCGACTTTGATTATGTCGATAAGTGCCTTCAGTCCCTTCGGTGCATTTAGAGCTTGAGTCGGATTTGCTCCCTGAAGTGCGACAAGTCTTGTAGGTGTCGCTTGCTTTTGAAGCCTATCCATTATCTCTATGGCGTCTTCGGGGGTCTCGATTACAACTGCGTCAATCCACGCCCTTAAAGCAGCTTCGAGTGCTGTGCGGTATTCCTGTGGAGCGCTGAAACGGTCGGCTAGGGCTCCTTTTATTTTACCTTCGGGGAGGGCAAGGGGATTAGTCGGGTCCAGCAGGAGTTTTGATCCCGCTTGGAAAGATTCGGCATTCTGCTCCTGCTCGCGTAGGAGATCCAGTTTTGCCCTATGTGCTGCCAATTGCGAGGTGAGATGGGAGAATTCTTCCTGTCCGCTTTTGATTATGGTGCGTAAATCTTCAAGTTCGCGCTCTCCTGCGTCGCAGCCTGCCTGGGCTTCATTGGTTTTTTCCGTTAGCTTCCCAACTTCTTCTTCGAGCTCGACTTTGCTTTCGAGGAGCAGCTCAAGGTCACTTTTGATTTTGTCGTGCTCGCCTATGAGTCGTTCTCTCTGAACATTGGCTGCGTGCTGCTTTGCATCCATTGTCGATAGGCGGTTTTGCAGGAAAACGGTGCGGCGTTCGCGTTCAAGGCTTTCATCGCGTTTTGCCTGCAAACTGCGACGGAGATTGTCGATGGCCTGGCGTTCGTCTTCGGTACGCTGCTGGATAATTTCGCGTTCCTCATGCGCGGCGGCGGCTTCAAGGTCGAGGCGTTTGAGGCTCATTTCGAGGTTGGCGATTTGTTCGCTGAGTTGCGTGAGCTGTGTACGCATCTCACTGGCTTCACGGCTGTCTCGATCTGCCCAGGCCCGATAGTCCGCTATGCGTTGCTCGCCAATTGCGATGATTTCCTTTGAATGCTCTAATTTGCTGGCGTCTTGCGCGGCGATTTCCGTTGCTGCATTGATGGCTTCTTCATGCTCGGCCATTTCAGCCCTTATTGAGGCTGTCGCAGCTTCGCTGTCGGCGACTGCCTCCAGTGCGGCGTTTTCGCGGGCAATCGTTTCGGCAAGCTCATTTTCGACATTGGTGAGATGCTGGTCTATGTCTGCAATTTCCAGTCGTGCCGTGTAGAGGTCGAGGATTCGTAGCTCGGATTTTAGAGTTTTGAAGCGTTCGGCCTTGGCCGCTTGGCGTTGGAGCGAGCCTATTTGGCGTTTGATTTCGCGGATTACATCGGCAATTCGGACGAGATTCGCTTCGGTCTGCTCCAGCTTGCGTAGGGCTTCTTTGCGGTCAGCCTTGTATTTTGTGATTCCTGCCGCTTCTTCGAAGATGGTTCTGCGGTCTTCCGGACGCGATGAGAGAATTGCGTCTATTTGACCTTGTGCCATTACTGAGTAGCTTGTTGTGCCTACACCTGTGCCCATGAAGAGGCGTTGGATGTCTTTTAGGCGGCAGGGGGTTTTGTTGATGAAATAACCGCTGTCGCCTGTGCGGAAAACACGCCTTGTTATCGTGACTTCGTTGAATTCCGTATCTAATGTGCTGTCGCAGTCGGCAAAGGTGATGCTGACTTCGCACATTCCCATCTGTTTTCGGGTGTCGGTGCCGTTAAAGATGACATCGAGCATCTTTGAGCCGCGAAGTGCGGAGGCCCGCTGTTCGCCCAAAACCCAGCGAATTGCATCTGAGACATTCGATTTACCGCAACCGTTCGGGCCGACAATCGCAATCAGTCCAGGCTCAAAGACGAGCTTTGTTCTGTCTGCGAAGGATTTAAAGCCGCACATTTCAAGTGATTTCAAATACATGTAATGACCTTTTCTTTCTTCTTTATGCACCTTTTGTCGTCAGGTCTAGCATGGGTCGTATTACGGCGAGCGCAAGAAGCAACACAATTGCGCCTACCGCTGCAATCAATGTTGGCTCGAGGAGTGAGAGAGCCCTTGTCAGGATTTTTTCATATTCGGCACGGGCTCTGTCGGAGGCTTTTGAGAGCATTTCACCCAAGGTTCCGGCCTTTTCGCCAACTCCTATCCATGCGGCGAGGTGCGGTGCTATAGGGGTGATGAATGAAATTGCCTTGGAGAGCGGAAGCCCGTTGACTACATCGTCAGCGGCTGAGTTTGAGAGTTTGGTAATTAACTCGGAGCCTGTTGCCGAACCTGATGGAGATACTGCCGATTGTGGATTGAGGCCTGCTTTAAGGAGTAGACCCATAGTCCCTGCGAATCGAGATGCCCAAAGGAGGGGGAGAAGCCTCTTTACGAGGGGGAGCTTGAGTAAAAATTTCTCGTAGCGTATGGCGGCGTCTCCGCCTTTCCCGGCTTGCGTTGCGAGAATGGCTACCGTCACTGTTGTGCAGACCACTAATATTATCGATAGTGCCATAACGACCGGTGCGACTGTCGCTAATAGGGTAGCCGATTTCGGTGCGGCTCCGGCAGGGAACATAGCCATTGCCTTAGGCAAAATCACAAAAGTCATCAGTGCCATCAGTCCAAATGCCAAAATCAAAACCAGGCATGGGTAGATTAAGGCGGATTTGACTTTTTCTCTTATGCTTTTGTCTGACTCTAAAAATTCAGCGAGCTTTGTGAGCATTTGCCCTTGAGTGCCAGTTTCTTCAGCGGTAATCAGAGCTGCATTTTCAAAGCCGGGAAGGTGATTGACGGTGGCGGCAATCGCCGTGGAGAGATTTTCACCTGAAAGTATGCGGCTTTTAAGGATTAGAAGTGGCGCTTCGGTACCTTCTTTTGCTTCATCTATCAGCAGATTGAGTGCTTGCTCTATTGTAAAGCCCGATGAGAGGAGCATTCCCGTTTCGCCGTAGAAGCGTGCCCTTGCCTCGGTTTTGAAGGCGTTTGTAATTGAGGCCGGTTTGATGCTTTCGGTGAGTATGCCTTGACCTTGCAGGGCTATTCTGGCTGCTTTAGGTGTTTCCGCTTCGATGTAGCCCTTTTTATGCCGCCCGGCATTGTCGCGTCCGATGTAACCATAGACGCTCATACAGCAAGAACTCCTGTAACTTCGGCAAGGTCTGTTTTGCCTTGCTCGACCTTTGTTAGAGCATCGTCGAGCATGGAAATCATTCCGGCCTTTAATGCGGCTTTGCGTAAATCAGCACCATCGGCAACGCCTTTGCGGATCAGTTGCGAGATTTCTTCTGTGCATGTCATTATTTCGAAGATGCCTTGGCGACCTTTGTAGCCGCCTATGCACTGGTCGCAGCCGCATGGTGTCATGACTCCGCTTTGGAGAAGTCGTTGTTCCCAGCTTGGTGTCAGGTAGTTTGCGGGAAGTCGGATTTTATCTAACTGCGTCTTTGTTCTGCAATTAGTGCAAAGACTGCGAACAAGTCGCTGCGCCAAGGCTCCGCGAAGGGATGAGGCGAGTAGATATGGCGGTATCCCCATGTCTACCAGGCGCATTATCGCAGAGGGCGCGTCGTTGGTGTGTAGGGTGGTAAAGACAAGGTGACCTGTCAATGAGGCTCTAACGGCAATCTCGGCTGTTTCGGGATCGCGCGTTTCTCCAACTAAAATCACATCGGGGTCCTGACGGAGGATGTGTCTTAAACCGCTTGCGAAGGTTAGGCCTATCTTGGGCTTTACCTGTATCTGACCTATATTAGGCAGCCGATATTCAACTGGATCTTCAATGGTTAGAATATTCCGCCGAGCAGAGTCGAGCTCGCCAAGGGCTGCATAAAGGGTTGTCGTTTTGCCGGAGCCTGTCGGACCCGATACGATAATGATGCCATTGGGAACGCGCATTATATCGCGAAACCGCTCTAATGTGGAGCCGGCCATTCCCAAGGATGCCATCGGCAGGCAAGCGTCATCCCTGTCTAAAAGGCGTAAAACGATGCGTTCGCCATCAGAGACGGGAATTGAAGAGACGCGAATGTCAATTGATTTCTGACCAACCTTTGCCTGAGCCATTCCATCTTGAGGGAGGCGCTTTTCGGCAATGTCCATTCCCGCCATCACCTTTAGACGGGATATGACAGATGCTTCTAGTCCCTTTGGCGGTGCCGCGCGTTCATAGAGAACGCCGTCAATTCTAAAGCGTATTGCCGTCTTTCCTGCAAATGGCTCGAAGTGAATATCGGAGGCCTTTTCACGGACGGCTTGTAGCAGCACTGAATTTACAAATCTTGTGGCGGGCGCAGATTCGTCGCTTGTGAGCAAATCGCTGACCTGTTGATTTGACTCCGCTTGAGCAGGTGGCTCTTGACCATATTCTTCATGTGGCGCGTCGGTAGCGGGGGAGCCTGCAGCATGAAAACGCTCAATGGCACTATGGATTACCTCTTTTGGCGCCGCAACCGGAATAAGCGGGCTACCTACTATCAGGGAGGCTTTGTGCTGTACTTCGAGGTTGTTGGGGTCGGATATGAGAAGCGACGCTTTGCCATCTATTTTGACGGGCAGTACACTCTGGGCGCGAGCCCACGAAAGCGGAACGCCTTCTAATAGCTCTTGCGAAAAGAAGGCGTCTGGTACTGTCTCGACATACTGTAAGCCAAGGGCTTCTGCCGCCGAGCGTAACTTTAGCTTGTCATCGTCAGGGGGCATCGGCAGTCGGGGCTTCACTTTCTTTAGGGTCGTTTTCCGCTTCCTTGGCGGTATCGTTGATGCCTGTCTTCAGCTTCCAGCTTTCGGTCGTCTTAGAGGCATCACCAGGCGTCGCAATAATCGTCGGTGTGACAAAAACGAGCAGATTTGTCTTTTCTTCCACTTCGCTCTTGTAGCGGAAGAGCCAACCAAGCAGCGGTATCGAGCCAAGTATCGGTATGCGGTTTTCAACCTTTTTGGTTGATGTGCGCGTGAGACCGGCTATTACAATTGTTTCCGCATCGGGGACTGTGACGGTCGTCTTTGCAGAGCGTTTCGCTATTGTCGGGTTTAAGGCGTCGGATGTGCTTACTACAGAAGCGATTGTCGGCTCAAGCGCCATCCGTACAAATTCGCCAGGAACTATGTATGGGGTGAACTTGAGAGATACGCCGACCTCCATGCGGTCGACGTTCTGGATATAATCACGGTCAGAGCCAGAGCCTTCAACGGATGATTTGAGGTAGGGGATGTCATCGACGATTTTGACTTCTGCCTCAATATTGTTTTGAGCTTGAAGAGATGTTTCTGAGACGATGTTTACATGGCTGTCGGCCTTGAGGGCTTCAATTGAAACGATGCCGGGGTAAGAAACGGTTATATTGCCGTTGGCATCGACGCCAGAGCCGTGGGAAATAGCCGCGGTAATGCCTTGTGGAAGGACGCCTTTGACCGCTCCCTCGAGGATGCTGGAGCTGTCTCCTGCGGTTCTGGAGCCAGCGCTGAATGCCGTTTCTCCCTTTTTGCCGGGAGCGTCAAGTGCTGTAAGCGAGGTGTTCCATGTAAATCCGTCGCCATCGGTCACCTCGGCAATCATTACGCTGACATGAACCTGTCCTGGCAGGACATCCATTGTCTCCACGAGCTGTTTAACCACTTTGAAGTCGCCAGGGGAAGCGTCTACAACGAGCGAATTATTGACTGGGCTTGCTTCAACCGCAATGCGACGGATCCCTTTGCTGCCGTCGGCCTTTGCCGCCGATTTTTCCAAGAGGGTCGAGAGTGTTTTTGCGACATCTTCCGCCTTGAGGTATTGCAATTGAATCGAGTTGAGATTACCGTGACCGGTTGGAGCATCGACATCAAGCTCCTTGATAAGTTTTTTGAATTCTTCAATTTGAGATTCCTGACCTACCAAGATGAGCGCATTTGCCTTTGGCGCAGGGATGGCGGTCGCACTTTGAAGTGTTGCACGACCTGTCTTGACTGCGGAAGGCGTCATTATCCTCTGCGTCGTTGCAGCGCCTTCGCTTTGAAGAGTTTGGAATGCAACCGCATTTAACTGCTGTGCAATCGAGTCGGCATCAACATAGTTTAATTTGATGATTTCAGTCTTGCGAGACAAGCCGGGCTGATCGATTTCTTCAACAAGCTTCGTTACGCGCTCCAAGGTCGGTGTGGTATCCGTGACTACAAGGAGATTTGAGTTTTCAAGAACCGTCACCCAAGACTTGCGTCCGCTACCACCCTCAAGGACGCGCCGAACATCGTCGGCGGCGGCATTCTTGAGTCTAAAGACCTTGGTGACAAGTCCGCAAGCCGCAGGCGCTGTCGGGCTTGCCGTTGTGCCGCCAACCGCCAGACCGCCACCTTCGGGAAGACGAACTATGCGGCAGGTCTTACCATCGTCGATTACAGAAAGGCCTGCCGATGCAAGAATGGAGAGCCCGAAGTTGTAGATGTCGCTTGATGAAAGCATCATCGGATCACCGTCGGGAACAAGCACGGAGAACTCTGTTGTCAAATCGCCTGATACGGCAAACGGGCGACCAGAGGCGTCGCTCATCATTTGTGCCAGAACATTGATTTTTACACGCTCAAGAGGACCCAGTGCAGACGCTTCAGCCTCTGCCGCCTTCCCCATAGGCAGGGTGTGGACGGCTTGCGTGTCGCCAAGCGCCAGTGTGAACGGCATTGCGGCGCAAAGTACCGCTATATAGAGGCTGCTGATACGCATCGATTAGAGAACTCCGCGTTTGGATTGTTCGATAAACTCGACAAGGTGGTCGACCTCAGCACAGCCTTGAATCTCCGCGCGAACCTTGGCAATTGCCTTGGAGCGGTTGAGACCTTCGTGCCAAATAATCTTGAAGGCCTTTTTGAGAGCTACGATCGCTTCGGCTGAAACACCGCGGCGTTGCAGACCTACGAGGTTGAGACCTACCGTTTGAGCAGGCTCGCGACCGACAATCATATATGGTGGGACATCTTGAGTTATGCGCGAAGCACCGGTCATGGACATCGTGCCGATTCGAACAAACTGGTGTACTCCAAGCATACCAGAAATAACGGCTTTGTCTTCAACCTTTACTTCACCTGCCAACATGGCGGAGTTGGACATGATAACATCATTGCCGACTTCGCATCCGTGAGCGATATGACAGTAAGCCATAATGAGGCAGTTTTTGCCGACCTTGGTCACTTCGCCATCGCGTGTGCCAAGATGGACCGTTGAAAATTCGCGCAATGTTGTGCCATCGCCAATCTCGGCATAGGTGATACCGCCGTCAAACTTCAAGTCCTGAGTTGGCATGCCAACGCAAGCAAACGGGAATATTTTGCAGTTTGCGCCGATTGTCGTATGGCCATCGATGAAGGCATGCGCCTGAACAACGGTACCTGCGCCAATCTTGACATTTTCTCCGATTATGGCGTATGGACCGACCTCGACAGACGGGTCAAGTATTGCGCCTTCTTTGATGATTGCCGTTGGATGAATCTTCATAAAGCTTTTTCCTTTGAGTGTGAACTAGTTTTGGTTTGCAGCGTCTTGACGGAGCTTGTAGACCCTTTCCATCTTTTCCGCAATGTCCTTATAGGAAATGTCCGCTCCGTAGACCTCGCGATAAAGCTTAAACGCCTTCTCTAAATCGCCAGCCTCTTCAGCCATAATACCCAAATCATAGAGGACGGCTTTGCGGGTATCGTCCATAACATGGAGCTGCTCAAGGGCTGTTTCAAGCTGCATGACCGCCATATCGCGCTGCCCCTTGGCATGGAAGCACTTTGCAAGACCGTGAAGCGAGAGTGTACGCTCCTTGGGGCTACGCTGTGAGAGCTGGAACTGCTGAATTGCGTCATCGTAGGCATCATACATGAGATATTGCTGTCCAAGCTCAAAGCGAAGACGCAAATCGTTGGGATAACGCTCAACGCGCTGTACAAGGTCATCGAAGACGAATTGATTGCGGTCTGCGCGAAGCTCTTCGGCCTCATCTGTTTTACCTTCCTGAACGAGCGCGTCAATCCTTGCGTCGAATGCGAGAATTGAGACATTGGTAAGCATGCGGTCAAGCTCAGGGTCGGCAGAGTTGATTTCGCGTGCAGCCTTGAGAATATCGACAGCCTCATCATAACGCTTTGTCTGCTGATAGATACGGGCAAGCCCGCGATAGTAGTTGAGGTTGCGGGGTTCTTTTTTAATCTTCTCTTTTTGTTCGGCAATAAGAGCCTCGGCATCGTCGCCGGCAGCCATATTGGCGGCCTTGGTCTTCATATCGAGCTTGGCGGCTTGTTCCTTGTCGCGAATAAGGTTGCGGTAGCCTTCCTTTTCGTTGGAGTTGGCGACATCCTCCCAACCGCTAGCCATTGTCATGCGGGCTTCGGCATTCTTCAAGAGCGTGACAAGCTTGCCATCCTGCGGATGCTTGTTGAGCAATGCGGCATAAATTTCACGGGCCTTTTTCCAATCGCCCGACTGTGAGTAGGTTTCAGCCAGGAGATTCATAAGCTGCTCGTTGTTCATGTCGGCCTGCAAAGCCGTTTCAAGAAGCATAGAAGAGACTTCTGGCTGCTTTGCATTTGTCGCACACTGGCTCGCTAGAGTAAGAGCCTTGATGCTCAATGGAGCTTGCTCGATGAGTTTTTCAGAAAGGAGGAGCGCACCGCGGACATCTCCCTTTTTGATAAGCCCCTCAAGCTTCATTATCGTGCCTAATGCCGAAATTTCGGCGAGCTTAATCTTCAGAGGAGACGGCTTTGACTTTAAGAAGCGTTGGAGAGCCGCCGCCCTAAGATACTTGCGTGTTCTAAATGAAGTCGGATCAATTTCCAAACATTGATACAATAACTCAATGGCAAGGTCGTGATTACCTCGCTCAAATGCGGCAAATCCGTTGTTAAAAAAGTTCTGAGCCTTTTTTTGGAGCTGCGGATCGATTGTTTTCGCTTGATTGTCCATTCAATGCCTCTCTAATAATGTAATAAGAACCTATTAAAAAAATACTAGATTCTCTTGCTTATGTCAACTTTTGATAGAAAAATCACTAATGTAAAAGATGCTTTAAGCAGGGCGGAGCAACTGAGACATCCGGGACGACCGGGACATCCGAGACTACCGATCGGCAACGAGACATCCGAGACCTCCATAATGCTCTTGAAACAGCGCGCCCCCACGATGCACTTTACGCTCGGCCGTCCCGGATGTCTCGGTTGTCCCGGAAAGCCCGTGCCCTTCGCAAAAATCATATTGATTATGCATTATTCAAGTGTTATAATCATTTGTTGGTAACGATTTGTAAGGAGTTTTTTTATGTTGAGAAAAATAGGTGTTATTCTCTTTATCTCTTTTATGACGGTTTTCATTTCTACTGCGGAAAATATCTGGTATGTTACCACTTGGACTAAGAGCCCTGGAAGATACACCATAACGAACGCTACGCAGAAATCGGTCTTGTATGTTGCCGCCGCCTCCAATACTACAACCTTTGAGGACGGCGCACTTTCATTTGCCATAAATACAAGTGGCGGAGGAACATCATTACACTTAAATTCTGCAGTCGGCGTTGTTGACCTTAGGGATATTATCATTGACATAAAAGGTGTTCGCTATCCAATTACCAAGCTTAGTATATCTGACTATGCCTTCAAGGATTGTAAATCCATTACTGAATTTTATGCTAATAATGTGACAGCTATCGGTTCTCTTGCATTTTCGAGGTCGTCTTGTAAAAATATTCACATTTCAGGCAGTGCAACGACTCTCCCTAACGGATTCAGTTATTCCAATAGTACAAATAGAAGAGGTGTCTTTTCTGATTGTACATCACTTACAAATATTGTCTTGGATCTTCCATTGACATTCATCGGAGAGGCCGCATTTATCAGCGCAAAGAATCTCAAAGGGGATTTGTCTAATATAGTTAGAAAATCGGTTGCTGAAATAGGCAACGGCGCTTTTGTCGATTGCCAGTTGTTGACCGGAAAGGTGGAGGTTGCATCCCTGAAGACTTTAGGTGTCAAGGCTTTTAGCGGATGTGGTGTCCAGGATGTTGTATTATCATGCACTGATGCCTTCAAATCATTTTCATCCGGTTCTGCCTCTGGAGGTTTGGCCTATGGGATTTTTTCTCCATGCAACAATCTTACCAACCTTGAAATTCATGCAGTCAATTTTACCTCTTTAGGTAGTAATAATTTGGATGTAAAAACGCCGCTCAAAAGGTTAGTAATCAATTCTAAAAGCTTTACAACGATAAATGTGGAATCCCCATACTATGGTTTCTCAAAGTTATCTACACTTAAAGAGCTTTTCTTCGGCTCAACCAATTTTGTGTCAATTACGGGACATTCTGGTAGCCTGACTTTCACACTCCAAGAATTGACTTTTAACGGTAGAGCTTCTCAGGCAGCAGTCGATAATCTGTTAAAAAAGGTTACTGCATCATCGGGAGATAAAAATTGCATAATCTATGCACAGCGAGGTTCTTCGATGGAATGGGCCAGCAAGACGGCACCATTTGTAGAGAGTGAGCTGTCAGCGAATATTCCGGTCAATTGTTTCGGTGTATATCGTAACGACAGCAGGAAGGCTTGGCTGGTGCACAGACCATCCCCATTTGAAGATCATACGGTATTTTCTTTACAATAAAGTGGAGTTTTTTTTGTATATCATAATTCTTTGTGTTATGATTTTGTAAGCTTGATGGCTTTAATTAAATCAATGGAGCAAGTGATGAACGATTTTGAGAAATTGGGTGTCTTTTATTTAGGACGCGAAAAGAATAATCCCGAAAATTTACTTCTTTATCCCTCAAAGCATTTAACTACTCACGGTATTATTGTCGGTATGACAGGCTCGGGAAAGACGGGCCTTGCTATTGATTTGATTGAGGAAGCCGCCATTGATGGTGTGCCGGCCATCTTGATTGACCCTAAGGGCGATTTAGCTGATATCCTTTTGCAATTCCCGGAGTTGGCTCCTACCGATTTCAGACCTTGGATCAGCGAGGAAGAGGCTGCGAGGTCTGCCATCTCTCCTGATGAGTTGGCGGCTAAAACAGCAGAGATGTGGCGTAAAGGGCTTGCCGGGTGGGGGCAGGACGGCGAGCGTATCCGCATGCTTAAGGCGGCTGCCGATTATGCCGTTTATACTCCCGGTGATGTCAACGGAAGACCAATCCAACTCTTGAGTGACTTTAAGGCTCCAGAGGGAGCTGACGAGGCGACTTTGAGGGATTCGGTTGTCAATAGTGTGACGAGCCTGCTTGGCTTGGTTGGTATTGAAGCCGATCCTGTAAAATCTCGTGAGCATATATTGCTTTCGGCTATTTTATATGCTTCTTGGAAGAGTGGTAAGTCTCTAGACCTTGCACAGCTTGTGAATGCTGTATCCGCTCCACCTTTTAGAAAGATTGGCGTCTTCGATATTGAGAGCTTCTATCCATCAAAGGACAGAATGAAGTTGGCCCTTTCTCTGAATGGCCTGCTTGCTTCACCTGCCTTTGCCGCATGGAGGGCCGGAGATCCTCTCGATATACAGCGTTTGCTTTGGACGGAGGAGGGCAAGCCTAGAATTTCGGTGCTGTCAATTTCGCATCTTTCCGATTCGGAGCGGATGTTTTTTGTGGCATCGCTTCTTAATGCTATGATTGCTTGGATGCGCAAGCAGAACGGTACAAGCAGCCTTAGGGCTCTTTTGTATATGGATGAAATCTTTGGGTATTTCCCTCCAAACGGCAACCCTCCGTCAAAGGCCCCTATGCTGACGCTCTTGAAGCAGGCGAGAGCCTTCGGATTGGGGGTAGTGCTTTCCACGCAAAATCCCGTCGACTTGGATTACAAGGGGCTTTCGAATTGCGGAACATGGTTTATCGGCAGATTACAGACTGAACGCGATAAGATGCGCGTCTTGGACGGTCTTGAGGGCGCGGCGGCCTCCTCAGGCGAGGGGTTTGATAGAGAGGCGATGGATCGTCTGCTGTCGGGGCTCGGCAAACGCGTATTCCTTATGCGCGATGCCGCTGAAGATGTGCCTGTTTTGTTTGAGACCCGCTGGACAATGAGTTATTTGTGCGGTCCGATTTCATCTGATCGTATTAAAGGACTTTTAGTACAGGATACCGCGATTTCTCCATTTGATGTTGAGGCGTCATTCCCATCTCCGTTTGATACGGTAGACGAGTCGTCCAGCTTAAACGATACGGGGATGCAGAGTCCATTTCAAGCCGCGGGACCGGAGGGAATAGCCGCTGCGGTGCGCATTCATTATACAGATGCGAAAACGGCGACAGATAAATGGAAGTCCATTTTCTTCAGCGCACCGTTCGGTGATGGAGGCGCTCCCGATTGGAGCCAAGCGGAGAAACATGATGAAGAGCCTGCAAGCTCTGATAAACTCGGTGTTATTCCGCCCCGAACCTCAGCTTCATGGGCTAAGCTGCTCTCTACCTATGTCTACCAAAATCAAGGAGTTGAGCTTTTGCGAGATCCCGTATTGAAGATTGCTTCAAGATTTGATGAGTCGGAAGGTGATTTTCGTGTTAGGGTCGCCCAAATGCATCGCGAAAAGCGTGACAGGGAGATTGAGAAGCTGACTGTACAATACGAAAACAAACTACTTCGCCTTCATGATCGTGTAAGAACGGCAGAGGACAGGCTTTTGAGGGAAAAGAGTCAAATGTCAATGCGGGTTAAGCAAACAGCTTTGACTGGTGGTCTTGCTGCACTTGGCGCACTCTTCGGTGGAAGGTCAATGCGAAGCGGAATTGGGCGTGTCGGCTCTACTGTCAGAAGTGCGGCCCGTATCGGCAAGGAAAGGGAAGATGTTTCACGCGCTCAAAATAATTTTGATGTTTTGTCAGCCCGCTATACAGAATTAGAGCAGGAGTTTGAAGAGGCTCTAAGCAATGCTAAAGTTGAGGTGGTGCCACAGGATATTCCTCTTGAGAAGGTAATACTTAGGCCGAAAAAGAGCGACATCATCGTTGAAAATATTTGGTACATTTGATATGGAATGAAGAATTGAGGATTTCTAGATTTGAGGTGCGCCTTCGGTGTCGGACACGGAAGGCACCAAAAAATCTTTTGCGGCTTAGTGATAGTGTAACTTATCAGGGTAATTTATGCTTACGGAACTTAATTCGAGGGTTATTTTTGAAAAATCACTCGAGGGTGATTTTATTGTCGTTGGCGGTGGTCTTTCCGGTATATGCGCTGCAATTTCAGCGGCTAGACATGGCGCAAGGGTCGTTTTGATTCAGGATAGACCTATGCTTGGCGGTAATTGCTCAAGTGAAATGCGTATGGGCATTATGGGGGCGCATGGCGATGACAATAAGGAGGCCGGCATTCTTGAGGAGCTTCAGCTGAAGAATTTTTACTATAATCCTTTGATGCGATATACTCTTTGGGATGATATTTTTTATTCGACTGTCCGCGAGGAGCCTAATATTACGCTTCTTTTGAATACATCGGTTTACGATGTTGAGTCTAAGGACGGTGAGATAGTTTTAGTTAAGGCGTGGAATTCTAATGCTCAAACGCGCTATACGGTCAGCGGGCGTATCTTTGCCGATTGCTCGGGTGACAGTGTTCTTCGCCTTTCGGGTGCGAAGTTCCGCCATGGCCGAGAGCTGCCTTCAGAATTTAATGAGTCTTATCTTGCCCATGGTGGCGACAATCGTACGATGGGTAACTCAATTTTGATGCAGCTTCGCCGTACTGACGAGCATCATCCGTTTATTGCACCTAAGTGGGCTTATCATTTTACGGATGCCGATTTTATGCCTCCCGGTGATGCACCTGTGCCAAACGGTGCTGTGAGGGTTCACTATCGCAAGCCTTATCCTGATAATAATAATTTCTGGTGGGTTGAATATGGCGGCAATCTGAATACAATCCACGATGCGAATGAAATTCAATTTGAGCTTAAGAAGATTGCCTATGGCGTTTGGGAATATATGAAGAATCACCCTGATGGACGAGCAAAGGGCTATGATTTGGATTGGATTGGTGCGTTGCCTGGGAAGCGTGAGTCCGCCCGCTATATGGGGCATCATATTTTAACGCAGGATGATGTTATGGCAGGGGGGCGTTTTGATGATGTCGTCGCCTATGGAGGGTGGACGCTTGACGACCACCATCCTGACGCTTTTCATGCCAAAGGTTCGGTCTCTGTCGAGTATGGGTGCCCATCACCATTTGGTATTCCATTTGACTGCTTGAGGTCTGAAAATATCCCTAATTTGCTCTTTGCAGGCAGAAATATTTCCTGTACGCACATGGGCTTGTCTGCTACGCGCGTTATGGGAACTTGTGCGATATTGGGGCAGGCGATTGGTACAGCGGCGGCATTGGCTCTTGAAATGGATATTTCTATTGCCGAGCTTCGTCATAACCATATCGATAAACTTCAAGCGACTTTGGAGAATGACGATTGTATGCTTCCATACCGTTGGCGTGAGGTTTCTGCCTTGGCAAAATCGGCAAAGTTGGCTTCGGAGTATACTGTTCTGGTAAATGGCATAGACCGTGGTTATGCCGGTGAGGATAATGGCGTTTGGGTTGAACCAGGGGATGAGTCTGTCATCTTTACATGGGACAGTCCGCAGGTTATCTCAGGTGCAAGGCTTGTCTTTGATTCGGCGATGTCTTTTCAGGGTAAGCGGATGCTTAAGCTTGAAGCCGAGCGTAATCGCAAGGCTATGCCTGAAATGATGGCTAAGGCATTTAGAATCGATGCTTTTGCCGATGGTAATTGGCGTACTGTCTTTAGCGATGCTTTGAATATTTTACGCTTTAGGACGGTTTCTTTTGAATCGGTGTCGGCTACAAAGCTTCGCCTTGTCGTTGAAGAAACATGGGGCGGCGAAAAAGCCCATATTTTTGCTTGTGACCCTTTGTAATTTCGTGGCTTGCCTGAGAGCGTTGCCTTCACTTGTCAATTAAGCCTCTATGTAATACAATTTATAATTATGGACGATTTACTTTTTTACAATGTTATTCCTGTTATGCCCGGGCAGGAGGACTTTACAATTTCCGAGATACTTCGCCAAAACCGCGAGGTTGGGTTGACCCGTTTTTTACTTTGTTTGAGTTTTCATCCTCAAACGAAGCGGGCAGCCGATTTGATTCCCGTTCTTTGTAAGCGTTTTGCAACCGTTCGCGACGGTATCGCCGGGCATAATATTGAGCTTTCGGTTCTGGTTCAGAGCACATTGGGCCATGGCTGGGTTAAGAAGGGTTCGCCTACTGACGAGAACTGGCAGACGATTGTCGGCAGTAATGGCGGGTTGACGCGTATGTGTCCCCTTGATGCCGGCTTCCGTCAATATATCAAGGACGCTATGGTTGCACTTGCCAAGGAGGGGCCGTCTTTTCTTCTTTTTGATGACGATTTTGGTCTTAGGGCGGGTGAATGTCTTTGTCCTCTCCATTTGGCAAAGATTAACGGGGCTTTGAATTCCAATTATTCTCGGGAGGAGCTGGAGGCTCTTTTGAAGAAGCTTCCAGGTACGGATCCGCTGGTAGAATCTGTTTCGGACATTTTGAAGGCTTCGATTGTTGATTTTGCGAAGGAGGTTCGTGCGGCAATCGATACTGTCAATCCCGATATTCGCTGCGGTATATGCGCCTGCTACGGCGGCCATGCTCAATTAAATGATTTGGCTTGGGCCTTTGCCGGTAAAAATAAGCCGATATTCCGCGTAAATAACGCAACATACGCCAATTCGTCGGCTTTTAGCCTTATTCCGTCCTTCAGGATGACATCGCGTATAATATACCAGACTGACGGTATTACAGATATACTTGATGAGTCGGACACTTTCCCTCAGACTTGTCTTGGTGAGTCGGCAGCGATGTTTCATTCGCATATTTCAACGGCTATGCTTTCAGGCATAAATGGCTGTAAGCTTTGGATGAGTGAATTTGAGCAGCCTGTCCATTATGGTTCACAAGCCCGTTTTGAGGAGAAGATCCGCACATATCGCGGCTTTTATGCTGCACTTTACGGGATTTCGAAAGAGGTGTCGTGGAGTGGCGTTTCCGGCCTTGCCTATCGTGCATCTAGAGGTGTCGCCGGCAACCCTGTAAATCCTTTTAAGAGCTTATATAACGGTTGCGGCGGACATGACATTGAGGGGCTTTACGCTTTGCCGTTACGCTATGAGGGTGTTGAGAAGGAGGGTGTATCTCTTCTCCATGGAGGGGATGATCAAAATCTGACTGACGAACAGATTCGTGAGCTCTTATCTCACGCTGTCGTAGTGGATTCTATTGCAGCCCGCAATCTTTCAGCACGAGGTTTTTCGGAGCTTTTGGGCGTTAATGCTGATTCCGGCGACGAGGATTTCAATTTCAGCAGTGACATTTCTGTTGATGGCGAGGTTAATTCCGCGTATCGTTGGCTGAACACCTCTTCTCGTTTAGTGCCTATTTCTGATGAGGTGGAGGTAATTTCCAATTTTTGTACAGGGGATCGCTTTAGCTCACCAAAGGTAGTAGCTCCGTCGATAACCTTCTATAAGAATAAGCTCGGTGGGCGTATCGCCGTTTTGGGTTGGCCCTCTGAGCTTACTTACGATCAGTTCTATCGTCTCCATCGCCGCAATCTTCTGCTCAAGGCTCTTGATTGTGTAAACGGCTCTCCGCTTGAGATGGCGGTTGAAACATGGCAGCAATCAATCGTCCGTCACGGTATTTTGAAGGACGGGCGTGAAATCCTTGCGGTAACCCAGGTTGGTCTTGACCAATTTGACGCACTGCCTATCAGAATGGCGCGTACGCCTAAGCTTGTCGAGCGTTTGCTCCCTGACGGCTCTTGGGAGTCTGTCGATTTTAGTCGTGGAGGACCCTTGCTGGTTAATGTCGCCGTTCATATTTCGCCTTGCAATCCTGTAGTTTTACGATTTACCTTCTGAATGTGCAGGGCAGTATGACTTCGATTATAGTTGCTCTCTCAATAGCCCTTGTTTTGGTTACGGTATGTGCAGTTGTAGTGGTTGCCTTCTTTCTTAGGATGTGCAGGGAACGAGAAGCTGCGGCTCAACAGACTATGGAATCGTTGGAGGCCCGCTTTTCTTCTTTGGCGGCTCAGGAGTTGCAGGGTAAGTCTAGGGCTTTTTTGGAGCAAAATAGGGATTCTCTCGCTGAAATTACAGGAAACTTGCGTTCGGAGCTGCTTCGCTCAATGGCCGAGCTTCGTCTTGCAACTGAATCGGCTACGCGAACAAATGCTGAGATTGGTTCGGTTATGCGTTCGCAGGTTGATGGCGTCCGTCAATCGGCTGAGGCTTTGGGGCGTAAGGCAGAGGGCCTTGAGCGCGCTCTTTCCGGCGGCGGTAAGGTGCAGGGGATATGGGGTGAATCGGTTTTGGCTATGGTTCTGAAAAGCAGCGGCCTTAGAGAGGATGTCGATTATTTTCTTCAAAAGGGGACTCACGGGGCGGGTATTCCGGATGCGGAGGTAATCGATCCTCAGGGTAGGGTGCTGGTTATTGACAGTAAAACGAGTCTCACCGCTTTTATAAATGCCTGTAATACCGATGACGCGAATCGACGGAAGGTCTGTCTTGCCGAGCACCTTAAGAGTGTGAAGCGGCATATTGACGAGCTTTCGTCAAAGGATTATATTTCAAAACTGCATAAGGCGGACCCGAATAGGGTTTACATCAATCAGGTCGCGATGTTTATTCCCAGCGAGGCATCATATTCTGCCGCTGTCGCCGAGGAGGCTTCGTTAATCAATTATGCGATAGACAAGGGGGTTGCAATTGTGACGCCTTCAACACTTTTATCGTATCTCAGGATTGTCGCATTGGCATGGCAGCAGAATTCAATTGAGCGCAGCCATGAATCAATAATCTCCAAGGCTGAAGTTTTGGTAAGCCGCATCGATAATTGTTTGGTGGCGTTGGAATCTCTCGGTTCTTCAATCAAGGAGGCTTCCGACAACTATGAAAAGGTTATGGGGCTGCTCGGCGCAAGGGACGGCGCTCACAGTATCGTCAAGCCCGCAAAGGATTTGATATCGCTTGGCATCAAGGTTTCAAAGGTAAAATCTAAGTCGCTTTTGAATCCCGACAACATCGGTGAAGATTGATTTTTTTGTTTTTAAACGCTATGAACTTGCAAAGATTTTTGGCATAGTGTAGAATACAAGGTAATATTATGACTGCATTTCTTGCCAAATTCGGAGTCGCATTGCATG
Organism: Kiritimatiellia bacterium; assembly: GCA_045603485.1. Taxonomy (GTDB): domain Bacteria; phylum Verrucomicrobiota; class Kiritimatiellia; order RFP12; family JAAYLN01; genus RGIG5952. The sequence continues at coordinate 34,892 of JAZUMF010000096.1, read as the reverse complement.
TGGCTTTAATGGTCCTTTGGGCCTCGTGGGCGCGCGGCGGATCCGCCCCTGCGTATTTTTGGGCACTTCCTTGGCTCTCTTTAGGGCTTATTGAGGTTATGCTCCTTTTGCCGTTGCGTCAACCAAATGAAAGCGTTCAAAGCGCTTTTGTGCGATTGCTCAAGAAGATTGCGATGGATCCGATTTTTTATATCGGGATGCTGCTTTTAGCCTTTTTGTTTATTCAATGGCAAAATGGTCCGTTGGAGCTTGAGTATGATGTTACAGATCAGGTTTGGCGTTATACGGAACCAAAGTGGAAAAGTATGCCGTTTTGTGTAAATCAGGGAGAGGCTGTACAGGTCTTAATTTGGTTTTCTGCGGTTCTGACTACGCTTTTAGCCGTCCGCCATTGCATCGGCCCTAAGGGTAGAATGCTTTTATTGCATATTTTTGTGTGGAATGGCGTCTTGCTGTCATTGCTTGGGCTTCTTCAGTTATGGACGAGTCCCGATAAGCTCTTTTGGTATCGTCCAATGAAGGTCTTTTTCTTTGCCACATTCGGGTATCCCAATCATGCGGGGTCATTCTTTTTGTTGACCTCTGCAATCAATATGGGATTGTTTATCCATGCTTTGACGGGGCAGGATGAGGAATATTCTTATCCATGGCATTTGGGTGTTGCCCTAATTTTCAACCTTGCGGCTGTCTATGCGTCAATGTGCAGGGCGGCAATCGTTTTGGTGTCAATTCTCCTTGTCTTCTTTTTGCTGTACGGACTTTTCTATCTCAGAAATCGCATTTCCAAAGGGGTGCTTTTCAAACTTGTGACGGTCTTTGTCGTTTTGAGCGGTTTTATTGTCGCAATCGCTTCAATGCCAAACTCTAGCTTTGCAAAAGAGGTTAAGACTATAACTTTTGACAGTGTTTCATCGGTTTATGGCGGGGATCGCGAGATTCTTTCCGAAGCAGCAGTCAAAATTTGGAAGGATAATCCGTGGACTGGTGTCGGCGGATGGGGATTCCGCCGTTATGTCGGGCTTTATATCGGTGATGACCAATGGACTTTCCTGCAAGAAAACGGCAAGGCGAATGTCCACCATGATATATTGCAATTTCTTTGCGAGCATGGTGCCATCGGCGGTGGTCTTATGATTGCTCTGGCATTGGTGCTTTTTATCCACTTGGGGATTAAACTTGCGGCTGTGCCTGAGGCAGAAAATACCGAAACGCCGAAAATCCAGTTATGGTTTGATTCAATTTCTCCCGTAGTCATTCTTTCAATGGCGGGAATCGTCTGTGTCTTGGTTCATTCAACAGTTGATTTACCGTTCAGAAGTACAGCTGTGTTGCTTCTTTGGTTTATTACACTTGCGTTGTTGCCAGGGTTTGTAAAGCGCAAAAAAAAGTAGGAGCGTAGGTTTATGGCAAAACGGATTCTAATTACAGGTACGGCAGGTTTTATCGGATTTCATCTTGCAAGGCGTCTTCTTAAAGAGGGCAATATCGTTTTTGGTGTCGATAATTTCAATGCTTATTACGATGTGCGCCTCAAGGAAGCCCGCCATGCGATTCTTGAGGCTGAAAAGAATTACAGCTTTGTAAAGGCTGATATTTCGGATAAGGCAGCCTTGACCGCCGCATTTGATTCATTTAAGCCTGAGATTGTTGTCAATTTGGCTGCACAAGCGGGGGTCCGCTATTCGATTCTCGACCCGGATTCATACATTCGCTCCAATGTCGTCGGTTTTTTGAATATTCTTGAATGTTGTCGTCATGCTGAGAATAAGCCACGCTTGCTTTACGCCTCGTCGTCGTCTGTTTATGGCGGCAACAGGGAACTTCCTTTTTCGGAAGAACAGGCTGTCGACCACCCTGTAAGCCTTTACGCCGCAACTAAAAAATCAAATGAGCTTATGGCGCACAGCTATACTCACCTCTATGGCTTCCAGACCTTAGGTTTCAGATTCTTTACGGTCTATGGCCCATGGGGACGACCAGATATGGCGGCTTGGCTATTTTCTGACGCAATGAGCCAAGGACGCTCAATAAAGGTCTTCAACAACGGTGAAATGTATCGCGATTTTACCTATATTGATGATATTGTCGACGGTCTTGTAAGGTGTATCGAATCCGATTCACTTCCGCTTTATGATGTTTACAATATAGGCAATCACCGTAGCGAGCGTTTGCTGGATATGATAAATATCATCGCAAAGGAAATCGGTGTTGAGAATCCCAAAATGGAATTTCTGCCGATGCAGGATGGTGATGTGCCTTCTACTTACGCAAGTATCGATAAGCTGAATGCCGCAGTCGGTTATGAGCCGACAACGCCAATTTCTGTAGGTATGCCCAGATTTGTCAAGTGGTTTAAGGAATGGAAGCGCAATAATCCTTAAGGGTAGAGCATGAGTAAGGAAAAAATAAATTACCAAAATTACCGCAGGCTCTTTTCTTACGCATTGAAATATAAGGGGCGCTTGGCTGCGGGCATTATCGCAGGACTTTTAAGCGCAGGATCGTTCTTTGGTCTTCTGAGTTTTATGCCTGATGCCTTTCAGGCATTCAGTGTGGCTGAAGGCGAGGAGATTGCCCAAACGGACGCCGCTCCTTCTGCTTTAACAAAGGATGATATCGCGCAGGTTGAAAACGCCAGACCCGCAACCGAAGTTGCTGACGCCGCTTCAGACGATGTCCCCGGCTGGTTCCGACAGGCGGAAACTTTGGCCAACCGATTTGGTATACCGTTGCGTAACGAGGACAATACAATTACATGGCAAGCCTTGGTGCTCGGTTTGCTCGCATTGCCTATAATTGCGTTATGCCGAATCATCTCATCGTTTTTGAACCGCTATTTTATGCGTTGGGTCGGCGCTGCCGTTGTCCGCGACTTGCGAAACGACCTCTTTTCGTCATTGCAGAAGCAGTCACTTAAATATTTCGGCAACAGCGATATCGGAAAGCTTATCAGTAGCTGCGTAAACGATACCGCAAGCGTTGAGCATGTCATTTCGTCTACTATCGCCGAGGCCGCCCGTGCCCCATTCGAAATCTTTGCCGCCGCTCTCTTTGCCGTTCTCTTTGCGGTCGGAAACGGTTTGGGTAGATTTATTCTCGTCGGCGGACTGCTCCTGCCTCTTTGCCTTGTGCCAGTTGTTGTTTTAGGTGCGCGGGTTCGCCGTTGGACCAAAAAATCTCTGGAGCGCATTTCTTTATTGGTTTCGCGAATGCATGAAAACTTTACCGGCATTCGCGTTGTGAAGGCATTTAATACGGAGGCTGAGGAGGAGTGCCGTTTCCGCAGCAGCAATCACGATTATTTTCGTGCGGTTGTCTTCGCGCTAAAGGCCGAAATGCTGATGTCGCCGTTGATGGAGCTTGTGACAACGGTGCTTGCTACAGGTTTCATTATCGCTTGCTTTATCTTCCATATCAAGCTTTCTGAGATTATTATAATCGGTGTTGCCGTTTTTGCCGCATATCGCCCAATGAAGCAGCTTGCCCAAATTAACGCATGGCTTCAGCGCGGCGGGGCGGCTTTGGACAGAATCTTTTTGGTGCTTGATACGGATACTTCACTTCCAGAGGTAGAAAATCCGATTGAGAAGAAGTCATTTGATGAGAAAATCGTCTTTGACCATGTTGATTTCAGATTTTCACCAGAAGGCCCTCAGGTCGTTTCTGACGCTTGTTTTGAAGTTCCACGCGGCTCGTTGGTCGCTTTGGTAGGCGAGACGGGTTCAGGTAAAAGCACATACGCCAATCTTCTTGCGCGTTTCTACGATCCTGTCGCAGGTCGAATAACATTGGACGGTGTCGCGCTCGATCAAATCTCGACTAAAGATTTGCGCAAGCTCGTTGGCGTTGTAACGCAGGATACGATTCTTTTCAACGACACGATTGCCAATAATATCGCATACGGCTCGCCCGATGCAACGAAGGAGCAGATTGAGGCTGCCGCTCGAATGGCCAACGCTCATGATTTTATTGTCTCCCATCCTGAGGGATATGACAGAATATGCGGCGAGAAGGGCTTCCTTCTTTCTGGCGGCGAAAAGCAGCGTATCGCATTGGCACGCGCTATTCTTCGTAATCCTCCGATTCTAGTTTTAGACGAAGCTACAAGTGCGCTTGATACCGTAACCGAGCGTCTTGTGCAGGATGCGATTACAAAGGTTATGGCTAACCGCACTACCCTTGCTATCGCTCATCGTTTAAGTACGGTTCGCGATGCCAATATGATTCTTGTAATCGACAAGGGTCGAATAGTCGAAAGCGGTACTCACGACGAGCTGTACGCAAGAAACGGAAGATATCGCAAGCTCTGCGATATGCAGCTTAACGGATAACGGTCGACGCCGTAGTCGTTTAATATGGCAAGAGCCGCCGCCAGACAATTTGTTTTAACCGCCGTTGACTTTGAAACTACGGGGGCGGTCGCAGGGTGGGATAACGAACCTTGGCAAATCGGAATGTGCGAGATCGCAAGCGGATGTCAAATCGGTGAAGTTTATTCCTCTTGGCTTAAAATTGACATCGATAGACCCTTTAACGAGTATGCTCCAGGGCGTCATTCGCAGATTAGAAATAGACTTGCAGAGTCACCGAGCCTTCCTGAGCTTTGGGATGTCGTTTCTCCTTGGCTCCTTCGGCATCCTTTGGTCGCTCACAATATCGGTACAGAGAAGACAATCCTCCGTAAAGCCGCTCCCTTAAGCCGTCTGGGCCCTTGGATAGATACTCTAAAGTTGGCCCGTTATATTTACCCGACATTAAAATCATATGCACTTGAAGATTTGATCGATCAATTGGGTCTTAAGGCAAAGGTAGATTCCATCTGCCCCAATCTGTCCCCCCACGACGCCTTGTATGACGCTGTTGCCTGCGCGCAACTGCTTATACATTTTCTATCATTGCCTGGATGGGAAGATGTGACGATTGACAGCCTTTGTGCAATATAGCTTTCTTGATTCAAATTTTAATATGTGATATTCTTGTATATAAGGAAACTATTAAAGGTGATCCCATGGCACTGATTAGAAAAAAAGGAAAACCTCGTATTCTTGTTGTTACACCCGAAATTACCTATTTGCCGCCAGGCATGGGTAATTTGGCTCATCGTGCCAATGCAAAGGCCGGCGGACTTGCTGATGTTTCCGCTTCGTTGGTCGCGACCCTTTTTAAGGAGGGCGCCGATGTCCATGTCGCTTTGCCCCACTATCGCCGTATGTTCCATATGGATGTCGGGCAGTTGATCAGCGACGAGCTTCGCGTTTATCAGTCGCATCTTCCAGATGCACGGGTTCATCTTGCGGAGGACCGCTGTTTTTACTATCGCGATCGCGTTTATAGCAGCTCAGATGAAGAGAATCCTCGCTTGGCTTTGGCGTTTCAGCGTGAGGTGATAAACAATATCATACCAACGGTCAATCCCGATCTTATTCATTGCAACGACTGGATGACCGGGTTGATTCCTGCGGCGGCCCGCCGTTTGGGTATTCCGGCTCTGTTTACCGTTCATAATATCCATACCCACGATTTGACTCTTGCTCAGATTGAAGACCGCGGTATCGACGCCGCTGAGTTTTGGCCGCACCTCTACTACAAGCGGCCGCCTATGAATTACGAAGAGACGCGTGAGAACAATCTCGTAGATTCATTGGCAAGCGGTATCTTCGCCGCTCACTTTATCAATACCGTCTCACCGACTTTCTTAGATGAGATTGTTCGCGGTGAACACGCTTTCGTGCCGGCGGCAATCCGCGCAGAGATGACCGGCAAGAAGCTTTCAGGTTGTGCCGCGGGTATTTTGAACGCACCTGACCCTTCTTATGACCCTGAGATTGACAAAGCCCTTGAGATGAAGTTCAATGCCGATACTTCATTTGAAGGAAAGGCAGTCAACAAGAAGGCCTTCCAACGCAAGGTCGGCTTGAATGAAGATATTGACGCACCGCTGTTTTTGTGGCCGTCTCGCCTTGATCCTATTCAGAAGGGGTGCGAGCTCTTGACGAATGTCCTTGCGGCAATGATGGCAAAATATCCAAATATGCAGGTCGCGGTTGTAGCCAACGGCCCCCACGCAACTCATTTCCATGATATTCTCCATTGGCACAATCTCTATGGAAGATTGGCTATCTGTGATTTTCAGGAGTCCTTGTCGCGCCTTGGATACGCGGCGTCGGATTTCCTCTTTATGCCGTCTCGCTTTGAGCCTTGCGGTTTGCCTCAAATGATTGGTCCTATTTACGGTTCTCTTCCTGTCGCCCACGATACAGGAGGTATTCATGATACCGTAACTCATATGGATGTTTCAAAGGATACCGGCAATGGCTTTATCTTCAAGTATTACGACAATGCCGGCTTAACATGGGCTATTGATGAAGCGATGGCGTTTTATTCCTTGCCGAGGGAGATTCGCGCCGAACATGTAAAGCGTGTCATGCGTGACGGAAAGGCCCGATTCAATCACAGCGTCTGCGCCCAGTCATACATTGACATCTACCAGAAGATGCTCAAGCGCGACCTTGTGACAAGTTACTAGCAACAGAACGAGGGTTTTCGATATGAATGAAATAAGACCACATTTGCTCGATGACCCTTTTTTGAAGCCGTATATCGATATCATCGAACAGCGGGCGGCAGCGGCTGACCGCGTTGCGGAGTCGTTGGCGAAAGAGCCCGGTTCGCTTTCGGAATTTGCCTGCGCCCATGAATATTACGGCCTGCATCTTCGCGATGACGAATGGATTTTTCGAGAGTATGCCCCCGGCGCTGTAGAGATTTTTCTCGTCGGCGAATTTTCAGATTGGCAACCGAATCCGGCCTTTGCTCTGCATAGGCTTCCGGATGGCACGGCGTGGGAGGGGCGTTGGCATAAGGACGCCATTCACCATACGCAACGGTATCATTTGCTCATCTCGTGGGAAGGGGGGCAAGGTGAAAGAATTCCCGCTTATGCCCGTCGAATCGTCCAATGTCCGGATTCGGGACAGTTTGAAGCTCAGGTTTGGCAGCCCGATTTGCAATATTGTTGGCGTAACCCGAATTGGCGATTGACTGAAGGTTTTTCGCCGCTCATTTACGAAGCCCATGTTGGAATGGCTCAAGAAAAGTGCGGCATCGGCACATACGAAGAGTTTCGTAAGTATATTTTGCCTCGCATAATTGACGCGGGCTACAATACCATACAGCTGATGGCGGTCATGGAGCATCCGTATTATGGCTCCTTCGGTTATCATGTCGGTGGATTCTTTGCCGCAAGCTCACGCTTTGGAACTCCCGAGGAGTTGAAGGCTCTGGTTGATGACGCCCACTCGGCCGGTATCGCCGTCATTATGGATGTCGTTCATTCCCATGCCGTTAAAAACGAGCGTGACGGACTCTCCCGCTTTGACGGATCGTACGATTTGTACTTCCATTCCGGAACTCGTGGCTGGCATAGCGCGTGGGACTCCCGTTGCTTTAACTATGGCAGGCTTGAGACACTCCATTTCCTCCTTTCGAATCTCCGCTACTGGATTGATGAATTTCATTTTGACGGCTTCCGCTTCGATGGCGTAACCTCCATGCTGTATCTCCATCACGGATTAGGAGTCACCTTTACCGATTACTCGATGTATTTTGATTATCAGGTAGATGAAGACGCGTGGATTTACTGCAATTTGGCAAATCGCCTGGTACACGAGCTTTTGCCTAACGGTATAACGGTCGCAGAGGATGTCAGCGGTATGCCGGGAGTTGCCTCGCCCATTGAAGATAAAGGGCTTGGTTTTGATTATCGTATGGCAATGGGCGTGCCGGATTGCTGGTTTAAGCTCGTATCAGGTGTCAGAGATGAAGATTGGAGCATAGGCTACCTCTGGCATGAGCTGACAAATCACCGTGATGAAGAAAGAACGGTATCCTATGTGGAGTGTCACGACCAAGCGCTCGTAGGCGGCAAAACGCTTATCTTTGAAATGATGGATTCTGCCATTTACGATTCAATGCACAGAGGCGTCGACAATCTGAAAACAGACCGCGGCGTTGCCCTCCATAAGTTAATCCGCCTTGCAACCATCGCAGCATGCGGCGGAGGATATCTCAATTTTATGGGCAATGAATTCGGCCACCCAGAGTGGATAGATTTCCCACGCGAAGGAAACGGCTATTCATATCTCCATGCCCGCCGTCAATGGCATCTTCGAGATGATAAGGCCCTTTACTTTTACTGCCTGGCGGAGTTTGATAAAGCCGTCATACATCTGGCGAAGAATGGCAAAATCCTTGATTGCGCGCCTAGACTGCTCGCTGCCGACGATTGCCGCAAGTTTTTGGCGTTTGAGCGTGCAGGGTATATTTTTATCATAAATTTCCACGCGCAATCGCCATTGGTTGATTTCCCCGTCGTCGTTCCTCCCGGGCGCTACAAGAGTGTATTAAACTCTGACAGCGAAGACTATGGCGGAATGGGAAGAATCGAAGAAAATCAGCAATATCCAGTATTCAACGATTTGTGCGGCAATGAAATTGTCCAAAGAATTCGTGTATATTTGCCTCCCCGTACAGCGATAGTTCTGCGTAGAGAGCAGGGATAGAATATTCAGAATTTGTATAGAAAATAGAAAAAATGATATAATATTAGACCATTTTTTTAATTTTTGAAAAGGGGTTTTTTATGATGCAGATATGGAAGGGCGGCGCAGCGCTGTCGGAGTTTCGTCTCGTTAATCTTTTGAATGCGCTTTCAGAGAGCTTTGAAGAGAAGCTTGATGTGCGCGTTTCTGCCGAGTTCGTCTATTTAATAGATTTGACAGATGAGCTAAATGCCGAGGAGACTGCTGTCGCTGCCAAGCTTTTGGAGGCTGAGCCCGTCGCTCCTTCTGCCGACGGCTTCTTTGTGACTCCCCGCAAGGGCACGATATCCCCTTGGTCCACAAAGGCTTCTCAGATTTTTGAGATTTCAGGCACCCGCAAGGTTAAGCGTGTCGAGCGCGGCATCCATTACATTATTACGGATGCCAAGGGCAGGGTATTGACCGCGCAGGATTTGAAGTCTGCCGATAATGTACTCTTTGATCGCATGACCGAGGGACTTTACACAGACCTTAGCGATTTCTTTGATGTGCGTCCTCCGGCTCCTGGCCGCTCTTTTGATGTTTTGAAGGAGGGGGCACGCGCTCTTGAGGAGGCCAATAAGTCTTTAGGTCTTGCTATGAGTGATGACGAGATTGCATATCTTGTCGATGCCTATACAAAGGCTGGCCGCAATCCTACCGATACAGAGCTTGTTATGTTCGGTCAGGTAAACTCCGAGCACTGCCGTCATAAGATTTTCAATGCGGAGTGGGTCATCGACGGCGAAGCTAAGGATACTTCGCTTTTCGGTATGATTAAGTCTACCCATAAGGCTCATCCCGATGGCACTTTGCTCGCCTATAAGGACAACTCAAGCGTAGTTGAAGGATTCGAGGCAGACCAGTTTACTATCGATCCTAAGTCAAAGCGTTATGACTATTCGAAGCAGCAGCTTGACATCCTTATGAAGGTTGAAACCCACAACCATCCAACTGCAATTTCACCGTTCCCAGGTGCCGCTACGGGTGTCGGCGGCGAGATTCGCGACGAGAGCGCGACCGGTATCGGCAGCCGCAGTAAGGCAGGGCTTGCAGGATTTATGGTTTCGAATCTTCGCATTCCAGGCCATGAGCAGCCTTGGGAGGCTACCGATAAGCCGTTCCCGCGCCGTTTGGCGACACCGCTTCAGATTATGACTGAAGGCCCGATTGGCGGCGCCCGTTTTGGCAATGAATTTGGCCGTCCACAGCTTGCGGGATTCTTCCGTACATACGAGATGGAGGCCGACGATCGCTTCTGGGGCTATCATAAGCCTATTATGCTTGCTGGCGGTATGGGTTCGATTCGTCGCGGTCACATTGAGAAGAAGCCGATTCCTGCCGGTTCGTGGATTGTCCAGCTTGGCGGCCCCGCCATGCGTATCGGTCTTGGCGGCGGTGCAGCCTCATCAATGGCTACCGGCACTAATGCCGAGTCTTTGGATTTTGACTCTGTCCAGCGCGGCAATCCCGAGATGGAGCGTCGCTGCCAGGAGGTAATCGAGGCTTGCTGTGCCATGGGCGAGCGCAATCCTATTTTGGCGATTCACGATATCGGAGCCGGCGGTCTTTCCAATGCCTGCCCTGAGATTGTTGAAGAGGTCGGCGCCGACTTTGAGCTTCGTGAGGTTCATAACGAAGAGCTTTCGATGAATCCTATGGAGATTTGGTGCTGTGAGGCTCAGGAGCGTTATATGCTTGCCGTCCGTAAGGAGCACCGCAAGCTTCTTGAGGAGATTTGCGAGCGCGAGCGTTGTCCTGTCGCATTTATCGGTGTAGCCCGCGACGATCGCCGTATGGTTCTCCATGACGCCCATTTCGGTGATAATCCTATCGATATGGATATCGAGGTGCTTTTGGGTAAGCCGCCCCGTATGAAGCGCGATGTTACACATCTTCCATTCAAGGCAGAGCCTCTTAATTTTGGTGATGCAAGCGCTCAGGAGGCTTTTGAGCGGATTTTGCGTTTGCCTACTGTCGCCGCAAAGAACTTCCTCGTCACAATCGGTGACCGTACAGTTACCGGTCAGGTTCATCGCGACCAAATGGTCGGTCCCTTCCAGCTTCCTCTTGCGGACTGCGCTGTGACGCTTACGGGCTTCCACAGCGAGAGTGGCGAGGCCATGGCTATCGGCGAGCGCGCTCCTATTGCGGTTGTCGATGCTCCTGCTTCCGGCCGTATGGCCGTTGGTGAGGCTTTGACGAATATCGCCGCCGCTTGGGTGGGTGATATCGGTAGAATTAAGCTTTCCGCAAACTGGATGTGCGCCTGTGGAGAAGAGGGCGAGGACGCGAGACTTTTCGATACGGTCGAGGCTGTCGCTAAGAATCTTTGCGTCGGTTTGGGCATTTCTATCCCGGTCGGCAAGGATTCCTGTTCAATGCGTTCTGTTTGGGAGGAAGACGGCAAGTCTTATCGCCAGCGTGCTCCTTTGAGTCTCGTTGTGAGTGCTTTCTCGCCGGTTGATAATGTCCGCCACACTCTTACTCCAGATTTTAAGAAGGGTAAGTCTTCGTTGGTCCTTGTCGATCTTTCGGCAGGCGCAAACCGTCTCGGCGCAAGTGCTTTGGCCCAGGTCTATTCGCAGGTCGGTGAGTTTACTCCTGATTTTTGCGAGATACCGACATTCCTTTCTTTCTTCAAGGTGATGCAGTCGCTGGTCGCCGATGATCTGCTTTTGGCATACCATGACCGTTCTGACGGCGGTGTTGCGGTGACACTTGCCGAGATGGCATTTGGCGGCGGTATCGGCTTTGATGCCGATCTTCCTGCCGGTGCGAATGGCGCCTTTGGCGCTCTCTTCTCTGAGGAGCTTGGCGCTGTGCTTCAGATTGCCGACGACAAGGTTGAGGAGGTCGTTGCCCGTTTCCGCGCCGCCGGACTTGTTCAGTGTGTGTCCCGCATCGGACGCACTCGCGACGATCGTAAGATTTCAATTGCCGTTGACGGTAAGGCTGCGATTGCCGGCGATGTAAACGGTTTCCGCTCTATCTGGAGCGAGGTGACGGCTCAGATGCAGGAGCTTCGCGATAATCCTAAGTGTGCTCGCGAGGAATTCGCCCTGGCTTCAGATGTGACGGATAACGGTCTTAACTTTAAGCTTACCTACGAGCCTGATGAGGTTCGCGAGTTGACCCTTACGATGCCTCCCCGCATTGCTATCTTGCGTGAGCAGGGCATCAACGGCCATATTGAGATGGCCGCGGCCTTCCGTGCCGCCGGCTTTGATTCAATCGATGTCCACATGACTGACTTGCACGAGGGTCGCGCAAAGCTTGATGACTTTGATGCTTTGGTCGCTTGCGGCGGCTTCTCTTACGGTGATGTTCTTGGTTCAGGCACCGGCTGGGCTGAAAGCATTTTGCGCTCGAGCGCTCTTTCAAAGATGTTTAAGAACTTCTTTGAGCGTAAGAACACTTTGGCTTTGGGCGTCTGCAACGGCTGCCAGATGGTTTCGCAGCTTAAGGAGCTTATTCCAGGAGCGGAGAACTGGCCAAAGTTTGTCCATAACGAGAGTGAACAGTTTGAGGCTCGTTATGCAACTTTGGAGATGATGGATTCTCCATCGGTATTCTTCCGCGGTATGGTCGGCTCGATTTTGCCTATTGCCGTTGCTCACGGTGACGGCCGTGCGGAGTTTGACTCTGAGGCCGCCCGCAAGTCTGTAATTGACTCTGGTCTTGTTGCCGCTCGTTATGTTGGCAATGACGGCTTGCCGACAGACCGTTATCCCTGGAATCCCAATGGAACAAAGGGTGGTCTTACGGCCTTTACGACACCTGACGGTCGCGTCACGATTATGATGCCGCACCCTGAGCGTGGCTTCCGCGCGTTGCAGCTGTCGTACCGTCCGCAGGGCTTCTGCTGTGGCGAGTCGGGTCCATGGATGAAGATGTTTAGAAATGCCTACGACTTTCTTGTCAAGTAGGCGAAGGATGAATATACGATGACAATTTTTGGTGCGTCTACGACAAGCAGGAGTCCCTTCTTTAGGAAGGTTGACTGGGCGTCTTTCTGGACTGCGACGGTTCTCTCTTTTATCGTCTATTTTTTGACGCTGGGGCCGTCGGTGGGTTTGGAGGACTCGGGAGAATTGGCTGTTGCCGGTGACCATCTTGGCGTTCCGCACCCTCCGGGATATCCAATCTGGACGATTATATCCTTTTGTTTTGCCCGTATATTCGATTTTGTCACATTTCGAGGACAGCCTAATCCCGCTTGGGCTATAGCATTGTCGTCTGCGGTCTTTGGAGCCTTGGCTTCCGGATGTACGGCAATGCTGATTACGCGTTCAGCATCTGATATGCTCGCTGACGCGAAGGATATCCATAATGGAGATTCATCTTTCGGCGAGCGTATTTTATGTTGGGTCGGCGGTGTTGCCGGCAGTTTAATCTTTGCCTTTTCTCCCGTTATGTGGTCGCAGTCGACGATTGTCGAAGTCTATTCGCTTGGCGCATTTTTCTTGATGCTTGTCATGCTTTTGATTTATCGTTGGATGCGTCGCCCCAGTGACAGGGTGCTGTGGCTTACGGCATTTGTCTTTGGCCTCGGTCTTACAAATTATCAGGTTTTGCTTCTTGCCGCATTGCCTTTGGTCATTATTCTGTTTTTGCGTAATATAGCACTTTCCCGCGATTTTATCATCGTCGCTATTCCTATCGGTCTTGCGGCAATAATTCTTAAGCTGGGGTCCTTGCCTTTGCAACGCGATTTAATTAAACAGTCGCCTATACTTACGGTGGTTGATATTCCTTCCGAGGCAGTTGTCATTGCCGCCGTCGCAATCTTTGCGGCTGCATTTATCGCTATGCTTGCTGTAAGCAAAGTGAAGTCCGTTCGCGAGCATAAGACGATTGGGCCGCTTCTTGCGCCAATCTTCGCTTGCTTGATGGCTTGCGCGGTTTTTATTCTCTTTATCGCCGCTTCTGTTACGACTAAAGGGGTAGTGGGTGCTGTAAATCCAGCTAATGTCGCTTTGATGGCTCCGACCAAATATGTAGTCTTCGGCGCTCTCTTTATGGCAATATGCGGAGCCTCCTCTTTTGCTGCGCTCTTTGGCAACAGGGATCGTTCAAATCCCTATTTCTACATACCGTGTATTTTGGCAGGTCTCTGCTTCCTGATAGCGCTCTTTATGTCTATCTCTGTTGAGCCTCCACGACTTCCCAGTGGCGTTGATCTTTCACATATTCCTACAATCGGAATAGCCAAATACAATGCGGCATTTGTCCTTGGCGCCATTTTGCTTTTTGCTCTCTCGTTTGCAACCAAGGGCGGGCTTCTTTTTGCGCTCCCGATTCTTGCGATTGAATCTGTGCTTTACATTTTAGTCTTACACGGCGTATGTTTAGGCTTGACGCATCCTACCACTTGGTGGTTTTGGGCTCCGGTCATCTTCAATTTCTTCGTGCTTGGCTATGCCGCATTGACGCTGCCGTCTGGCGTCAGTGTCGCGATGACATTCCTGATGGGCGAGCTTGGCGTCTCATTTTATGCCTATATGCCTATTGTTTCAGATCTTCGCAATCCTCCGATGAATTGGGGCTACCCGCGCACATGGGAGGGCTTTAAGCATGCTATTACTCGCGGTCAGTATGAGAAGATTACTCCAACCGATATCTTCGCTCCTAGATTTATTGAGCAGATCGGTGACTATTTCATCGACCTTCGCCGTCAGTTTACATTGCTTTTGGCACCGCTGGGCTTTTTGCCCTTTGCGGCATGGCGACTTAATCTTAAAAAGGATGACAATTCACGCAACGGGCGTTATCTTTTGATTGCGCTTGGCTTGTCGGTCTTGGCTTTTGTATTGTGGGGACTTGACCATTTTGTCGCGGCGTCCGTGATTGGCGATAGATTTGCCGCCGCCTTCCGAATTGTCTCTGTTCTTGCTTTGCTGGCATCTGTCTCCTTTGCTTTCCTGGGCGGTATGCGCCCATTGGTCGCTGCCTTTACCTTAATCGCATTGATTGTTGTTTTTGTCCTGCTTGGCAATATTCCTGCCATTGAGAAGTATTTTGATTCTTCCCGTATCGATAAGCTTGCCTTTGGCGGGCTGCTGCTTCTCTGCTTCTTCGGCGGTCTTTGGTTTAGCTTCCGTCAGTTTGGCGGGGCGATTGTCCGTATTCTCCATAATGACGACAACGAGAAGGGCCTCGATCGTTCTGAGACCATCACGGTAGGAATCTTTGCCGCCGCCGGTCTTCTCTTCACGGTCGCGATTCTCTTTAAGGCTCTTCAAGCCTGTTTGGTATATGATGTTGCCTTGGGTGATTATGCCGCAAGCGAAATTGTCGCAAAGTGGGCGACGATTTCTCCCGTTATCCTTCAAAACAAGGCCTTCTTCTGTCAGGTTTTACCCGCTCTATTGTCGATTGCGATTGTCGCTTCTGTAATCTTCGGCCTCTATTTTGCCGGTAAGCGTCGCACGGTTTCGGCATCGATGGATGATATTTCACAGCAGTGGCTCATTGGTACTGTCTGCAACTTCCTGGTGATGTCGATTCTTCTCATTATGCTCGCCAATCCCAGAGGTGACCTCCAGGATACCTTTATTCAAAAGGTCAAGTTTATTTCGTCTCACGGCTTATTCGCCCTTTGGATCGGTTATGGCTTAATCTTTGCCGTTTTAATTCTTGAACGCTTCTTCTCATTTGCCACACGCAATCGGAAGATCGTAAAGATTTTAAGCGGCTGTGCGCTTCTGTGCGTATTTCTTTCTGCTGCAATTCCTATTCAGCAGAACTACTTCAATGACAAGCTCGTCTTCGAGTTAAGCGGCGCTGAGCAGAATGGTCACGATTATGGATGGCAATTCGGCAATTATCAGCTTCGCGGCGCCGATGCCATTATGGAGGAGCTGGAAGAGGATGAGGAGCCGCTTCCAAATCCGTCATATCCGCCGGCAATGGGGCAGGGCGCCGTCTTCTTCGGAGGAACAGACCCCGGGCGTTTCGTTCCGACCTATATGATTTATTCCGCCGATGTAAGACCTGATGTATTCTTGATTACGCAAAACGCCCTTGCCGATAATACATTTATGTCGGTTACCCGTGATCTTTACGGCGACCAGCTTTGGATTCCTACGCCAAAGGACAGCGAAAATGCCTTCAGCGTCTATGTTGACGAGGTTAATGCCGGGATTCGCCCGCAAAATGCCGATCTGATTATCGAGAACGGCAGAGTTCAAATTGTCGGAGCCTTGGGTGTAATGGAAATCAACGGCATCCTTTGCAAGATGATCTTTGAACATAATAAACCATGGCATAAGTTTTATGTCGAGGAAAGTTATGTCATCCCATGGATGTATCCCTATCTCACGCCGCACGGCTTGATTATGCACATCAATCCCAGCGAAACATCGTTTACGGCAAAGCATGTGACGGACGATCGTGATTTTTGGGATTGGTATGTGCGCAGACTGACACGCGACGGTAAATTCCGTAGGGATATTGTCGCGCAGAAGTCCTTCTCAAAGCTTCGCAGCGCAATCGCAGGTCTCTATGTCAACCGCAATCGCTTTATCGATGCAGAGCAGGCATATACAGAGGCGCGTATCCTCTATCCTGTAAGCCCAGAAGCGAACTTCCGTTGCGTTCAGGACATTTTGATGCGCCAAGGGCGTATTGATGAAGCGCTCGCTATCGTCAATCATTATTGCGAGCGTGATCCTAATAACGATCGCGGTCCGATGTTCCGTGATTTCATCGTCTCGACAAAGGCGCTTCAGGATAAGTTGGCACTCCTGCGCGCGTCGACGCCTCCCGATATGAAGCCGACAGTTGAAACCGCACTCCAAATCGCAGAGATTGAGATTAAGCTCGGTAATACCTTCGGTGCCCTTCATACGCTGACTCCATACATCGATGAGCCCAAGCTTAGCATCGGCAATGCCTTTAGACTTGCAAATCTTCTCTTTGACGCACAAGGTCGCCAAGAGGCTGTCCGTGCTATGAGTAGGGTGATTCAGTCTACCTATGTTCAGAACAATCCAGATAGGCTCATTGCCGCTATTCGCATTTATGCCGCTATTGGTGATGTTGGTGTTCTGTCTAACATTATGCCGCGCTATCTGTCTATGAGACCAAATGATTGGAATACATGGCTTGATTGGGCGACATTAAATGCTATGATAGGCAAAACTGAGGATGCTATGGCAGCGCTTGAGCGCGGTCTTGCCATCGGTGGTCAGCAGGCATTGTCATATGTTGAGCGCAATCAGACCTTGATACCGTTGGTTCAGCAGCTTATTCAAATGCGTCAACAGGGTATGCGTAATCCTCAGAGGGGTGCGCTCCCGATGGGAAGAGGGGCAATGCCCTTCGCTCCAATAGGAGGTGGCAAGTAATATGCCTACCGTTGAGCTCTCATTTGAAGCTGCACGCAGTATCATCTATACCTTTGCCGCTCTCCTTGGCGCATGCTTCGGAAGCTTTATGAGTGTTTGCATCTGGCGTATGCCACGCAACGAGTCCATCGTCTTTCCGCGCTCTCATTGTCCATCGTGCAATAAGCTTATCCCCTGGTATCACAATATACCGATATTAAGTTGGCTCCTCTTGCGCGGTCGCTGTGCGGAGTGCAAAGCCAAGATTTCTCCTCGCTATCTTTTACTGGAGCTTTTGACCGCTGCGCTTTTTCTTGCCGTCGCATGGCGATTTATGACCGATCCTGCAGTTATGGTCGTTATGTGGCTCGTTGTCTTCGGCTTTGAGTTAGGCACATTTATCGATATCGATTGGTATATTTTGCCTGATAGCGTGACAATAGGCGGTATGGTGCTGGGCCTTGCCGTCTCTCCGTTGTTGCCGCAGCTTCACGGAACAGATGATTGGCTATTGGCTCTTCTTTGTTCGGTTATCGGCCTGTGTACAGGCTTCGGGATACTTTATCTCGTAGCGGTGCTTGGCAAGCTGGCCTATAAAAAAGAGGCAATGGGCTTTGGTGATGTAAAGCTGCTTGGTGCCGTTGGCGCGTTGTTTGGCTGGAAGGGCGCATTATTTACACTTTTCGGCGGTGCATTTTTAGGCTCAATAATCGGGGTTTTCCTGATTTTTAGAGGGAAGCGCGAGCTTCAAGGGCGCATTCCATTTGGACCCTTCCTGGCTGCCGCCGCACTATTGTGGCTCTTTTTTGGTGAAGAGATATTAGACTGGTATTTTTCATTGCTACTGCCCAAGGAGTAATCCTGTGAAGATTGCTATTGCATATCCCCCTATGGAATCAGAGAAGGGTGTGCCCCTTCTTTCGCAAAACCGCCAATTTCAGTGGTTTAACCGCCCGACATACATCTATCCTGTTGTTCCTGCTTATGCCGCAACAATGGCAAAGGAGGCCGGCCATACCGTATATTGGATGGATGGTATTTCAGAGGGGCTGTCATCTCCGAATTTTTTGACAAAGCTTGAAGAAGCCGCTCCTGATTTGGTCTTGTTAGAGACAAAGACGCCTGTCGTAACACGCACATGGGATTGGATTGAAACCATTAAGCGTCATATTCCCGATACTCTCGTGGCAATTTGTGGCGACCATCCGACGGCAATGCCCGAAGAGACGATGACATCATCACGCGTCGACTATATCTTAACCGGCGGCGATTATGATTTTCTATTGTTAAATCTCGTTGAGCATCTAGAGAATTCGGGCACACCGCTCGAGTCAGGCATTTGGTATTGCGGTAAAGACGGCAAAGTCGAGTCAACAGGGCCTTTTCAATTAAACCACGACTTGCGGACGCTCCCTTTGATTGACCGTGATTTGACTTGCTGGAAGCGTTATAGCGTCCATAATGGAAATTATAGGCGCACCCCCGGCGCGTATATTATGGCGGGTAGAGATTGCTGGCATGGCAAGTGTACATTTTGCTCGTGGACTACCCTTTATCCGTCGTATCGCACACGCACACCAGAGTCTGTTGTTGACGAAATCGGCTATTTGATTGACAATTACGGCGTCCGTGAAATTATGGACGATACGGGTTGTTTCCCCGTAGGTGAGTGGTTACGCACATTCTGCAATTTAATGATTGAGCGTGGCTACAATAAGAAAATCTATTTTGATTGCAATATGCGCTTTGGCGTGCTTACGGCCGAAGATTATGCCTTGATGAAAAAGGCAGGTTTCAGATTCGTGCTCTTTGGTTTAGAGTCGGCAAATCAGGCAACTCTTGATTTAATAAACAAGAAACTTAACTCTGACGATATCGCCAAAGGTGCGCGCATGGCGACAGAGGCGGGGCTCGATGTCCATGTGACGGTAATGATTGGCTATCCTTGGGAAAATTCCGCAGAGATAGAGCGGACCGTGGAGCTTGCGCGAACACTCCTTAAATGCGGCTGGGCATATACGCTTCAGGTGACGATGATTATTCCATATCCCGGAACACCGCTCTTCAGGGATTGCCGTGAAAAAGGTCTTCTCCTTACTGAAAATTGGGAGGATTACGATATGCGAAACCAGATTATGAAAACCTCGGTTTCGTCAGATGAAATTAAGGCCGCCATCAGAAAAATCTATCGTGGATTTTTCCATCCGAAATCAATTTTGAACCGTATCCGCAATACGCATCATCCAATAGAAGATTTAAAGTTTTATTTAAGAGGTCTCAAATCGCTTTTAGGCCATTTAAAAGATTTCGGCTGAAAAAGATATTGCCTAATCTCCAGATTCATCCTCTTTCCAATGGCACTTTTTTTCGCTTGCGATTGGTGTGGAAAAGGGGTAATATTATCTCGTCTTGCCAAGAATTGGTCTTGGTAAGCGTATAAAATGAAAGGAATAAATATGGAATTCTTCAAGTGCGATGTATGCGGCAAGATTATCGCAATGGTTAAAAACGGCGCACCAGATACTCTCTGTTGCGGGAAGCCAATGGTTAAGCTTATCCCAAATACAAGTGATGGTGCCGGTGAAAAGCATGTGCCGGTTGCCGAAGTTGAGGGCAATGTTGTAACGGTAAAAGTCGGTGCTGTCGAGCATCCGATGGTCGAAGCACATCATATTGATTGGATTGCCATTGAAACCACTTTAGGCAATCAGCGTAAAGTACTCGATCCGCTTGGTAAACCAGAAGCGGCATTCGCGCTTTTACCCGGCGAAACAGTTAAAGCTGTTTATGAATACTGCAACCTGCACGGTCTTTGGAAGTTGTAGAATATAGCCTATTGCCAATGCCTTCAATTCAGGCATTGTCAAAATCCGATAGACGGGGTGGCTTGTAACAAGATATGCCGTTTTAACGGTTAAATCTTCTCTGAAGCCATCCCTCTTTTTTTGTCTTTTCCCTATCTGCGTAAGGTAAGTTCAAGAGCTTGAAGATTTAATTAACAGTGCGAGGAACTGCCGTATTCCCACTAGATAGACGCTTTCGCACACCGCAGGCTTTCACCTTTATACTCCATCCGCAACGCTAGAGAATGAACCCATTGCCGTCGTTTATCGTTTAAATAGATTGAATCTTTTGCTGTTTTATCAGGTTTTTAATATGGATATCTCACAAGCATTAACGGTCAAGTCTCTTTATAAGCAATTCGGGTCTGGTGAAAATGCCGTCTCTGTAATTCGCAACTTGGATTTTTCGATGAAGCAGGGGGCGTTTGAGGCGATAATGGGACCCTCTGGAGCAGGAAAGAGTACTTTTCTCCATCTGGTTGCAGGATTGTTATCTGCAGATAGAGGCAGCATCGTTGTAGGCGGTCGTGAGATTGTCGGGATGAGCGACAAGGAAGTGACGCTTTTCAGGCGTCGTCACATAGGTCTCGTTTTTCAAGACTTTAATCTTATTCCGACTCTTACCGCCGAAGAGAATATCGCATTGCCACTATTACTAGATGGTGCCGGCAATAAAAATCAGGATAGAATAGAGCAATTGATCAATGTTTTGGGCCTGAGCCATCGCCGCAAGCACTTTCCAGATAAACTTTCGGGTGGCGAGCGTCAGCGTGTTGCGATAGCTCGCGCTTTGGCCGGTAATCCGGATATAGTGCTCGCCGATGAGCCTTCGGGTAATTTGGATTCCCCCGCGGCAAAATCTCTTTGCGAGCTTTTGAGGAGGCTTAACGGCGAATTAGGTTCAACCATTCTGGTTGTAAGTCACGACCCAATCGTGGCGGCCTCGACAGAGCGCGTCCACATTCTCGGCGACGGGGCTTTTTGGGATTCGTTTGATACTGCGGGTGATGCCGCACTTGTGACTTCCAGATACTTAAATGCTATGACCCGTAGCGCTGAGGAGGCTCGTTAATGATAGCCCGTTTGGCGTTAAGATCAATTCGGTATGAGGGTGGCAGGTTTTGGTCTGCGCTTTTAGGAGTAGCCGCAGCTGTTGGCTTGGTCGTTTGGCATGTCGGTCTTGCCAATACCGCAATAAACTCCGGATATGAAGCATCCCGTAGAGCCGCGGCTCCCTATGCCGCTTGGATCGCCGGCGCTTCAGAAGGCCGAGGTGGTGCCGGTAAAGGTGGCAGAGAACCATCCGAACTCTCTAAAGCCCGTAATCTTCCCAATGAAGGGGTGCAGCCCACGGCTGAGGCAACTATGGGGCGTAGGCAACACCGCATTGCCATGCCGATTAAGCCGGAAGTCCTTCAGGGGCTAGCCAATGCTAGGGAAATCAAGAGCGTGCTTCCATTGGCGACAATGACTGCCACGATAGATATGCGTCCTGGCGGCAGGGTTCTTCAAGGTCCTCCTTTTAGAGGTCTTTTTGCCCAGTTGCCAAATAGCGGCATTCCTTTTGATGTGGGCGAGGTTGAAGGCAGACTACCTAAGAGCGAGTCTAAAATTCCGGAAGCGGTCGTTTCTGAGGCTCTATTTGGACTTCGTGTCCCTAAGCCTGCTGTCGGTAGCGAAATGGCGGTTATTCTTCCCGATGGTACGGCAAAATTAAAAATTGTAGGTTTTTTCAAGGCAAGCAATCTAATTCTGGCATTTCCGTCAGTATATATGAATGAAGCCGCCGTAGCTGTTTTTGCAAATGGAACCCCCAATTATTCAAAAGAGGCAAACCTTGCTTTGATAAATCTGCATGATGGGGTAAATCCATCAATCGTGGGAAAATATTTAGCAAGGATTCCACAGGCGAAGGGCTGTCAATTATATACCGTTGAATCTGTCGCGGAACGCTTTAGAGGCGATACCATTAAGAATCTTTTAAGCTCTATGCCGATGTCTTTGACATTAGCGGTAATTACCGCTTCATCGCTTTTAGCTACAGTATTGATGATCGGCTTATCCCTGCGTCGCCGTCGGATAGCCGAGTTGAGATGCGCGGGAATGACGCAGGGCGGTGTTGCGCGCCTGGTACTCTTCGAGACGATGATAATAGTTTTTCTGGGATGGATATTGGGAACTCTTTTTGCGACCTTGCTCCTTCAGCTCTTTTTGTGGTCTGAACGCGCTTCGGGTGAGCTGCCGTCAATAGTCTCTATCGGATGGGCAAGTCCAATTGCAGGTTTCATTATGGCACTTACTGTCGGAGCATTTGCGACAATACTGCCTATACGCTCTGCCGTTAAGGTAAGGCCCCTGGAGATTTCGGGCGGTGATATAACCGAAGTAAAGCCTGTCTCATTGAAGAAGTCTCTCGTTGCGATTGTACTTTTACTGCCACTGCCTCTTTTATCGATAGAGTTCTCTCTGCCTGAAAATGTTAAATCAATGCTTGTTCTTTTGATAGGAATGCCTACATTTATAGGTGCGCTGATATTCGGTATTCAGCCCTTGATGAGGTTGATAGAGTTTGTTTTTTTGCGTCCGCTGGGTTGGTTCTTATCATTGGATTATAGATTGCTCCAACGCCGCATAAGCCGCGATCCCGCCAGATCATCTGGCACTATATTGACCCTGTCGCTGGGTCTTGGAGCCTTTATAGCCGTCCATATTTGGGGAGGAACGCTAATGTCCAGCTTTGTTCCTAGCCCTGAGTGGCCAGATGCGATAGTATCCATATTGCCAAATGGTCTTGATTCTGAGCAGGTCGAAGCCGCCAGCATCTGTAAGGGCATAGAGGACGGACGCTTTTTGACTTTAGATTGCACGCAGCGACCGATCGATAAGAAAAGTCCAGCCTTTATTGGCCGCGAGGAAGAGATTCCCAAGGGGAATATTTTGCTCTTTGGTGCAGATGCCATCAAGACCTTTGGTGGCGATAAGCCAATGGCGCCCTTTAAGTTCGTTGAGGGTACTCCCGATTCGGCGGTAAAGTCAATGGCTGAAGGTAAAGGGTGTGTCATCGTTGCGATGCTCTCAAGAATGGGTAATCTTCATCTAGGTGATAAAATCGTCTTTGGAGATAAAGAGTTCGAGGTCGCCGGTGTGGTAGATTTGAATTGGCATATGGTAACATCGCGCGGCCTCGTCAGGACATCATTCGGTAATGAAGGCGCCAAGGGCAGGAGCTTTCAAGGCCGTACTGCAAGCATGGCTTTTGTTGATGAAAAAGTCGTAAGAGAGATGACCGGAAATATCGATCGGACTTATTTTCTATGGGTCGATATGACAAAAGAGCTTCGGTCTTTGGGAGGATTGCAGGCTGCGGCACGGCTCGACAGCGAGCTAAGGGCAGCGGTAAAGTCAGATGGCGACAGTGCAATTAGAGTTCATCACAGAGACGAAATCGCTGACGGTACGCTATCCCATGGCAATGATATTTTGGGGACGATGGCCCGTATACCTTTTTGGTCTTTGATAGTCACATCAACCAGCATCGTTGCGCTCCTGATAGCTTCGGTCAATGGATCACGACATGAATTTGATGTTATGCGGGCAATCGGAATGACACGCCAACAGGTTTGCCGTTTGATTTTTGGCGAGGCACTGCTGGTTACGCTTTGTTCTGTCGTATTAAGCCTCATTTCTGGAATCCTAATCGGCTGGTCGTTTACAGGACTATCACGATGGATGATGTCCGCGGGCTTGGCTGTAAAATTGATAGTCCCGTGGGCAGTGATTTTTAAAGGAATCATCTTTGCTGTTGCGCTGTGTGCAATAATGGCGATATTACCGCTTTCGTATTTAACCAGATATCATCAAAAATGATTTTTTGGTACAATTGTCGTATGAACATTTCAATAAATACCGAAAGATGCATTGGTTGCGGTCGATGCGCGCAAGTCTGTTCTTTGGGCGTTGTCACAATGAAGGAAGGCAAGCCCATTGTTTCAAATTTACAAAAGTGCATGCAGTGTCATCATTGCTATGCGGCATGCCCTGTTGGTGCTCTATCTTATGATGAGCTTGATGTCGGTAAGACAATGCCAAAGGGATTGCCGTCGGCCGATGATATATTGAATTTGTTGGAGCACCGCTATTCTTGCAGAGAGTACACCTCCAAAATTGCTTCAAAAGAACAGCTGTCGTATTTAGAGCGAGCACTTGATATGGCTCCTACCGGTTGCAATGCCAGAGATACAAGATACATCATTCTTGACAGTGAAGCAAAGGTTGCCGATTTTAGGAAACAGGTCGCGGAGAATCTATTGAAAATAGATCCAGAAATCGTTAAGGCCGAGCCGTTTTTGCGGACTATCACAATAATGCTTAAGCGTGGAATGGATCCCATTTTACGCGGAGCTCCCCATATCGTTATTTCAGCTTATGGTCCCAATTCGGCAACTGGCGAGATTGATTGTGTAATTGGACTTTCACATTTTGAAATGATGGCGCAAGCCTTGGGCCTGGGTACTTGCTGGTGCGGATTTGTCCCTCTTGTAGTCGCCAAGCATTGGAAGGAATTGCCATCTTATCTTGGCCTTCCTGAAGGCTACACAATTGGTTATTCTATGCTCTTTGGTGAAAAAGCCTTTGACTACGCAAGACCCGTACGATAACGGCTATCCGAGCGCCTACGGCGCAGGACACGAAAAAGAGAAATTTCGCAGTTAAAAGTCCTCCCGCAGAGAACGCGGAGATTTTGTGAGATTTTGTTCCGCACCGTAATCTCATTTGAGTTGCTGAATCGAAAAGGACTGTCCCCTTATAAATGAAATTTTTATCGCAGAGGCGAAGAGGCGCAGAGATGCAGAGGTTTTTTAATGTCGTAGTTAAAAATCCTCACGCAGAGCCGCAGAGACGCAGAGATTTTTTGTGAGATTTTGTTCCGCACCGTAATCTCATTTTGGGTGTGTGAAAAATTTAGAATGTTAATTATTAGTATATTGCGAATGGAATCAAAAAGGACTGTCCCCTAAAATGAAAGTTTTATCGCAGAGAATGCAGAGCCGCAAAGACGCAGAGATTTTTAAAAGTCGTAGTTAAAAGACCTCACGCAGAGCCGCAGAGACGCAGAGATTTTTGGTAAGATTTTGTTCCGCACCGTAATCTCATTTTGAGTGTGTCAAAATTTAGAATGTTTATTATTAAGATATTGAGAAGGGGAATCAAAAAGGACTGTCCCCAGAAAAGTTAGGTAATAGGTAATAGGTAATAGGTAATAATGAAGAATGAATAATTTTTGTAGTTTTTAGGTTAAGTTTTTTGTGCCTTTTGCGAAGTACACAGATATTATGATAGTTGGTTGTTTAGAGGTTAAAATGAGATTATGGTGCGGAACAAAATGCGAGTGGCAGTTTTGATTTTAACACAGAGGCGCAGAGGCACAAAGTTCCATTTCGTAATCCTGTTTAATCTTGTTAATCCTGTCAAAAAACTTTATCCGCGAATCATCACAGAGGCACAGAGTTTTTGTAAAAATAGTAGTAGCAAAAAAGTTTTATCGCAGAGCCGCAGAGCCGCAGAGGCGCAGAGATTTTGTAAAAGTAGTAGTTAAAATTCTCACGCGGAGAACGCAAAGAACGCAGAGAAATTGTGATACCGACTATTTATTGTGTTAGTATAGTGAGGTTTTGTTGTTGTGTCAAGTGTAACTGTCTGACACTTAAAGGTGATAACACTGCGTCATTTGCGACATCAAATGATGTCTTGTGTTTTTTATAAAAAAATGTTAAGCCTTCGTAATATGGTGCAATGTAATAATATATGTATAAAATTTTACGGGGGGGGGTGATTTCAAAGCAAAAATTTGACAATCGTTTTTATAAAGTATAAATTATTAACATTAGGTTAAATAAAAGACTTTCTCGGAATGCGTGTTCCAGGTTTTTTATGTAAACTTGATTTTACGACCTAATTCAAAATCAGTACTGATTTGGAGCAATTATGAAAAAATTGTGTTTTGCAGTTTTAGCTTCTCTTATTTTAATTGCAAACCTCTCTGCGGTTGATATCTTCGTTTCTACCACCGGTAGTGGGGATTTTTCCGGCAGAAGTTGGTCTAATGCTATAAATGGCGGAAATTATACTGTAGGACTAAATGTCCAAAATGCCATTACCGCTGCTGTGGCAAATAGTGCAACAGAGGTAAATGTTTATTTTGCCGGAGGCACCTACACGACAACGAATCAGATTTCGATTGTGTCGATCAAAATTCCTGTCAGGCTTAGCGGCGGATATTTGGGTACCGCGGATAATTCATTTGAGCGTTCAGAAAGTGAGACCGTTTTTAAGCGTGTTACATATAATATCAGATTTATCAGGGCTGCAAGTCTTCCTTCTTTGGTCATTGAAGGAATTACATTCCAAGGGGGATATGTATCTGGCGGTGGAGCACGCGGAGGTGCAATTTATTTGGATGCGTCGACGACATCTATTTCAAATTGTGTTTTTCTTTCTAACGGATTTCAGAATACAGCAAAAGATTCTCGGAACAACTCTGCAACTGTGTCAGGTGGCGGGGCCGTAGGAGCTGTTACATCTGGTAGCCTTACTTTAGACGATTGCACATTTACTGGAAATCGTCATGTGTTAGGTGGTACATTTAATCAGGGTTATGGCGCTGCAGTTTTCGGATATAGCGTATCGTTGAATATAAAGAATTGTGTATTCGAAAAAAATTATATGGATGGTTCAGCTGGGCGTAACACCTTATTTGGCGGTGCAGTATCAACTCTTTATGGAAGTTTGTCTATTAAAAACTGTGAATTTTCCGGTAATTATATAAAGGGAGCCATTTATGATCACGGAGGTGCTTTTGGTGGAGCAATTGCAGTTCGTGACGCAAAATCATTTGTTATGACTGATTCGATTTTTTCAGATAATTATGTTGCAAATCCTTCTGATAGAATTAGGATATATACGGCGGGAATTCTTTTTCTTGAGGATTGGAAGTCTGGTGATGGGGTTACCACATCTATTATCGAGCGTTGCGTATTTGATTCAAGAAAGGTTCCTAATTCGGTAAAGAGTTCTTCTGCCAATGTGACTCTTTATGCTCAAAGTGATATTCTTTTAACAGGTGGAAGTCTCTTTATGACCAATAATTTAATATATGGTTCCCAAGGCGGCAGTACTTATGGCGATTATTCAATTCGCAGTGCAGCGAGTAGTTCAACATCATCGTCTTATCATGGCTATTTTTATTCGCAATGGACTAGTGCTTCTTCTTATATGGAACTTGTTAATTGCACAATTGCCGATGGAAAAGCTTATGGTGCTGTTGCCATGGGTGATACAACATTAAGAATGATTAACTCCATTTCGTCAGGGCATAGCGTCTCCAGTGTTGTTAATGCAGCATCAATTGAGTATTCCTGTCTTCAGGAGGAGCATGAAGGAGAGGGGAATTTTGTGGCTGACCCTCTTTGGACCGGTGCACCTTATTATCACCTTATAACGAAGGCCAAGAATGGCTATATCCAAGACGGTTGGTTTGGCGGCACATTTGCAGGCGAGGAATCAGAAGTATCCAGCCCTTGCATTGATGCGGGTGCTCCTGATTTTGCAAATCATATTTATGAACCTCACGCAAAGGGGCGCCGCATAAATCTTGGAGCATACGGTGGCTCGCCCTGGGCGTCAAAGACCTATTATCAGCTTGGCTCGATTTTGAAGCTGAGATAAGTCTGAAAATCTTTGACTGTATCTTTGGTTTTAAGGTTTGCAAAGTTATCGTAAAAAAAAACTACTGAGGTGTCTGCTATATGCAAGAGACCTCAGTAGTTTTTTTGTGTAATGATTACAACTTATAGAGGTGAGTCTGTAGCAATGAAGTGGAAAGGACTGTCCCTATAAATGTGAATCCTGTCAAAAAACTCTATCCGCAAATCAATACAGAGAAATTGCAATACTTTGGCAGTTGGTTATTCGGTGCAGAATGAGATTACGGTGCGGAACAGTTTTTGTGAGTATAATTATGATAATCTAATATTCATGCAAATATTTATAAGAGATTCTTGACAACTTTATTTATATGATATAAATTATAGAAATGAGTCTGTTAGTTAGTAATTAATAGACATTATTTTATCAGTACTGATTTGGAGCAATTATGAAAAAATTGTGTTTTGCAGTTTTAGCTTCTCTTATTTTAATTGCAAACCTCTCTGCGGTTGATATCTTCGTTTCTACTACTGGTAGTGGGGATTTTTCCGGCAGAAGTTGGTCTAATGCTATCAACGGCGGAAATTATACTGTAGGACTTAATGTTCAAAATGCTATTAAGGCAGCTGTCGCTGATAGTGCGACTGAGGTAAATGTTTATTTTGCCAGCGGTACTTATACTACAACAAATCAGATTACGCTCTCTTCAATAACGATTCCGGTTAGGCTGAGCGGCGGATATTTGGGTACCGCGGATAATTCATTTGAGCGTTCAGAAAGTGAGACCGTTTTTAAGCGTGTTACATATAATATCAGATTTTTAGCTCTGACAAGTCTCTCTTCTTTTACAGCTGATGGAATTTCATTCCAAGGTGGATTTGTCTCTTATGGCGCCGCAAGGGGCGGGGCCATCTACGCCGACAAATCAACAACAGTTATTTCAAATTGCGTTTTCACCAGTAACGCTTATAAAACTACTACGAATGACCCCAGAAAAGCGGGACAGCATGGCGGCGGCGGTGCTATCGCTGCAATAAATTCAGGAAGTATTCTTATTGATAATTGCAAGTTTGATAAAAATTATGCTTCTAATAATGGAGGATATTGTTGTAGTTTTGGCGCAGCTGTAATGGCATATATGGTTAATATAACCGTTCGTAGTAGCATTTTTACCGGTAATTATATGAACGGGAGTAGTGGAAGGCAGACATATTTGGGTGCTGCAATTGGAACAGAACACGGCAATGTTGAAATTTACAACTGTACTTTTACGGGAAATTATATTCAAGGTTCCTGGTATTCACCTGGAGGGGCCTCTGGTGGCGCTCTTTCAATTCGTAATCCTGGTACTTTTAAGATGAGTGACTCTGTATTTACAGGCAGTTATGTTGCGAGTGGTAGTAGTACAACATTTCCATATGCTGCGGGCATCATACTTTTAGATGACTGGAGGACTTCTGACGGTCTTGCAACTTCAGTCATTGAGCGCTGCGTATTTGATTCGCGTACAGTTCCTGGTACTATAAGCAGTCGACCTGCCCAGTCTGATTTCCTTTTAAGCGGTGGACGCCTTTTTATGACAAACTGCCTATTTTTTGCTGCAAGAGGCAATGGCACATATGGAAATTATTCTGTGCGTAATCATGGCGGGATTGCATATTCCGGCGCCACATCTAAATATTATGGCTATGACGGATATTCATCCGTCACTTGCGCAAGCTCTGAAATGGAGCTTGTTAATTGCACAATTGCCGATGGCAAGGGATATGGCGTTGCTTCTTTAGGTGGTTCTCTATCAAAAATGATGAACTCTATCTCATGCGGGCATACAGTTTCAGGGGCTCATAATGTCGCTTCAATTGAGTATTCCTGTCTTCAGGAGGAGCATGAAGGAGAGGGGAATTTTGTGGCTGACCCTCTTTGGACCGGTGCGCCTTATTATCACCTTATAACGAGAGCAAAGAATGGCTATATACAAGATGGTTGGTTTGGCGGCACTTTTGCCGGCGAGGAATCAGAAGTATCCAGCCCTTGTATTGATGCTGGTGCTCCTGATTTTGCAAATCATATTTATGAACCTCATGCAAAGGGGCGCCGCATAAATCTTGGAGCATATGGTGGCACGCCCTGGGCGTCAAAGACCTATTATCAGCTTGGCTCGATTTTGAAGCTGAGGTAAGTCTGAAAATCTTTGACTGTATCTTTGTTTTTAAGGTTTGCAAAGTTATCGTTAAAAAAAACTGCTGAAGCGCTTGCGATATGCAAGAATCTTCAGCAGTTTTTTTATTTGATGGTTACGGCTTACAGCGGCGAGTCTGTCGCGATAAGCTTATACATGCGATCGACTGCCTTGCGAATTGTGAAGTTGTTGGGGCCTACGCCGGTTGCGGTTGCCGCTTCACACTGGAATACGCGAAGGCGGGGTGCCATTTTGAGTTTTGGCATCATGCTCTTCCAATCGACATTTCCATCACCAGGAATCTGGTGCATATCCAATACACCGTTATTGTCGTGGAGATGGCAGTTGACGATGTGTGGGAACAAATCATCCAAAACATGGTCATTCCAATCGGGCTCGCGGCCGGGATAGGTTGCCCACATTCTGTTTTCTGGCGCACGGTAACGGCCTGACATGATATTTGCGTGTCCGGCGTCGAAGCATACGCCAAGGGCTGGCGTTTTGAAGCGTTCTATCGCTTCTAGCAGTGTGGAGGCTGCGCTTGTCTGGTACCACACATTTTCGATGCAAATTACCATGCCGAGCTTTTCAGCGACCGGAAGAAGCTCTTCAAGTGACTTCATTGCATAGTCGATATGGGTGCGTGGTGAGATTGAGTGGTCGGTGAAGCGACCCATGTGAATTGTAATTGTATCGACACCGAATGCAGCCGAGATGTCCATTGCAATCTTGTGACGCTCGAGCATGCGTGGACGGATGGCTTCGTCGGGGCAGCACATATCGTCTAACTCGTTGTAGAACGAGTGAGCATCGCAGAATTCAACACCAAGCTCTGGAAGAATCTTTTGATACTTTTTGATTAGCTTCTCATCGGCAATCATTGCCCTTAACAGGGTGGTGTCAAGGACGACATATTTCTGCCCGTTGGCAGCAAATTCGCGATAGCCATTCTCTTTGGCTGTGAGGTCAATACCTACGCCAGAATAGCAAAATGTAATGGGTTGCCCATTTGGGGCTGGAGATGTTAAGTAGTTCATACCATTTATTATATCATATTTGTTACTTATAATCTATCACGAGCCTGTCGTCTTCAAAGGCTACCTTGGCAAAACATATACGCCTGTCTCCACCGCCTTTTTCATAGTCTGAATGAATGTGGAATGAGGTCATAAGCTGCCCGTCGAATGTCTTGAAGTAGGCATTGTGTCCCGGCCCTGATACGATTCCTTCGATTTTTGCAAGAATGGGATTTTCAGGTGCCTTGGTAAATGGCCCTAGCGGGCTTGTCGAGGTTGAATAGCAGACGCTGTAATCCTTGGTTGAGTAGCAGTTGACTGAATATGACAGATAGTAAATGCCATTGTTTTTGACCATGGCGGGGCCTTCATTCCAGAGATAGTTTTGCGATAGCTTTTCGTATGGTTCGGTTGGCGTTGAAAGGAGAATCGGTTCGCCTTTGGGATAGAGCATGTCATCGGTTAGTTCTACGCCATAGATTTGGCTGGTGTGATGACCGTCAACTATATTCTTGGAGCAGTCGCGGGAGAAGTAGAGGTAGCCTTTGCCGTCTTCATCAACGAACGGGGAGGCATCAATTATTGCATAACCAAAGTCAAATACAGGTGTATCTTGAATGTCTTTGAAGGGTCCTAGGGGCGAATCTGCCACCGCTACGCTTACTCGAAGTCCTTCTTCGTCATTGTTCTGCGCAGTGTAGTACATTATAAATTTGCCGTTGTGATGGAGAACCTCAGGTGCCCAAAAGCGGTTTTTGCCCCAGGTGACTCCTTCATAGCATAGACCTTTGTCCGTAACATGGACAAGGTCTTCGGTTTCAAAGACTTTGAAGCCGTTTGATGCACTTGTCGCATAGATGTAGTAGCGTCCGTTATAGGGAACTACTTGGGGATCTCCGATGTGACGGATGTCGGTGACGGTGATTTTTGTCTGTTCGAAATTATCCATAGTTTTACCTTGTTGTAAGCTTCCAGGTGAAATTGAATTCTTTTGGCTTTAACTCGTATTTTTCAAGGCAGCGCGGGCCGCACGAGTTTATGCCAATGCCATTTTGCGCTATGTCCAGTGAGAGGACATAGTAATCGCATTTTGTAAGTTCGTTGGGATGTCGGGCATTTTCTATGTCCATTGTTTCATAGCGGTTTATCCCAAAGCTGAATGGCCGGTCTGAGTCGATCTTTAACTTATGCCCTGTGTCGGATGTAAATTCAACCCATCTTGTTTCAAAGTGAGCGCCGTTTTCCTGTGGAACCACATATCGGGTCATAAGATCTTCGGTTGGCGATTGCCAAATTCCGAATTTGCCGGCTTCGCAGGTGTCTGAGTAGCTTTCATTTGCTCCGCGGCCATACCATTTTGTCAATGAATTTGAGAGCGGGAGCTTTAACTGGAGTCCAATTCTCGGTATGGTATTCGTTTCCCAATTACTGTCAAAGTTTCCTTTGTAGTTGATGTAGAGGCTTCCTTCCGCGTCAACTGAATAGCGCAGCTCTGTCTTGATTCCGGAGCGCATATTCGGCCCTGCGAGGAATATCGGCGTCACAAGCTCGGGCCCGTTTCTGCCGTTTCGAATCGATGCTTCATCAATTCGGCTTATTAGATCCTTAAGCCCGGCATTAGCCCATTCTTTGCTGATTGAGCTGAAGCTTTGTTTGCCGTCATTGGCTGTTGTTGCCCGCCAAAAGAGCGGTACAGGCCCTTTTTGAAGGATTTCTCTGTCGCCTTGCCGCCAAGATACGATTATTCCTTTGGCTTTATCGAGAATTATCTCATAATCATCACCAGTCCAAACTATATATCGGCAATTTTCTAACGAGGACGGCGATAATTTTTGCTGGTCGAGATTGGCGCCGGTGAACGGTAAAAGGTGTGGCGTGTGCTTGCTCTGGGATGCTTTGCGAAGTATGAACTGAGCAAATCCGACCTCATGACCTGCATCTGCGTAGGGGGTAGCTTGCTTTAGCCTGTATTCGATAACGAGTATCAACTCTCGACTTTCGGTTTTTCCAGGCGGGATTGCAAACGGCACTTTAAGAGTTGTTTCTGCATAGGGGGAGACTTTGGGCAGGGGGAATGCTCCAGTTGCAATCGGAGTGCCGTCCGCCAATATGCTCCAAGATGCGGTGTATTTATCGAGGGCAGTGAATGCCAGTCGGTTTTTTATTCTAAGAGTAAGTCTTTTTGCGTCAATGAGTTCTGTGGCAATCGGTTGAATTACCTGCTTAAACTCGTGTAAGGTCGGCGATGGCGTTTTATCGGGGAAGAGCATTCCATCGCAGAGGAATGAACCATCGTTAGGGGTGTCGCCAAAATCACCGCCATATGCGAAGAAGCGTTCGCCGTCTTTGTCAAATTTGGTTATGCCATGATCCTGCCATTGCCATACGAGGGCTCCGCAAGCTCTCGGGTAGTCCCAAATGTAATCCCAGTATTCTTTTATTGAGCCAGGGCCATTTCCCATAGAGTGGGCGAACTCGCAGTGTATGAATGGCAGCGAATTGAAGTGCTCCGGCGGTGCAAGTGGCGGGTCGGTCGGCGTTGGTCCGCGACCGTCGACTATGCGTTCACACTCAGGTATTGAGGCATGCATTCGACTGAAGACATCTACGATTTCACAAGCATAGTCGCCTTCGTAGTGGATTGGACGCGTTGAATCCATTTCGCGTGTAAGCTTGGCCATCCTTCGGTGGTTGCAGCCAAAGCCTGATTCATTTCCTAGCGACCAGAAGATAATGGACGGATGGTTGCGGTCGCGCGAAATCATACGATACATTCTGTCGCAGTAAGCGTCGCCCCATTCAGGGCGATTGCTTATGTTGTAGTCTGTGAAGCTGAAGCCGTGGGTTTCAATATCGCATTCATCTATCAGATAAAGGCCATATTCATCGCAAAGGTCATACCAAATCGGATCATTCGGATAGTGGCATGTCCGTACGGCGTTGATGTTGTTTTGCTTCATCAGGATTATGTCTTGGAGCATGGATTCCTTTGAGAGTGTGCGCCCTGATTCTGTATTGAACTCATGGCGATTGACTCCCTTGAAGATTAGCCGTTGACCATTTAGGTGGAGTATGGCATCTTTAATCTCTATTTTTCGGAAGCCTACTTTGAATTCAGTTTCAGTGGTGTTTTGCGAATCCGCGAGTTTTACCTTTAATGTGTACAGGTAAGGGGATTCAGCGTTCCATAGCTTAGGTTTTTCGACATTCTCGGAGAGTTTTACTTTACCAATGGTTGCCTTGGCACTCTTCGACAGTACCTTATTGCCATCGGCATCAGAAAGCTCTGTCGTCAGTATGGCAGTCTTTACTGAATCTGGATTGCCCGATATAATGGCTGTCATATCTAGCGAAGCGTTTGTGTAGGTCGCATCAAGGTCTGTTGAAAAGCAGAAATCTTCAAGTGCTGTCGATTTTGGTAATGATACCAGTGATACAGAGCGGAATATGCCGCTGAAATACCACATGTCCTGATCTTCCATAAAGGTGCCAGCAGACCATTTGACGACGCGGACTGCAATGAAATTTTCACCATCAAAATCTATATGCTTTGTTATGTCAAATTCGTGCGGTAGGCGACTTCCCATTCCCATACCGATATATTCACCATTAAGCCAAAGCTCAAAGCATGAATCAACACCGTCAAAGCGAAGGCGAATGTTACGGTTTCTCCATGATTCGGGGACGATAAATGAGCGACGATA
The DNA here is from genome assembly GCA_045603485.1 of Kiritimatiellia bacterium. Classification (GTDB taxonomy): domain Bacteria; phylum Verrucomicrobiota; class Kiritimatiellia; order RFP12; family JAAYLN01; genus RGIG5952. The sequence continues at coordinate 537 of JAZUMF010000096.1, read as the reverse complement.
GAGCCCTGTGGGATTTTTTGACGGCACAAAAGGGGCATCTACGATTGGAATAGGATATTGGATGTTGGTGTAATGCGGGTGGTCATAGCCTTGCATTTGCCAGCATGATGGAAGAGGTATGGCATCCCAACCGCTGTCGTCGAATTCGGGGTTAAAGAAGTTTTTCGGCGTTTCTTTTGGTGTCTCAAGGAGTGTGAATGACCAAACACCATCAAGTAATACGGTTGCCTTGTCGTTGTTTACAAAGGGTATGAAATAGGCACGGGCAGGGAGTCTGTTTACGCCATAGTTGTTTATGACTTCCCATGGATTAGGTTTCATGTTTTGCCTTTATCAAGTAAAATGGACCAAATTGATGCATTGTCTTTGAAGTTACCCTATATTCTTGATTTTTTTGGCTCTTCCTTGAAAAGTGTGGGTAAAGCCAATTTTTAATTAGGTCGTAAAATCAAGTTTACATAAAAAACCTGGAACACGCATTCCGAGAAAGTCTTTTATTTAACCTAATGTTAATAATGTATCCTTTATAAAAACGAT
>JAZUMF010000095.1:0-81321 GCA_045603485.1 Kiritimatiellia bacterium | reverse complement strand
CATCATCTTGACGAACATATCTTTATCTGTATCCCCCAGCAAAAACTGACTGAAGATACATCTGCTTACTATATGGTAGTAGCTTTCGCCTATATTCTTGACTCTTGGTTTTCTCATTGTTGTCTCCTTGTGGTGAATGTGACAATGTCTCTGATGCCTGTCCCTTAGGCAGATATATTACCAAAAAGTGGAGTGTTTGGCAATATTGGTGCGAGGCCTGTCCCTTGAGAAGATTCAATGATGCAAAAGCTACTTTGATAGGCTAAATCCACTTATTGGACATTTTTCTTTTCTTCCAAATGCAAAATGAGGCGAGTGAGGAAAAGCCCAACGCCTCAGCTAGAACCTGCTGCTTCAACCCCTGAGGGCTGACATCCTCCAAGTAGCGGATTCGGGCAGCGTCAACGGCCTCACCAATGGTAATATTCCGGAGACGCTTAAATAAATGAGAAAGATAGAAGCGGCTATATCCAGTAACCTTCTCAAGGCGGGCAAGTGAACAATCCCGTCCGTGATTTCGCTCAATAAAGGCCTCGACAAATTCAACAAGCTCGCTTTGAATCTCATTTTCGCCCATATTCTGCTTTAACATCCGCATTGCGTATTCACACATTAGCGTCTGGACAAAATTTACCGCAAGCGATAAAAATATCTCGTCTTCAAAAGAGTTTGCAAATAAAGAGTTCCACCTATGAAGCAAATACGCTGATGCGGAATGAGGAATATTTCCCATAAATCCGGAGTGGAAAACCGCACCGTTTTTAACCTCAAGACAAGATGCCGTGATTGTTGATGAATGCTGATGAATCCATAAATGTAAAAGTCCGTCATCATCTTTGGAGTAACCGTATGAATGGGGCTCCATTTCATCAATTGCAACCAAAGTACCGGGAGTAAGCCGCCAAATCGAATCGCGATACAAAAAATCAGATTCACCCTCAAAAACATAAAGCATTTCACGGTGCTGGTGAACATCCAAACGATGCTTTTCCATCTCCGTCCGTGAATGCAACTGCCTACATGGTGACGATGAATTGATTATCCTCGACACCTTAACATTCAAAAATCTTTGAAGAAGAGTTGAGATTTCAGCCATAAGAGAGCAAGATTTTTTAAGTTATGGCAACAATATTTATTGTTTTGCCATTCTTTATGACATATAATATAAACATATTCTTACGAAAACTCAAGTTAAAGACAAAGGGTCAACACTATGTTGAAAAGGCGTTTTTTTGATTCCAATTGCAATTTGGGAGCGTCATTGAATCCTAGGCTATGCCAAGCCAAGGATGTTAATGCACTCTACGAGGTTATGGACCACTCCGGTGTTGAGAAGGCTCTGGTACGCTATCTCAATGTTGATGTGGGTGCCGTATATGGCAACGAGCAGCTTGCCCGCATGCTAAAGGACGATTACGATCATCGTCTCTACGGAATGTGGAATATCCTTCCCGAAAGCTGCAATGAATTACCAAAGGGCGAAGCCTTCTTTGATGCCATGAAAGAGAACCGCATTGCGGCAGTGCGTATTCTTCCCGGCTTCGAGCGTTGGGTTCCCGCTCGTATTTCCATCGGCAGCGTAATGGATGCTCTTCGTGAACGCAGGATTCCGACCTTTATTCACCGTACGGCATTTACCGATGATTGGAATGGCTTATACAATTTCCTGGAGCTTTTCCCAGATAATATCTACATTCTTGGTCCGGGACTTGGCAGTCTTTGGGGAACCGAGCGTCAATTACGCCCGATAATGGACACCTACAAAAATGTCTACCTTGAAATATCAAACATATGGATGCCTGAGGCCGTCGGCGATTTTGCAAGGGACTACGGCGCCAAGCGTATTCTCTATGGTAGCGGTTATCCTGACTATACACAGGGTAGCATGATGGCAGTTGTTCAGCATCTTGAAATAGACGAAGCGGACAAAGACTTGATTGCCTCCGGCAATCTTGAGCGAATCATTTCAGAGGAGGTTCTCTAATGGATAAGAAATGTGTATGGGAAAGCGGACTTGCCGCGGAATTCTGGAACAACGGCAGACTCCCTTTTACCGTTTATGATGTCCATGGCCACATGGGTTATCATCCGCAGATTTGCATGTCGCACGGCACTCCGGAAAAAATGGTTCGCCATTTGCGCCGTTCCGGCTCCAAGCTTATCTTTTCTCACCACTATTCGCTCTTTGACAATACATTCTCAAATCAGCAAGTCTATGATATCGTAAAACAGTATCCTGATGACTTGCGCTTCTACCTGTCAATAATTCCTCATGACCCGGAACGCATAGAGAAAGATATTGAGATGTATGATCAATGGAAGCCGTATGTCTGCGGAGTTAAGATTCTTGCCGCATACCACAAGGTTAAAATCACCGATGCAAAATTTGACAAAATTCTGACATTTGCCAACGAGAAAAAGCTTCCGGTCCTCTTCCACACCTGGGGCAATAGCGCCAATGACGGTGCAGAGCCTGTACTTGAGCTGACAAAAAGATATCCCGACATAACATATCTGATTGGCCACAGTTTTTACTGGAGCCCTGAAGCCGTTGAGCGTGTTGTCAACGAATCCAAGGCCAAAGCATATTTTGAGCTTACAAGTATTCCGGGCCAAGAGGGCAGAATCGAAGTTCTGACAGAGATTGCCGGCGGAAAACGCATTCTCTACGGAACCGACCTGCCTTGGTTTGACGAATATCAGGCAATCGGCGGTGTTCTTTCAGCAAGAATTTCCGACGAAGATAAAAAGGCAATCCTTCATGACAATGCCGTCGATATCTTCGGCAGCGATTTACCATAATCAACTCACACTCACAAACACTTCACTTAACACAGGAGAAAATAAAGATGAGATTCGGAATTGGACAGCCCGAAATTGACGCAGTAACAGACTGCATCCGAAAAGGCGAACTTGCGCGCTTTCAAGTTGGAGCGGACGGCCGCATAGCCCGTTGCGAACGCGAGCTGGCAAAGATGTCCGGCACGGAGTATGCACTAATGGTCAACTCCGGCACAAGTGCTCTTATTTGCGCTATGATTGCCCTTGGAATCGGCCCTGGTGATGATGTTCTCGTGTCATCATACACATGGATTTCCTCACCTCTCGCCCCGATGCTTGTCGGAGCCATCCCCCGTCTTGTTGAAATGGACGACACCCTTACGATGGATCCCGATGACCTCGAGCGCAAGATTCGTCCCGACACAAAGGCCATCATTTGCGTCCACATGATGAATATGCCCTGCGACATGGATCGCATCATGGCAATTGCCGACAGACACGGCATCCCCGTCATTGAGGACGCCTGCCAAGCGGTCGGCGGTCTTTACAAGGGTCGTCGCCTCGGTTCTATCGGTAAGATCGGCGCATACAGCTTCAACAACTACAAAAACATTTCATGCGGCGAAGGTGGAGCCGTCATTACAAGTGACACGGTCCTCTACGATCGCGCCCGCCTCTACCACGACGCAGGCACATTCGTTCAAAACTACGAACATGCCGTTAAGATTCCTCACTTTGCCGGTCAAGACTACCGCGCCTCTGAAATTCAGGCGGCAATTATCCTTGAGCAGCTCAAGCGACTTGACCCCGGTATGGAAAAGTGGCGTGACCGCGTCCGCTTCATGCGTAATCTCATCGAAAAGCGCGGTGGCTTTAAGATTGCCCGCCACAACGATGTTGACAGCGCATGCGCACTCCTTGTTCAGTTTGACACGGCAGAAGAGGCCGAAGCCTTCAGCGATAAGTTCAAATGCCTGCGCCTAATCAACAGCGGTCGTCATGTCTTCACCAACTGGACGCCGCTGACAGAGCGCCGTGCCTATCGCGACGATGTCAACCCGCTAACCACAGACAAAGGACGCCAAGTCACCTATGACGAGAGCGCAGCACCTCGCACAATCGATCTCATGAAGAGAACTTGCGACATTACCCCGTCTTGGAAAATGACCGACGAGCAAATCATCGAGCGAGTCAACTCATTCTACGAGAACAGGTAATAACAAATAAAGCGAAGGCGGGATAACTCCCGCCTTCGTCATTAAAAGAGGAAAACCAAAATGGAAACTTTTAAGGGTGTCACCTTTGGCTACTATGGAAGAAACGGTTTCTTCTCATCTAAAATCGCGCGCGAGCATGTGGATCATATCGCCGAATTGAATATTCCATGGGTATGCCTTATTTCCACGGTAATGCAGGATGCCTTTTACAGCACCCGCATGTATCGTGACTTTTACATGACACCCAATGACAGCGAACTCGAAGAAATAATAGGCTATATTCACAGCAAAGGCATAAAAGTAATGCTTCGCCCGATGATTGAATGCTGGGACGGCACCCAAAGGTATCATATCAACACCCCTCAAGGAGAAGTATACCCAGACAGACCATTCTCCTATTGTGACAAATGGTTTGAAAGCTACACACACCTGGTCACGCATTATTCCAAGATGGCTGAAAAGACCGGTTGCGAAGCCTATGGCTATGACAGCGAGCTTAACCAACTGGTCTCTTTTTCCGAAAACTGGCTGAAACTGATTGACCATACCAGAAAAATCTACAAAGGACACATTACTTCATCGTTCATAAGAACGGAGCAATACATAAAAAAACTTGAAAATGAAAATTTCTGGTTTAATGCCCTTGATTCTCTAGGCACTAGCATGTACTATCCCGCATCTCAAACAGGTGGCGGCAGCGTAGAATCAATGGTTGAATTCCTCGGCAAGAACACCGATGCCATGGAAGCCTTCGCTCAGAAATTAAAGGTTCCGTTTTACTTTGGAGAATGCGGCTGCTGTGCAACAGAAAACGCAACTAAACTCCCCTACTTTTGGAAAAACGGCAAAAAATATGATGGGGAAGAACAGGCAAAATACCTTGAGGCCGTAATCAGAGCCTATTCATCCACGCCATGGTGGCACGGTATGTTCTGGTGGAAGTGGGACGAAAACAACTTCCGTCCGGAATTTGTCGAAGACCCCGCCGGAGATAAAGGCTTCACAATCTACGGCAAGCCGGCCGCTAATGTCATGAAGCGATGGTGCTCCGAATAGAGCACCATTCTTTAGATTGCGACAAAATCGAACCCGAACTATTTTAGTAATATTATCACAAAAGTAGCGTAAAAATACTATGCGATTACTTATACAAAAACTAATATTATAAGGTAGTACCACTTGTAACAATTTATGCTATAGCTGGCACCGTTTGAGTTGCAACCCTTAAAAAACTCAAATGTCCCCAGAACTGTCACATCCCCGCTTAAAGTTGACAATTTGTTATTCGGATGTTGAAATCTCATCAATTCGCCATTTTTTCCCTATCACTCGAAAAAGTTACCTATTTGACTTTATTCATCCATAGGAGTAAAATAAATTCACAGACTGGTCGTATTATATGCTACGGCAGGGCTCTCCACAGAAAATTCTGGAGCGAGAGAAATGTAGGGTGGGCAACCTAACCTACATGCGTACGCAAGCTTGCGTATTTGGCTTTGATTGGAAACCGCCAAACATTCATATGAAAAGCCGAGTATGTAAGATGCGCTGCGTGGGTAATTCCGCGTGGTGTGTCTTTTATTCGTGTTTTTCATAGGGCGCTTGGCGGTGCCTCAATCAAGACATGGATTTTAAGACACGCCACGCTCTTTTTTTGCGCTGAGCGAGGATGTGTTGGGGTATGCGCAATGAGGTTTTATCGGATAATGAATTTTGCAATTGAGCAGGATTTACATTTCCCATTTAAGTAATTAAGTGATGTCTATGGTTGACTCAAATAATATTCTATTTAAGATTGCTCATCCAGATATCTATATGCGCAATCCTTTCAATCTTTTAAACCTTTCAATTAATGCAACACCTAAAGATATTCGTCGTCGCAAGGAGGATATTGAAGCAGCCTTTAATGCTGGCACAGTAGAAAACGAGTTTCAGTTTGTATTGCCTCTTGATGCTAGTAGAAAGCCACCCACTCAAGATGTAGTCAATGAAGCCTTTTTAGCACTTGAAAACCCAGAAATGAGACTTGCTTATTCTCTTTTTTGGTTTTGGCCAGAGGTTATGCCATCTAATTTTCAGGCTAAAAGGGGAAAAATTTCTAGTTGTCCTAATGGCGAAATTGATGATAATGCTATTTCAACATGGGAGACTATTGCTAGTGGTAATGATTCTGAGGCAAAGGCTATTGCATGTCACAATCTCTCTATTTTTAATCATTTGATAGCACTTGCAGGGGAAAACGCTCTACTCTCCACTCGAAAAAAAAATAGTTCAGACTATAAAAATAAACTGCATGCGTACTGGCACGAGGGAGTGAGATATTGGAATATTGTTGCAGCATCTACAGAATGCTGGCATTTTATTAGTGAGCTGGTGACATATGTAAATGATCCCCGCATTGATTATCGATTTGCCCGTTCTATGCGTGACCAATTTGCTTATGCCTTTGATCAGATTAATGTTGAGCTTGCAATCTCTTTTGCAAAGTGTGGAGGCAAATCCAATGCTCTGCGCCAAATAGAGTATATGAAACTCTCACAGCCTGACGCTGATGATGTTGAAGGCACACTTGATGATGCTTTTGCAGTATTGTTACGACAGACAGAGGCAATTGTAAAAACAGCCAGCGAAGAGACAAGAAAAAATCCCAAAGAAGGATTATCAAAATGCGATGAGATTATAAATCGTGTTGAAGAAACGGTGCGTGTCTCTCGCATTGTATTAAGCAAGGGAGCTTCAATACGAGAGGCAATTATAACTACCATTTTTAACGCTGTTCGAGGTTGCATGGTTGCATATGGTAATGCGACAAATGACTGGGATGGCTGCTTACAACGAATAATAGCTCTAAAAGCACTAGCTGAAAATAAAAAACAGTTGGCACTTGTAGAAGAAGACTTACAAATCATTACGAAAAACAAGGAGCAAAAAGATGAGGAGGAGACTTGCTGGTTTTGCAAGCAAAGATATACCACTACAAATCCTCGTCGCTTAAAGACCATTCCCTTTTGGGGAAATTTGAAGATGGGGACAACCTTTGGTCAAGTCTCTTTTTCAAAAGTAAGTGTCAATGTCCATCTTTGTAGTCAGTGTTACTTCTGCGCAGATATTAAATCCCACCCTAATGTGAGTATGTGTATTAAAGAAGGATGGGAATATGGAGAGGAGCCCCCTCAGTCAGAGATAAAAAAAATTTGGGGTATTTCAAGACCTAATGATTTATTCCCTAGCCCTGACGATGACATAACCCATCAAGGCATCCTCAAAGGGGTCTTGAATAAATACTCTGGCTGCGGTTGTCAGATAATCGGGACAATCATTTTTATTATAATAGCGTCGCTATTTGATAGTTGTTCATAGTGTAAATTTAGGATGTGAGATTATGGTACACTGGAATATAACTGCTGACACATACTATACCACTGCACAAAAACTAGAGAGACTGGAAAAGGCAGTCTCCGAGGTAGATATTGCAACAAAAATCATCAACGAATATATTAGCATGAACTTTGATGCCAATATAACAACGATGTGGGATAAGTTATATTCAAAAATACAGATGGAAGTTAGCTTTAGAGTTCAATGCTATAATGATGGCATTCGTTACACTACGGGCATAGAGCAAATTATTAAACGTATTCAAGAGGAATATACAATTGAATTATGCTCCTCATTATATCAATTATTAAAGGGTGTTAAGAATTTAGAGGACTTACTCTTTATAAAAAATAGTCCTAAATTTAAGAATATTCAAAAGAGATGCCATGAGTTTGATAATTTAGCCATAGAAATAAGAAAAAAAGTATACGAGGAGGAGTGGATGGCTGAAGAAAAACACAGAAAAGCCATTGAAAGAAAAGAAAAAATTGAAAGATTGAAAGCCATTGTAACACTTATTTGGATTCTACTTACATTTCTGTGGCTGTTCAGCCAATAAGTCGTAATTTTTAAGGAGAAATTATGAAACAACGATTGAATAAAGCTAAAACAATTGCAAAGAATGCTGCTAATATTGCAGGTAAGGGTGCTCAGAAAGCTGCCTGCGCAACTGGTAAGGCCATAAAAAAAAGTGTTAAGGTCACTTGCCACGCGACAAGGGTCGGTGGGAAGATTGTTGCTGCAGCGGTGCTCGGTAGTGAAGCTGAGAAACTACTCTCTATTGAGGCACATGATATTGAACGAGATATTGAACTTTCACTGGGTGAAGGAAGTACAGTATCCTCAAACACTTCTGGAGGTCGGGATGGATATTCTATTCCAGACAAGGATGTTCTTAAATTTATGCGTGCTGTTGGTAATGCTGTTTGGCGACTTGAACGTCGTATAATTGACGAGGAAACAAAGGAGCCGAAAGACGAATTTAGCAAGGTATGGCGTCCAATATCTGCCATAAAGGATGCACTAGTTGATATCGGTATTGAAGTGATTGATATGACTGGACACCGATATGATGAAGGCCTTCCTCTTAAGGTGGTTGCTGAGGAGAAGCGTTCAGGGCTAAAGGAACCTGATATTTGTGAGATGCTTTCACCTGTCATTCGCTTCCGAAAGCAAACCATGATTCAGCAGGGTGAGGTTGTTGTTGGTAGGCCTGGTGAGGATAAGTAAATACTTTAACCATTGACAAAAAGAATGTTAGGAGAATTAGAATGGAACGTACAACAATAGACTTTGGTATTGACCTTGGCACTACAAATAGTGCTGTTGCAGTTCTTAATGGTGTGACCCCACAAATAATAAAGAATAATGACGAAAAAGACATTACTCCTTCAGCAGTATATGTTAAGAAAACAGGTCAGATTTATACAGGAGATAGGGCTAAAAATGCATTAGAGCGCGACATCTCATGTAATGATGCGTTTGTTGAATTCAAACGTAGGATGGGAAGTGATTTTGAGTACCCTTTCCCAGCATCGGGGTTACGGAAGAGTCCTGAGGAGCTTTCATCCGAAATTTTAAAGGCACTTCGTGGCGATGTATCACAACGAACTGGTGAAGATATGCGTGCTGCAGTCATCACGATTCCCGCTATGTTTGAGCAAGCACAGTGTGCTGCGACAAAGAAAGCTGGAGAACTAGCAGGCTTCAAACAAACGGCTCTATTGCAAGAGCCTGTTGCAGCATCGTTAGCTTATGGCTTTCAGAAGGAGATTTCGTCAAAGGCCTTTTGGCTTGTTTTTGATTTTGGAGGTGGTACATTTGATGCCGCTGTAATGAAAGCTGAAGATGGTGATATTACAGTAGTAAACCATGGAGGAGACAATTTCCTTGGCGGTGCAGATATCGATTGGGCTATTATAGAAGCACTTGTTTTACCAGAGTTGCATAAAGCAGGCAATTTCTCAGGACTGAAAAGAGGTTCTCTAGAGTGGAGGGCAACATTAGCACGAATTAAAAGATCAGTAGAACTTGCTAAAATAGATCTTTCACGTAAGGAATCAACTGAACTTGAGGGACTATCTATTGTTGATGCCGATGGCGAACCCATTGATTTTGAGATGTCAATTTCTCGCAATCAGGTTTCTGACTTGGCAGAGCCCCTGATTATTCGAGCCGCTGATATCTGTACCAAAATACTCAAGGAAAAGAATCTTGATTTATCGGCATTGGAGCGTGCCATACTCGTCGGTGGACCTACTCTTGCTCCATATTTCCGTGAAATATTGACATCACATCTTGGTATCCCACTTGATTATGGAGTTGATCCTATGACTGTTGTCGCAAGGGGCGCTGCTGTTTTCGCTGGGACGCAAAGGCTCAAAGTTGGTACCGCAAAGAGCCCTACGCAATCAAATACTTTTACGATATCAGTGAATTACAACCCTGTTGGCGCTGATGATGATCCACGAGTTTCTGGTGAGGTCTCAGCACCTGACGGGTCTTCTATGGAAGGGTTCTCTATTGAATTCTATAATAGGCAGACAATGTGGAGCTCTGGTCGCATTATGATGCGAGAAGAAGGAAAGTTTACCCTACGTCTTCTTGCCGAATCAGGTATGAAGAATGATTTTGATATCCGTCTTTATTCACCTGATGGCACGAAGTGTGTCCTTTCGTCATCAACCATATCCTATACGGTTGGCATGACAGTAAAAAGCCAAACTGTCACAAATGACTTAGCGGTTGAACTGGATGGCAACAAGAAGTCAATTATTGTAGCAAAAGGTGAAGCTTATCCATTCCCGCCATCCAGTAGCCAGTGCAACACTCGTTGCGTAGCCCTGTGCTGACGAAGCTTTCTTGCTTGTTGTCGGTATTATAGCAGTTTTGTTTTGGCTTGTAAAGCGGGCTTCAGCCGGAGATTCCGCCTTTCGGCGACACTGCCCTTGGGGGCGGGCGTAGCCGTCCCCGAAGGGGCGCCGCGAAGCGGCGAGGCGAAGCCCGCCCCCAAGGGCAGGCGATTTCAAAGAGCGGCCGGCGGCTATGCGGCGTCGCGCACGTGCCGGAGGATTAGTCCCGCAAACGCCTCCCTGGGCGTGCGCCAGTTGAGGCACCGAAGCGGGCGGTCGTTGAGCATGTAGTCGATCCGGCGTATCTCCTCCTCAGTGATGTCGTCGAACGACCTCCCCTTGGGCAGGACTTTCCGGACGACACCGTTGCGGTTCTCGTTCGTCCCCCTTTCCCATGAGTGGTACGGCTTGGCGAAGTACACTTCGATGCCGAGCGCCTGCTTGATCTGCTCGAACTTCGCAAACTCCTTGCCGTTGTCGAATGTCAGGGTCTTCAGAAAAACCTTCGGCAGCGACGCGAGAAGCCCGATCACTGCGCTCGCAACCGCATCCGCCTCCTTCGTCGCGGCATATGCGAAGAACACGAATCGCGTCATGCGCTCGGCGAGCGTGACGAGATTGCCCGTTCCCTTCAGGCCGTTGATGAGGTCTCCCTCCCAGTTGCCCACGCGGGCGCGGTTCTCGACCGTCTTCGGCCTCTCGTCGATGTCCACGCGTCCCGGGATCTTGCCCCGCCCCGCGTTGCGGTACTTCTTCGCGTTCCGATCCCGCGTCTTGCGCTTCTTCTGGCGCTTCGGAAGCGGAGGAAGGACTTCGTGCGACTTCCCCGCCATGACGAGCTTCTGACGCCTGTAGTACTCCTTGTAAAGCGTTTCGGCGCACACCATCGCAATGCCGTCGCGCTTGCAGCGCCCATGGATCTGCTCGAACGTCCAGCCCTTCGCCAGACGATCCTTCGCCAGCGCCCACATCTCCGACGTGAACCTGCGCCTCTTCGCGGCCTTCACGGCGACGCGATGGTTTGCCTTGCCCTGCGCCTTCTTGTGCCGGTAGCCTTTCTTGCTGACATTGCGCTTCAGCTCCCGCCAGACCGTCGTGGGGTGGCATCCAATCCTCTCCGCTATGTGCTTTTTTGAACATCCCTCTTTACGCAGCGCCTCGATTATGATACGCTTCTCATCCGTCAGGCGGTGGTACTTCGGAGCCCCGGGTGGGGTCTTTCGTCGTTCCTTTGTGGCCATTGATGCCTCCTTGCGTTTTTTTTTGCTTTGCAAGAAAGCATACAGCCAACGCCTGATTTTTTCAACCCCCGGCTGAAGCCCGCTCAACAGGCCAACCGCTCAAGGCAGAACCTCCCGGTGTTGCACTGGAAACTCGCGCGCGCGCATAATTTCTGACAAGTGGATTACACCTGGAAGCGAGAATCAATTGAAGGTGGCGCATCCTGAAGGCCCAATTACATTGACTATTGAGTGCCCTAAGACAATCAAGAGTTATTTTGCGGGGAAATGGGTTCTTAACGGTACTTCCTTGACAAATGGAGTCTGGAATTTAACTGTAGCAACACTAGGTACTGGGCTCAAGGTCACTAAATACCATGCTGGACATGGTATGATGGATTTTAGAAATGTAGAGAATGACACGGGCAAGAAGGTGCTTGGTCTTGGCGGCTCTCTCTTTTATGAGAAAGTATATTATGATGGCATTGCATCTTTTTATGGCCCTGATGTTTATCTTATAGAGGACAGAGTGTTTGAGTATTGCTATAGTCTACAACATGTAGAGGTCTCTCCAAATCTTGAGACAATAGGAGTATGCGCCTTTTGTGATACATCTAGTTTAACCAATATAGTGCCTAACAAGCTTCCAAAGCTTAAATCGGTTGGCTCAACGGCATTTAGAAACAATTCAAAACTTGCAATTGATTTTGAAGCTCCTCTTTGCACGACAGTTGCCAGTACTGCATTTTCTGGATCAGGCCTTAGGTCAATAACCCTGCCTTCAGTTATTACGATTGGCGCAGAAGCGTTTAAGAGCTGCGCAAATCTTACCAACGCTATTGTTGCTGCAAGCACATTAGGAGGAAGCGCATTTCAATCATCAGCATTAAGGGAGGTTCATTTTACCAATCCCAACGGAGTTTCGGCATTTCCTGATCACATTTTTGCCGCTTGCAATAAACTGACTGATGTTTGGTACTATGGGGCAAAGGCTCCTGCTTCAGTCGGGCAATCATTTAATGTGACACGCTGGCCTAGCGTCCATGTGAAAGATAATAAGGATTTAGAGGGCTGGCGGACACTTGCAACCAGAGTGGTAAATCCTGCGGACGGTCAGACTGGAGTGACTGCAGCGGATATAGCTCGCGCGGATTATCCAGGTCGTAGGGCGGTCGGACTTATGAATACTTCGCGCAATAATTTCTGGATAGTCAAGTGGCCGGTGAATATAACAACGCTCTTTTTGGTCTTTTAATGCGCCTGAGGCGATGAAGCCCTGTGACTAAATGAGGGCATTGTACTCTGTAATCAAGACCAAGGAGGCCTTTTCTCAAATCAAGGAGAAGAGGTGTTTGAGCGTTTCCTTGAACCGAGCAGGATGATTACTCTTGTGGGCGTAGACTTTAACTCTGAAATCAAGAATACCAACGAGTTTAATATTGCGCGTGTGAAGTAGTGCGAACTTGCGTAACTTTGAGTCGATTCGTTTTGATTATGGCACGCACCTATTCTTGACAAGGCCATCTAATTAAAGTAAAGTTTATATATTGGGTTGTGAAGAGATAAATTATTATGAAGAAACCAAATCCATGCGGTGCTGCAAGATGTGAAGCCCCCTTACGGTCTTTAGGCAGGCTTGATACCAAGCCGGGTCTTGGTTTTGTAGATAGTTTTTTTGATGAAGAGGTTGAGTATATTGGCCCTGTAAAGTGTTATAGCCCGCAAGCTAAAATTTCAGCCGAGGGGTATCGTGCGAGGGGGCTTTCATTTGTCGCGGTCAAGATTGACGATGCGGATGTCGCCGAGTGGCAAAGTGTGACTGCAACTTTTTATGGAGTTGAGCTTGTCGCATTGGATATGGTCGATTTGGATAGTGGAACAATCTACTCTATTGATGATCTTGATCAGGTGTTTTTGCCTCTTTTCTCGTGGGATAACGAGGATGTTTACTCAAGGGTTTTTAATCTTCCGCTTCGAGGCTCGCCTGTTTTGGTTGTAGATCGCAGATTGGTGCCGATTGCTTTCGACTGGCAGACGATGAAGCCCGCGGAGATTGTCGATTGTCTTTACAAGCCCGGTATAACGAATTTCAAGTCTCTTCCCGAGAGGGCTGACTGGATGGATATGCCGACGAAGGATTTTCTTCCTTTCGTTGATAAATACGGTCAGTTTAAGTATAGAGAATGGCCCGGAAAGATTCATAGCGACGAGGAACTCAAAGAGGCTGCAAAGCTTGAGGAGATTGACCTGAACAATCATCCTCCCGCCGCCAATCTCGATCGCTTCGGCGGCTGGCTGGACGGCCCGCAGCTTGAGGCTGCCGGGCGATTTAGGATTGCCCGCCACAATGATAAATGGTGGTTTGTCGATCCTGACGGACACCTCTTCTGGTCATTGGGCGCTATTCGTATTTCAGCAAGCTCTGCAATGACTCCTCTTAACGGCGAGCAATTCGAGCCGCGTCGCTATGGGCGTAAGATGCCTCCGCGCCATTGTTTTTTTGAGGACCTTCCCCAAGCGGGTTCGCCCTTTGCCAAGTTTTATGAAACTTGTGATGAGCTTCTCCGTCCTTCGTATTTGAAGCGTGGTGAGACTGAATGGTATGATTTTTCATCGGCAAATCTCTATCGTAAGTATGGCGAGGATTATGTCGAGAGGTTTGCCGATATCGCACACCGCAGGTTGCATAGCTGGGGCTTCAATACCGTTTCCAACAGTTCCGACAAGTCGGTTGTTTTGAAGCGTCGCACACCTTATATTGAGCGGGTCGAGTGTCAGTCGCGTTTTATTGAGGGCTCTAACGGTATCTGGTGGAAGTTTAGGGATCCGTTTGATCCGTCATTTTGCGAGAAGGTCAGAAAGGCGCTCGAGGGTTATGGCGCGCGCGATCCGTGGTGTGTGGGCTTCTATGTCGACAATGAAATAAATTGGGGCGATGGCCTTACCGACCTTGCGCGCTGGACTTTGAATTCGCCTGAGGATCAGCCTGCGCGTATCGAATTTATGAAATTCCTGAAGGAGCGTAATGTCGCACCAGATAAGGTTTCATACGACGAGCTTCGCGAGTTTACTGATATAATCATTCACGCTTACTTTAAGAATACTCGCGATACTATTAAGGCATTTGATCCTGATATGCTTTACTTAGGGTGCCGTTTCCCAGGAGCTCCGCAGAATCCGACAAAGATTTCTTCAAAGTATGTTGACGCGATTAGCATAAACCTCTATTGCCGCTCTTTGAAGGATTGGAAGCTGCCTTTTGACCTTGATTGTCCGGTCATTATCAGCGAGTTTCATTTTGGCGGTCTTGATCGCGGCCCGTTTGGCCGTTCGCTAATCAATTGCCATACACAGGAGGGGCGCGCCAAGGCTATCCGCAGGTATTTGGCGGATGCTTTGCGTAATCCTTTGATTATCGGCACCCATTGGCACCAGTTTTCGGATCAGCCTGTCACTGGTCGCTTTGACGGTGAGTATTTTCAGGTCGGCCTTACGGATGTTTGCGATTCGCCTTATCCAGAGACGGTTGCGGCTTTTCGTGAGTCCGCGTCGCAACTTTACCAAACAAGGGCACAGGAGTAATGTGGTCTTGCTAAAACTTTACTATAACACAAGGAGAAATACATGCCAGCAAAAATGCCAACGGTAATTTCCGTGAATTCATCTAAGACTCTTGGCCCGGTCAAGTTTATGAATGCGGTCAATAATGGTCCTACAAAGCCGCGTGCCGATCAGTCCAAGGGCAACTTTGAGACCTACAAGGCTCTCAAAATACCATACGCCCGTATTCATGACGCCAACTGGTCAAGTGCGTATGGCGCACCTCACACCGTTGACATTACGGCTATCTTCCCCAACTTTGACGCCGATGTCAATGATCCCGCGTCATACGATTTTGCGATGACCGACAATTACCTCCAGACGATTATCGATGCAGGAACGGAGGTCTTTTACCGACTTGGTCAGTCAATTGAGCATGGTGTTAAGAAGTACGGTATCTATCCGCCAAAGGATAATCAAAAGTGGGCAGAGATTTGCGAGCACATAATCCGCCACTACACAGAGGGCTGGGCGAACGGCTTCAAGTATAAAATCGAATATTGGGAGATTTGGAATGAGCCGGATTTGGGCGTTCCAGCCGAAGGCGGCATCTGTGATGACCCTAAAACCTGGGGCGGTGACGCTCAACAATTCTTTGAGCTTTATGCAGTGGCGGCAACCCATCTTAAGAAGTGCTTCCCGCATTTGAAGATTGGCGGTCCTGCTTTGGCGTACAATATGAGGTTCGGTGAGAAGCTTCTTGAATATGCCAAGGCTAAAAATGCGCCATGCGATTTCTTCTCATGGCATACCTATTTTGTCCCTCCGAGGCATGCGGCGGAGCGTTGCCGTCAGGCTCGCGAGATTCTTGACCGTCTTGGCTTTACAAAGACCGAGTCGATTCTGAATGAATGGAATTATGTAAAGGATTGGTCCCCGAGCTGGGTTTACTCTCTCGAGGTTGAAAGCGGCAGATTCAATCTTAAGGGTGCGGCCTTTGTGGCTGCGGTTATGAGCGTCTGTCAGGATGCGCCGTTGGATATGCTTATGTACTACGATGCCCGCGTCTCCTGCGCAATGAATGGCATGTTTGAAATTATCTCTCTTGAGCCGCAAAAGGGTTATTATCCGTTTTATGCCTGGTCGAAGCTTATTGATTTAGGTGTTCAGTGTGAAGCGACCGTTACTATGGCTGAAGATTATGTGAAGATTGATGAAGACGACCTTGGCGATATCTATGCGACAGCTGCGGTATCTAAGGATGGCGGCGCAAAGGGTCTCTTTATAACTCGCTACAATTCCGACAATAATGTCACCTGGAAGCATAGCGTCAAGATTTACCTCGGTGATGGTGTTGACGGCAAGAAGCTTCGTTGCCACTTAACCGATGATTATCGCACTTATACAGAGGTTCCTCTTGAAGTCGCCGCCGACGGTTCAGTAGAGATTGCCATGTGCCCCAACTCCTTTGCGATGATTGAGTGGTAGTGGCATGAAAACTGCTACATGCAAA
Organism: Kiritimatiellia bacterium; assembly: GCA_045603485.1. Lineage (GTDB taxonomy): Bacteria > Verrucomicrobiota > Kiritimatiellia > RFP12 > JAAYLN01 > RGIG5952. The sequence continues at coordinate 64,820 of JAZUMF010000095.1, read as the reverse complement.
CCATTGTGGATTAACAGTTAATAAGGAAAAAATGATGAGGATTCTCAAAAAAACACTAGCCGTTATGGCTCTTTCCGTCATAGCGGTTTCGGCATTTGCCCAGCAGGTGCCATTTAGGACAACATCTATCACCGACACCAATCAGCCTTCGTTCTATTTTACTAAGGATGGAGTCGCTGATGCCGTCATTGTAGTTGAGAAGGATGTAAAGAAGGGATATCATTATGCCGCCGATCAGCTTGCCAAGTATCTTGGTAAGATTACCGGCACATCATTCTTGGTCGCCTACAAGCCGGTTCCCGGCTATAAGACAATCCTTGTCGGCACCCCCTACAAGGCAAAGTCATCGCAGGAAACCTGCATTCGTTTCAAGGACAAAGATACCCTTGAGATTACCGGCGATGGAGCTCTTGGCACGCTCTATGCGGTATACAACCTTCTAGAGGATATCGGAATTGTCTTTTGTACGGTTGATTTTGACTATGTTCCGTCAAATCCAAATCTCTCGATTCCGTTGGATTATTCCCGTGTTGACGCGCCTGTATTCAAGGCTCGCGAAGGCCGTAGTGCAATCTCTACCTTTAACGGTATGGACTTCAGAATGAAGCTTCGTATGAATGCCGCAGGCTCTGGCGCTCCTGGAGAGGCTAACTTCTGGAAGGAGATGGGCACACCTGAAACGATGTATTTCAACCATTCGCTTACACTCAGCTGGGTTAAAGCAAAGCAATTCTACAATGAGAAGCCTGAGTGGTTTGCTCTTAACAAGAAGACTGGCAAGCGCGTCCGCAATGCACTTTGCATGACGAACGAAGAGGTCATTCAGCAGCTTATCAAGGAGGTCGGCGAGTATCTTAAGGCAAAGCCCGATACCAAACACATCTCCATCAGCATGGCAGACTGCGCTCCAGTTTGCGAATGTGACAACTGCACGGCAATGACCAAGACCGACGATGTCCCGATAATCAATACATCAATTTTGAATATCAACATCGCAAACCGTGTTGCCAAGCACTATGCAAAGCAGTATCCCGATGTTCAGTTTAATGTTCTTTGCTATGGTATTACTCGTCTAGCTCCTATATCAAAGAAGTTCAAGCTTGAGCCAAATGTGAGCGTAGCGATTGCCATCCATTGGCGTAATCATGGTCGCCCGACAACAGATTGGGAGCTCTCCAATCAGATGTTTGACCGTTGGGTAGATCTTCTTGCCCCCAATGCCAAGTTCTATGTCTGGGGCTATCTCGCTAACTTCCGCGGCTATATCCAGCCATTCCCCAATCTCGATATTATCCAGCCGAATATCCGTTACTACCGCGATAAGGGCGCCTATGGCGTGCGTACCCAGATGCAGCTTTGCGGCTATGGCGATCTCGTGGAGCTTCATCACTATATTCACGCAAAGCTTCTTTGGAATCCCGATTGGGAGTGGCGTGAGCTGACTGCTCATTACCTCAAGGCCGCCTATGGCCCCGCCGCAGGAAATATTCAGGAGTATATCGACCTTCTTATCCACGGCAAAAACCGCAATCGCAGTTCTTGGATTGGAGACTATGTCGCCAATTCAACGCACTTCCTGACTAACGAGGATTGCCTTAGGATTGTTGAGCTTTTTGATTCTGCCGCGTCAAAATTCCGCTCGGCAAAATCAGAGCAGCTTCGCGGTCAAAAGCTTATGCTTCGCCGTGCTCGCCTCACAATGCTCTCAATGGCTCTTATGCGTTATAACGATCTTCTCGCGGCCAATGAGGCCCGCAAGGCAAGCAAGAGGCGCCCGCACAAGCTCGCCAGCCGTGAAGAATATCTCAATCAGTGGCGTTCAATCATTCACGGCTTCGAGAGTGAAAATGTCCGCCAAATGGTTGCTGAAAATCCCGGCACCGTTTTAAAGTACGAAAAGCAGCGCTTCGAGGAATACTTCAAGGTGGAGCCTAAGCCGACCTTCTACCCGCGCAAGAATTCGGTCGTCCATATTTCACCTGCCCAGATGACCGGCGGCAGCACGATGCGCATTGAGAAGGATAAGGAGGGCTTTGATTATGCTCGCGTCACAGTTGACTTGTCAACGACCCGTTTTGATAAGGCGTTTATGGTGCCCTCGCACGCCGAGGTCGGCTACACGATTCCCGCTGATATGGCAGGAGAGTGGTATATCTTTGCAACTGTCCGCGTGGGTGCGACCGTCAACGAGCCTGCATCGGCATATTGCGGCGTGTACTCGCCGAACTTCGTAAACGATATCGTCTATCCCGGGCAGTGCGAAATCAATTCGCATGGCATTGACGGTATTGCCGGTGACGAGAGCTGGCGCACCGTTTCATTCGGCAAAGTGCGCCTTATCGGCGGCGCCCGCGTTTGGGTAATGCCCGGCGCGGCAAATCCGATCAAGTTCCAGGATGTCAAGGAATTCATCTTTGTGGAACCGAAGCTGATGGAGTCATCCGTCAAGCTACAATAAGCGCAGTAAGATAAAAAGGTCGAGAGTGCACTCTCGACCTTTTTTTTGCAAAGAGAGTGGAGCAAAGGTTATGGCAACTGCTACGGATACTGGTTCGTTTCCGGCGGAATTCATTTCAGACGGTAATGTTAAATGCCGTATTGTCCCGTGGGGAGAGTGCAGATGGCGTCTTGAGAGCGCAGACGCCCAGGGGGTATTTCGCCATAAGGGGGCGATTCAGGCACTTTCCCTTTTTATGGGAGAGGATGAGCCGCGGCCTCTTGCTGACACTAATGATGGTACGCATATTGAGATTTCGAGCAATCCGTTTTCAGTAAAGATATTTTCTCCGTCAGGGAAACCTGTTCAAGAGATAATTTCAATTAGCCGTAACGGTGAAAAGACGGTTGTCAAAGGGCGTTTGCTCGACGAAGAGGCGATATATGGCGGCGGCGAGCGGTTTGACAGTCTAAACAAGAGGGGGCGCAGCTTCACTCTCTTTACGGAAGACGGATGGAATCGGGCCGATACGACATATATCGCGATACCGTTTTTCACGACGACGCGTGGCGGCGGTTTTCTTGTCAATGCTTACGAATCGATGACTGCCGATTTTGGCAAATGCTCGGCGAATGAATGGGCGATAGAGCTAGACGGCACACACTCCGACATCTTTATTTTCGCGACTGAAAAGCCTGCAGACGCTATTGAGAGAGCATATCGTCTAATGGGCGAGGGGAGTCTCCCGAGGAGATGGAATCAAGGCCCGCTTATCTGCCGTTATTGGCCTGACCTCTCTTTTTTTGAAGGCAAGCGTCTTGTGACAAGGAGAAACAAGAGTGCATTAGGGTATGGGGCAAAGGATATATACGAAAAGCATTGTGAAATTGGCGTTTCGCCAACCGCTATGCTTATAGAGCCTTGGCCGCTCGGTAATTTCTTTGACAATACGGAAGAGGCGGTAAAGATCAGAAAATATTTCGGGGAGCGAAACATTCCCTTGATGATATGGATGTATGTCGGCTCTGTCTTGTCAAAAAGCGTATCGGGATTTCGCCCTGAATTTCTCGTCCATGTCGATATTTATCAGGATGACAAGCTCGTAGAGCCAGATACTTCTTACATCCCGAAGATAGTAGGCAGGACAATCAATCCCGATTCAATCGGGCAAAGCGGTAAAGGGGTGGAGATGCTCGACATTACCAACCCTGAGGCCTGGGATTGGTATATCAACTGCATCTGGCGAAAACTTGCGGACAATGGAATCCGCGGTGCAAAGATAGATTTCTGCGAGCTGATGCCAGACGACAGCGTCGACTACGGCGGCCTTTGTGTAAAGTACAAGTGGAAAAATCCCGAAGTTTTTGACGGCGCAGCGGTACACCACGCGTATCCGTCATTCTTTATCGCAAAGCTGTTTAAGGAAGCCTCCAAGATGCTTGAGGATGAAGGCGGCTTCATGGCATTTGCCCGAGGTGGAGGTATTGGCCTGCAGCGCGCCCCTTATTCTTGGGCTGGAGACCAGACAAGAACATTTGCGAAGCTGCGCGAACAGCTCCGCGCAATGCTCAACGCCGGTATGAGCGGAATGCCGTTTTTGACTTGCGATATGGCTGGATATAAGTATGAACGGGATGTACCCTCAGTTGAGCTTGAAGGACGAGTATTTGCCCGAGCGGCAGAATTTTTCGCTTACTCTCCTGTGGTTCAGACCCATGGTGATGTCTTAAATGTATATGAGCTGCCAATTGAGGCGCAAGAGATATACAGGACGGCTATGGCTGAAAGGGAGAAGCGCGCAGGAGAATTGGACGATCTGCTCAAGGTATCCTGCCGCAAGGGAATGCCGGTCATGCGTCCGCTTGTTTTAGCCTTCCCCGACGATAAGCGCACATGGGATATAGACGACGAGTTTATGTATGGCGACAATCTCCTCGTCGCGCCGGTTTTAGATGATGTCGAGGAGCGCAAGGTCTATCTGCCCAAAGGCAGGTGGATACGCGAGGACAAAGCCGATTCGCCTCAGACTTATACTGCAGAGGCTGGCGGCATTGAAATAGCGGTAGAGGCTCCTCTAGGCGTAATCCCGCTTTTCAGGCGCATAGACGATTATAGTGCCAATGAGTAAAGGAGCCTGTCATGAAGGTTTCAATTCCATACGGTCGTAAGCATCTTGAGGCAGAGCTTGAAGATAAAAACCTTTTGGGCGTTTATACTTCGTCTGTACCGGCTCCTGCTTCTGACCCCGTCGCTGAGGTCGAGCGAGCTCTTGACGCCCCGATCGGCTCTCTTAAGCTTGAAGAGTTGGCTGCCGGCAAAAGGAATGCGGTCATAATCATAAGCGACCATACGCGCCCGGTTCCATCAAAGGTGATGCTCCCTTCAATGCTTGCAAGGCTCAGAAAGGGCAACCCCTCAATCGACATAACCCTTCTTGTCGCAACAGGCTGTCACCGCCCAACAAGGCGTGAAGAGCTGATTGAAAAACTGGGCGAGGATATTGTAAACAGAGAGCATATTGTCTGCCATGATTCTACAGATGACAATATGATGGCAGACATCGGAGTGCTTCCTTCAGGCGGGCGGCTTCTGGTGAATCGCCTTGCGGTTGAAGCAGACCTGCTCGTTTCAGAAGGATTTATCGAGCCTCACTTCTTTGCGGGCTTTTCCGGAGGCCGCAAAAGTGTTTTGCCTGGCATAGCCTCTAAAGAGACCGTATTGGCAAACCATTGCTCGGAATTTATCGCCGACCCAAAATCCCGGACGGGAATTCTTGATGGCAATCCAATCCATCGGGATATGCTCTATGCTGCAGATAAGGCTAAACTGGCCTTTGTGCTGAATGTTGTGATCAATCAGGAAAAACAGGTTGTCAAAGCCTTTGCCGGCGACCATAATAAAGCCCATGAGGCAGGCTGTGCTTTTCTGCGGGGATTTTGCCGCGCCTCTATTCCAGAGGCTGATATCGTCATTACTTCAAATGGGGGATATCCCCTTGATCAGAATGTCTACCAATCGGTCAAGGGGATGACTGCCGGAGAGGCAGTCTGTCGTCCAGGCGGTGTAATAATCCTTTGCGCGTCATGCTGTGACGGCCATGGCGGTGAGGCGTTTTTTAGATCGCTGTCCACGGCATCATCGCCTAAGGTTCTGCTGGATGAAATACTTAAGGTTCCACGCGACGGTACAATTGCGGATCAGTGGCAGGTGCAGATTTTGGCAAGAATCCTTTGCAGGTGCAGTGTTATAATGGTGACAGAAGATTGCGACCATGATATGCTTCGGGCAATGGGCATGGAGGCCGTCGCGTCACTTGACGGCGCGATAGCGCTTGCCAGAGAGCTTGTCGGAGAGGAGGCCGGAATCGCCGTAATTCCGGACGGAGTATCAATGGTGACTGAAGTCGCGGCAAAATAGACATCAACGGTTTACGAACGGAATTACAGCTCGTTTTTTTTGGAGGGCCTTTTAGGTTTTTTTATGGACGATTTGCTTTTATACAATGTCATCGGTATTATTCCCAACCACGAAGATTTTGCGGTTTCTGAAATCCTGAGGCAGCACAGGGAGGTCGGGCTCAACCGTTTTCTTGTGAGTCTAAGCTTTCATCCTCAGATGACGCCAGCCTCTAATTTGATTCCTGTCCTTTGCAGACGGTTCGCCTATGTTCGCGACGCCGTTGCAGGGCACGGCATTGAGCTTGCGGTTCTTATTCAAAGTACGGTAGGCCATGGATGGAACGGCAAAGTTCCCTTGACCGAGGAGCCGTGGCAAAAGGTCGTCTATGTCAATGGGCAAGAGTCACCTCGGATGTGCCATTATGATGAGGGCTTCCGCAAATATGTCTATGATTGCATAGCGGCTATTTCGAGAGAACGCCCTTCATTGCTGCTTATTGACGATGATGTCGGTGTCAGAATGCGCGAATGCTTTTGTCCAAAGCACATAGAGGCATTGAATAAAGCCTTGGGTGTATCCTATTCAAGAGAAGATTATGAAAAGCTCTGCTCTCCCAGCAAGATAGATGACCCCGTCTTTGCTGAGATCGCAGTCGTTTTTCGCGATATCTGCGTCGATTTCGCGAAGGTTATCCGTAGTGCGGTTGATTCTGTAGACCCGACAATCCGTTGCGGGCTTTGCTGCTGCTATGGCGGTTATTTCAACCATGCCGAGGTCGCAAAGGCATTGGCAGGCAACACCGAGCCTTTTATCCGTATCGATAATGCGGTCTATGGCAACAAGCATCCAGGCAGCCTCGTCAGCGTCTTCCGCTCGGCCTCAAGAGTGCTGAAGCAAATCGAAGGAATAGATACGGTTCTCGATGAAACCGACACCTGCCCTCACAATTACATGAGCGAGTCGGCTGCAATGTTTCATTCGCACATTACCAATGCGATGCTTTCGGGATTTTCCGGATGCAAGCTATGGACAAGCGAATTTAAGGTTCCTGTAAATAAAGGGACTCAAGCCCGCTACGAAAAGAAGCTGCGTGATTACCGCGGATTTTACGGCACGCTTAACAAGTTGGCAAAGGAAATCGTATGGCAGGGAGTTTCCGGTCTTGCCTTTAAGCTGCCCGATACGATAGCGGGACATCCGACAAATTCCGGATGGGGTATCTCGGGCAACATCAGCAGCCATTGCATCGAGGGTATGTACGCCCTGCCTTTACGCTATGAAGATGTGGATGTCCCCGGAATCTCATTTCTTAGGGCAAGCGATGTTGTAAGTATGAAGGACGAACAGCTTCGCTTACTGCTGTCGAATAAGGTCGTAGTAGACTCGTTAGCGGCCCGCGAGGTCTGCAAGCGCGGTATGGCGGACCTGATTGGCGTAAATGCCGATGAGGGCGACAGGGACTTTTTCTTCTCCAGCGAGCAGAATAGCGCGGGCACTATTGATACAGCCGTGCTTTGGGAGGAGTCGAATTCGTATCTCAAGCCGCTTTCCGACAAGGTTGAGATACTTTCCTATTTTTGCAAGGGACAACGATTTATAGATGCCTATCGGGCATTTCCTGGCTCAACCTATTACCTGAATCCGCTTGGGGGCGAAATTGTCGTATTAGGCTGGTCGTTGGATGTTAATTTCTTCAAGATGTATATCCCGTCGAGGCGCGATCTGCTTTTAGAGGCGTTAGACCGCCTTTCAAACGGTATCTTTGAGATGGCCGTTGAAAGCGGAGAGCAGTCACTTGTCCGCCACGGTATCCTAAAGGACGGAAGTGAGCTTTTGGCTGTAACTCAGTTAGGCCTCGATGATGACGATACGCTATTGGTCAGAATGAAACGCACTCCGATAAAGGCGGAGCTGCTCCAGCCCAATGGCTCCTGGTCTACGGTAGACTTCAGCCGAAAGGATGAAACAACGGTTTGCTTCAATGTCAGAATCTCCCCCTGCAATCCTGTTGCCCTTCGACTAAGCTTCTGATGGCGGTGCCGATAAACGATGGACGGGCATCTATGGCGGGCTGCTGTCCCGCAAACGAGCGATGAAAGGATATAGCCGACTCTCGGCTATTCCTCTCTGAGGGCGCAAAGCTATCCGCGATGTTGACCTTCGGGATTTTCTTTGATTCTTCGCTGGAGATCCCAGAGCTTCGCATACTTTGAAAAGGTACTGAAGGCCACATTGACCGCGACTATGAGTCCGGGGATTCCATCAAGAAAGCCACGCTTTATGATGTAGCACCTGAAGAATCTGAAGAGCGCATGAAAGCTCATAATAAAATATGAGACTTTTGTCTTGCGGTAGGTCTCTGCGCTAATCGAGGAAAATCTGTTGATCTGATTGATCTGATCGGAGATGCTGTCGTATGTATAGTGGTTGAGAGGATGGCGGAAATTGTTGACTTTGCCTTCAACATGGATGCGGTCATGAGGCTCCTCTCCGCCACATTCGCCGAAGTCGCGCAAAAAGAGGCGAAGCTTCATGTCGGGATACCAATCACCATGGCGAATCCAGCGTCCCAGATAAAAGACCAGGCGAGGGCAGTTAAATCCATGGACATCTTCGGGAAGCTTTTTGGAGAAGGTCTTTTCGATTTCTTCACGAAGTCCGTCAGAGACCTCTTCGTCGGCATCAACGAAGAGAATCCAAGGATGTGTCGCTTCAGATGCCGCGAGCTTCTTTTGTCCAATGTATCCCATCCATTCGTGGCGCAATGCCTTTGTGGCATATTTTTGGACTATCTCAAAGGTCCCGTCATTTGAAAACGAATCAAGAACGACAACCTCATCTGCCCATTGGACACTCTTTAGGCAACGCTCGATATTGTCGATTTCATTTCCGCAAATGACGCACACTGAAATTTTTTGCTCTGGGATACGATCGGACATATCTTCTCCTTGCAATTGACGCTCTAGAATGGACGCTGCTGACGCTGCATCTTCACTCTAGGCTCTTCTAACCCTAAAGCATACCATTCATCACCGAGTCCTGCAAGCGAAAATTGCTTGGGCTTGTTGTTTTTAAGGAGATCGATATTGTACTTTATGCAGTCGTTTTCCATCTTTTTGGTAGCGCGAAGGAGAATGTCAAAGGCGCCGTCAACATCGTTCTTCTGCATTTTAATCCACGCGTAGAGTCCGTAAAGCAGTGCGCCCTGTCCGTAACGGAGGCGTGCAATGCCCTTTGAAAAATGCTTATCTATCGCATTGGGCATATCATTGCCCTTCTTGTCTTTTTCGTGGGTATAGCCATCGCGCATATACAAACGGGCAATTACGATTGCGCTGGTCATTGGATCGATAATCAAGCACTTAGGGAGGAGCGCATCGACCTCCTTAAAGTTTTTATCCTGAAAATGGAGCTGCATCCGCATTGTCGCAAGTTGACGACCAAGGAGTGGACTCCACCCCTTAAATCTGTCAAGCGACGATGAAAAATCGAGAGCCTTGACGATAAAGCCGTGCTGCATTTTCTGGAGCTCGATTTGCGCCTGACGGATGCTTCCCGGCGGGCGGAATCTCCAAGCCTGGGTCTTTTCCTGCATAGCCCTCTGCCCCTGCATCATGATGCCTTGCATCTCCATCATCAGTGCCTTTATCTTTTTACCGATAAAATAACCGATAATGCCGTTTGAGGCTAAAAATGCCACAACGCCCCAGACTGACGCCCAGACCCAATTTGCAAATTCGGTCAAGCCAAAGACAAGTAATGTCGCAACGCCTACGCTACAACTGATTATCAGGGAATACATTGTATATAACTCCTTTGTTTGCTATCGGGTAAGACCGGCGACGGCGGCTCCGATAACCGGCGAATCGGGAATGTTTACAGCACGATAGGTGATGCCCCGTGGCTCAAGAAGCGAACGGACGACCTCTTCAGTGCGGGACTTGAATTCGGCGGTGCGGGTGCGATAATATGTTGAACCGTCGATATTGACGCAGACAGGAGCGAGAGAATCCTTGCCGCCACCAGAGCGGATAACGCCGGCAGCGACATTTACAGCGGAGAGAATTGCAGCTCGTGTATATACCGCTTCGCCGATTTCCTGAATCGTGCGGCGGTCATCATCGGTAAGGTCAAGTTCGGAAAGCGCATTGCCGGTAACTGACGGATCGTCGCAGAAATTATCCAAATCTTTGTTCTCCAACGCTTCAAGTGCGAGAATACCCTTTGCGGCTCCCTCTGAGAAGAGCCCATCCTCAGCCGCCATTTGAAGGAATGCGAGTCCAAGGTCGCCGAGGTAACCGCCTGAAATCTGCTTTTCAAAGCGGAACTTACCGGGGTCGAGCGTGCGAGAGTGGAGGCGCTCGTCAAATTCAGTCATCGGAACCGGGTCGAAATCGCCGGTTTCCATATTGATAATCATTGAGCCCTGTGGAAGGTCGGGGCATTTTGTGATAGAGTCGTTTGATACAACTGTCGCGGTATTGGTGCCTGTACCGAGAATAACGCCGACATAGGCGGAATAGGGGCGGGCAATACCAGCTGAAACACCGGCCAATAGAGTTGCGACAGTGTCATTAAGGACTGTGATTTTGCCCTTAAATCCCATAGGCTCAAGCTTTGCGCGAAGCTCTGAGCCAACCAGGCGGCCAACGACCTCGGGAGCCTTGATCTGCTTTGACCAATGGAGAAGCCTGCCATCGCAGTCGGGTGTGATTTCACAGGCGTAGGAGAAGCAGAAGCCGATATCGTCGGCATACTTCAAGACCGGCGCGGCATATTCGGCAAGAAGCGAGAAAAATTCGTCGGCTGAAACCTCCTTGTCAACGCCAGGCATCGCATATTTTGAGAAGTTTGAGATTTCCGGGCGCCCGGCGGCATCGAAAGAAACTGTGCAGACGCGGAGATTTGTTCCGCCGGCGTCAATGACGGCAACACTTCTGCCGACAGGGATTTTGCCCTCTGTAGTCAAGAACGACGGAATCATCGCAAGTGAGCTTTTGCCTCCTGCAAGACCGGCATCCATTTCAGCTGCGAAGGATGCGAGAAGCGCCTCCAAATCAATTGAAGAAAGGTCGAAACCATGCTTTTTCAAGAAACTCTTAACCATGTTATACCTCGTAGTGTTGTTGTTAGTAAACCAAATCACAAAGAAGAAATTGCCGAACTCAAAGCGGCCGCAAACTCCCCGATTGCGGAATATCGATCCGCAGGGCTGAAGGCTGTCGCCGTATTGATAACTGAAGCCACGCCGGGAGTGATGTCGGCAATAGGTTCGTGCGGTCGGAATGCCATATCCTCAATGGTGGCGTCAGGGGCGATTACATGCCCCGTAAGCATCTGATATGCAAGTACGCCAGCCGAATAAATATCCGAGCCGACATCTAGAACCTCGCCTCGCAGCTGCTCTGGACTCATATAGGCAGGGGTGCCAATGATGGAGTCGTCGCCAACCATCGAAGAGGCTCCCACGACAGAAGCCAAGCCGAAATCGATGACCTTGATTACTCCGTCGTCGGTAAAGAAAATATTACTTGGGGTCAAGTCCTTGTGAAGGACGCCGTGCCTGTGAGCATATCCTATAGCGTCGGCAATTACGGTAATAGCCGATGCGACAAAGTTTGGCTCAAAGCCGGAAGGATTTTCTAAGAGCAGTTCCCCGATAGTCTTGCCGCTAAGGTACTCCATAATCAAAAGGTATTTATCCCCGCTTCGCTCAAGGTTGTAGATGCGAAGAATATGATTATGAATAAGACTTAAGGTAATGCGCGCTTCGGCCTTCAATGCCTGCAAAGCCTCGGGGTCATTGACCAGACAGGGCGCCAGAATCTTAATGGCGACATCCATTTCGAGAAGTTGGTCGTAGGCCTTAAGAACTTGCCCGGTTCCACCCTCTCCAATGACGCAATCTAAACGGTAGCGTTCCAGAGGATTGCTTACACCCAAACTGGCGGGCGCGGTGCTTTGGTCCGCCGCAGATTCGGCATGCCGCTCCTTCGCAGCCTTTGAACTGCGAAGAACAACCTTTGGTGCCGCCGGTGCTTTAGATTTGTGGATTACGAAAGCCATTGCTACGATTTAACCGAAAAAGCGCTAAGCCATTTTGCCGAGAGAGCGAGCTCACCGTTGACATAGCCCTTTCCTTCCTGCTGAACGATTGATTTTTTTAGACGAAGAGTCTCGACTTCAATATCCAACCGCTCATTAGGCCTCACTATACGGTGAAATTTAACCTCATCTATCGAAGCCAAAGTATAGACAACACCATCAGGGACGCATTTGGCTACGCTTAAGCCGGCCCCGCCGCATTGTGCGAGTGTTTCAACCAATATCACGCCGGGAACGACAGGATTACCGGGGAAATGGCCGGCAAAAAAGAAATTATCCTCCGTAAAGGTGTAGTGGCCCGTAATCCGCTTCCCGTCGTCTGTCGCATCGACCTCGTTGACAAAAAGAAACGGCGGCCGATGCGGCAAATAATTCTCCAAGGCTGTAGGCATTCCTAGTCGCGTACCTTGCGTAAGACCAACACGCCATTGTGACCGCCAAAGCCGAGCGAGCCGGAGACGGCGATATCGATTTCGCCCTCGACGCCCTTGTTAGCCACATAGTCCAAATCGCAGCCGGCTTCGACATCAGGATTATCGAGGTTGATCGTCGGAGGATAGAAGCTGTTTTGGATGGCAAGAGCGCAAATCAAAGCCTCAAGCGAGCCGGAAGCCGCGATAAGGTGACCAGTCATACTCTTCGTCGATGAAACCTTCATCTTGTAGGCATGCTCGCCAAACGCCTCCTTGACCATCTTAGTCTCAAGAGGGTCGTTCATAGGCGTGGAGGTACCGTGAGCATTGTAGTACTGAACCTCCTCAGGCTTGACATTGGCATCCTCAAGAGCGAGACGGATAGCACGAACACCCTGCTCGCCGGATGGATCGGGAGCGGTCAAGTGGTATGCGTCGCAGGTTAAACCGTAACCGGCGAGTTCAGCGTAAATCTTGGCGCCGCGAGCCTTCGCATGCTCATACTCCTCAAGAATAAGAACAGCGGCACCCTCACCCATGATAAAGCCGTCACGATCCTTGTCAAATGGGCGGCAAGCCTTTTCAGGAGCGTCATTACGGGTGCTCAAAGCGTGGAGAATTGAGAATCCCGCAACAGGAATGCCGACAAGACATGACTCGGTTCCGCCAGCGAGACAGACATCGCATCTGCCGCAACGAAGCATATCCAAAGCGTGGCCAATGGCGTCTGCGCCAGATGTGCAGGCGGTCATCATAGAGAGAGCGAAGCCCTTAATGCCTAATTCCTTGGCGACATTGGCAGGGCCCTCGTTTGAGATAATCTCAGGGATAGTAAGAGGAAGAATCTTACGAGGTCCGCCCTCGAAGTATCTCTTCATCGATGCCTCAAGAACTTCAAAGCCACCGATGCCGTTGCCGATGCAGATGCCGATACGGGTGGGGTCATAGCCAGCCGATGCCAGATTGGCGTCATCGTATGCCTGTTTAGACGCCGCAACGGCAAATTGCGCAAAACGAGCCATCTTGCGGGCATTTTTGGGATCCATCCACTGCCCAGGATCAAAGTCCTTGACTTCCGCCGCAATCTTGACATCAAAATCGGTAGTGTCAAATTGGGTAATAGGACCTATGCCACATTTGCCAGCCCGAATGCCGCTCCATGTGTCATCAACATTGTTGCCAATAGGGTTCACAGTACCGAGACCGGTGATAACAATTCTTTTATTATTCATAATAAGAAACTCCATTACTATTTTACAATGTTATATGCTAAATGGCAAGTTTTTGTGTCGTTCGCCGGTAAATATCCTCTATTCGGCAGTTTATGATACAGCAGCCCCAACGGCCGTCAGATATTGCGGATTGCAGCTGCATAGCAAAACAGATAGCCTTATTTCCTTGTGACCCAGCCGCCGGGAAGAATTTTGACAAGATTTTTCAATTGAAGTGTTATCAAAAGCCCATTTGCCTTTCCGGCATCAATCGTAGACCTGCGAATAACATCGTCAATAAGATTATCGCCGTCCTCCATCGCATTCAGCAAGGCTTGCTCCTCCGATGACAAAGGAATGCGAGGAGCCGGTTTAGGAGATGGCTCCAGAGAAGGTGCCGGCTCATTGCCAAAATGAAGTGCGCCAAGCTCGTCGATAACATCCTTAGGGTCAAGGATAATCTTTGCCCCATTTTTTATAAGATTGTTTGTACCCTGCGAAAGCGGAGTGTCGATACGCCCGGGGATAGCCATAACCGCCCGACCCTGCTCAAGAGCTTGATCTGCCGTTATCAGCGAACCGCTTTTAAAGGCGGCTTCAACAACCAGAGTGCCCTGCGTAATGCCGCTTACGATACGATTCCTCATCGGGAAAGTGTGGCGGTCAGGCTGCCGCCCCAGCGGATACTCGCTAATGATAAGCCCGCCTGTTCTTGCAATCTGCTTTGCAAGCTCCTTGTTTTCCTTAGGATAAAAACAGTTTATCGCACCGCCCAATACCCCAATCGTTCTGCCATTGGCCTTTAGCGCGCCCAAATGAGCTGCAGTATCGATGCCTGCCGCCATTCCGCTGACGATCACATATCCGGCCATAGCGACACGATAGGCAAATCGTTCAGCCATTTCCCGGCCGTATGCAGATGGCGTGCGAGTACCTATTACCGCAAGTCCTGTCGGCTTAAAAGCCTCTAAATCGCCATAGCAATACAATACGAGAGGAGGATCGTGAATTTCCTTAAGAAGAGAAGGGTAGAGCGGCGATACCTGGCTGACAATCTCAATGCCGAGCTTCTTGGCATTATCCTCCTCCTTGACAGGGTCAACCGAGCTAAAGGCCTTAGCGTAGACTTCAGCGCGCGCCTTGCTTATTCCATAGCATGAAGCAAGCTCCTCCTCAGATGCCGATAAAGCATCGGCGGCACTGCCGAATCTCTCGACAAGTCGCTTAACCGTTATGGCGCCGATGCTGGGAACAAGATTAAGGGCTATTAAGGCTTGATGTTCAGAAATCATTGCTTTGGAGCAAATTGTGCTGTAAAAGACTCTTCTCCCAATGGAAGCTCGATATCAAGAAGATAGACATCTTCCTTTGTAATTCCACCGAGGTGCGTCATAGATTCAACCTTGACTGTGGCGGGATAAAGAGGATTAAATGTCATTTCAAAGGGACCAAAAGTGACCAGACCGGGCTTTACAATTTCAGGCTTGGCAAAGCCGACAAAACGCTCAACGATCGGCTTCGCCTCTCCATTGTAGACAAAATCGTCCTTAACTTCCGTAATAGCCTTGTCGCTCTGCACCGTAAATGTGCGGAGAAGCTTGGTAAGGGCATCGGTAGGATAGGCTCGTGCAATATCGCCGGAGTAGGTGACAGTATCGCCCTCCTCTTTAAGCGTCACATCCGTTGAAACAAATTCCGCGCCGTACTTTTGATAGTTGCCGTCGACAATCGGGACACTATGCCCCTGTGAGCCGTTATTCAAAATAGTATAACGCTCATGGTTGAAGTTTTGCTTGTTATAGTTGCCCTGCCCCAAATCCATGGGCCCTTCATCATTATTGTGGATTAAGATAAAAGAGCCGATGTCATTGTGGTTGTGTGGTGCGTGGTTTGTGCCGAATATCGCGCCGAAAGCAAAGGGAGACTTTCTGACGACAAGCATTTGGGTATTTGGAAAATACTCAACAGCATCCTCCAGAGGAGTTGCCTCTTGACTTGGATCGGTCCACAGGAAATCACGAATGGAGAATATCGGTGATGGGTGGGTTATGGGATCCTGCCTGAGCCTTCCGTCAGGCTTTGCAACACCCTTAACCTGCTCCGCGAGCTTTGACATAAAGCCAAATGAGTTTAAGCGGAAGCGTTTGCAGTCCGAAAAACTGGCGGTACGGGTATCAGTCAAAAGAACGCGCTGATAAAAAAGCCCAATCTTCTTTAGAGAAGGATTCGCAAAAAGGTTGATTTCTCCGTTGGTGTATTCACGCAGGAAATCGGCAAAGATGGCAAAATGGCTAAGACCATATTCCCAATATGCGGCACCCTCAATGCAAGAGCCGTCTTCGGGGAATGAAAAGAGATAATTGTCCAGAGTTTTAATCAGGCGCGGCAACGCCGTGTTGAGCTTTTCCAAGTTCTTTTCCTCATAAAGAAATACGATGCCGAGATAGCCTGCACAAACTGCACCCCAGTTGTTTTCGCCACGCTCCCACCAATCGCGTTTATATGGGCCAAGGAAGCTGTCAAGAATGCGCCTCCTCAGCTCTTTGCGGCATCGCTCTGCGACGCGCGGGTCAATATGATCCTTTAAAAGAAAAAGGGCTTCGGCGATTAAAAATGCCGTGCTGCACGAGCCGAGATCCAACTGAATATCGGCGGGTCTGCCGGTATTGGTCCAGATATGAGCCGGCAGAACCCATGTGTATTCATCGCAAGTAGCCCACAATATGTCATTTAATTCATCGTCAAGCGATTTGTCGGGATTTTCACTTGCAAGAATCAGATTCTGTAAACATATCAATCTCACCCGTCTGCGGTTTTTTGGATTTTCATACTCCGATCTGTTTCCATTATCCTCGAAAAGCCTGAAGCGTGTCCACGGCAGAGGAGTTATCGGCTCTGAAAGAAACTCTTTTGTCTTCTCTTCCAGCAGACGGACTGCCTCAGGATGCCTTTGGAATGCGGCAGGATTTTTTGCCCCCTTGAGGACATTGTCAAGGGAGCCTTTTGCAACAGCAGAAAGAATCTTTGTGATTTCAGGAAAATTAGAGTTCATCATTATACCCTTAAATTGTGAAACAACGCTTTAGCAAGTATAGCAAATCGGGCTTTCCGGGACAACCGATCGGAGCAACCGAGACATCCGGGACAACCGAGACCTCCGAGACAACCGATCGGAGCAACCGAGACATCCGCGACAACCGAGACATCCGCGACAACCGAGACATCCGGGACTACCGATCGGAGCGACCGAGACATCCGGGACATCCGAGACATCCGGGACTACCGATCGGCAACGGGACAACCGCGACATCCATAATGCTCTTGAAACAGCGCCACACCACGATGCACTTGCCGCTACTAAAGTCTAGTGAAATTGTGGTACAATATTATGCACTTTATGATCGGCCGTCCCGGATGTCCCGGTAGTCTTGGATGTCCCGTAAAACCCGTGCCCGCGCACTTGCCGCTACTAAAGTCTAGTGAAATTGTGGTACAATATTATGCACTTTACGCTCGGCCGTCTCGGATGTCTCGGTCGTCTCGGATGTCCCGTAAAACCCGCCCGCCCCCGCCCCACCTTCCACTTAATGGAGACAGCTTGATGAGCCAAGATTCCCCTAAGATTGTTTTGCCGCATGGTGGCTATAATAAGCTTGTTGTTTATCACAAGAGCGATGTTATCTATCAGGGTACTGTTATGTTCTGTCGCCGATTCTTGCCTGCACACGGTGATAGAACCGTCGATCAAATGGTTCAGGCGGCTCGCAGTTGCAAGCAGAATATAGCCGAGGGCTCTGCGGCGAGCGGTACTTCCAAGGAAACGGAAATCAAACTTACAAATGTCGCTCGCGCTACGCTTGATGAGCTAATCGAGGATTATCTCGACTACCTCAAAACCCATAATTCAGCCGAATGGCCGAGTGACGACAAGCGGCGCCTCTTCGCGCGTGATTTTGCCAAGGAGCACTCTGATTGGGAATCTTGGCGCGAATTCTTTGAGACGCGACCTGCCGATACGCTTGCCAATTTAATGCTGACATTATGCCATCAGGCTCGCTATATGCTCGACAAGATGATAGCAGCGCAAGAAGAGGATTTTAAGAAACATGGTGGAGTGAGAGAGCGCATGCACGCAGCGCGAACCGCATCTCGCGGTGAAGATTGGGATAAGGCGATTTATTCGCGCTTAGACGGAGCGCGTGATGAAGCCGAGCTTGAGTCAAGGCTCTTGGAGATCAAGCGCAAAATCGATCAGACCGTGCGGTCGATTCGCAAAAGAAAAGGCTGGGAATAACGGAGCGGGGCGGGCGATCGGAGCAACCGGGACAACCGGGACATCCGAGACCTCCGGGACTACCGATCGGGACAACCGAGACCTCTGATCGTAGCAACCGGGACAACCGAGACATCCGAGACCTCCGGGACTACCGATCGTAGAGACCGGGACAACCGAGACCTCCATAATGCTCTTGAAACAGCGCGCCCCCACGATGCACTTTACGCTCGGCCGTCTCGGATGTCTCGGTAGTCCCGGATGTCCCGGAAAGCCCGTGCACTTTACGCTCGGCCGTCCCGGATGTCTCGGTAGTCTCGGATGTCCCGTAATACCCGCTCGGCCGTCCCGGATGTCTCGGTTGTCTCGGATGTCCCGGAAAACCCGTGCACTTTACGCTCGGCCGTCCCGGATGTCCCGGTTGTCTCGGATGTCCCGGTCTACCCGCCCCGCCCGATTGAAAAAGATGTTGATTTTTATCTAAGAATAGAGTATCATATTAAACATAGTTTTTTGATGCCGCATGGTGTAATGGTAGCACAATTGACTCTGGATCAGTTTGTTAAGGTTCGAATCCTTATGCGGCAACCATCTTGCTTATGTGATGGAATAGAGTGGCCAGTTCAGCATTTTTATTGATGGCCTATTTTGGGCGAGTGGTGAAATTGGCATACACGCAAGACTTAGGATCTTGTGCCTCCGGCTTGCGGGTTCAAGTCCCGCCTCGCCCACCAACCTTTTCTAAGAATTGATAAAATCAATCAGCATTTCTGCGGTATCACTGATGCTTTTTATTGATGCCCACTCGTTTTCGGTGTGACAATTTTCACCTTCAATACCGATAATGGCAATTGGTGCCTTGTTTATGGCGAAGTGGCGGGCATCGGTTGCCCCTGAAATCTTTACGAATGGTATCTCTTTGTCGTTCCACTTGCGCTGCATTGCGGCTTGGAGCTTCTGAAGAACGGTTTCCTTTTCATCGCAAAAGACCGGCATGGAAACTTCGTCGTGTGTGACTTCAAGGCCTGTCGTTTCTTTGATGAAGTTGCAGATTCGCTTTTCGTCGCCAGGCTTTGTAAAGCGGACATTTATCACCATTTCAGCACTGTCAGGTACTTTGTTGAAGATTTCTCCGCCTTTGATGATGTCTGCCGCCATTGTGTCAAACCAGTTGTCTCCATCTTCAGCGGGGGCGTTTTTGCCCCATGCCTTGCGGAGCTTTAGATATCCGTCGATGAGGTTGTCGATGGCATTTTCGCCGTCCCATGGCCTTGAGGAGTGGGCCGCTTTGCCTTTTGCGCGCAGGGTGAAATTTACCATGCCCTTTTCTGCGGTGACGATTGAATAGGCGCTGCTGTCGACGACGATTACTAATTTGCGTGCGGCATAGCCTTTTTCCACCATATAGCGTGTCGTGTTGCCGCCAATCTCTTCATCGGCGGTGAAGATCGCTCCTACAGAGGCTTTGCCTACAAGGGCGATAAGGGTTTGCGCGATTGCCAGGCAGCAGCCCTTGCAGTCGTTTGTACCTCTGCCGTATATAAGGTCGCCTTCTATGCGTGGCTCGAAGTCTGAGGGGGCGGCCGGTACGACATCTATGTGGGCATTGAGGAGCCAGTCCTGCTCTTTGCCGGCCATGGTTGAGGCGTACAGCACTTTATGGCCGTCCATATTTTCCATCCGGCAGAGTACGCCATGCTCTTCCAGGTATGCCTGCATGCAGTCGAGGGCTTTGTTAACCTCTTCGGTATTGGCGGAGACGGAGGGGATTTTTAGCAGTTTTACTAGAAAATCAAGATCGGTTTTCATGGCAGATGGTCCTAGAGTTGAGAATCAGGGAAGGGCTCGCTAATACTTTATTTCTTCTGTGCGGATTTGCTTGCCTTTTTTACCCCAATCGCTGATCGGCGTAACCGTTATTTTGAATGGGGTGTTCCGCGGGAAGCGGTTGATTGGCAATGAAACGGTTGTCGGGTTTTCCCAATATTTCCGCGCCCTTCCGATGTTTTTGGGATATGCCTTTGTCACGACGGTCGTCACAGCGCCATTTGTGGTCTGCGTTTCATAGGCGATTTCAAAGTGGTTGAAGCGTCCTCCGTTTTTGCCGTTTTGAGGTGCTGGAATCTGGAGGTTGATTCGGTTCTTTTCGATGGCGTATTCGGGCGTAGCGTCTTTGTCGAAGTATGGTGCGCTTGAGTTTTCCTCGCGGAGCTGATGGTTGAATGGTTTCATCACCTGGTTGTCTTTGATGGGGATTGTCCATTTTGGCGCAATCGGCTCTTTGCTGATGAAATCTATCCGCTCGATTTCAATGCGGTCTGAATAGGCTGAGACCAGGAGACCTTGAATAATTTCCTTGCCGGGGCGTATGGTGCCGCAGCCTACCGATGTGAAGGTGTCTTGCCAAATGGCTCTTTCGTCGGCGATGCTTGCATGGCTATGGCCGGAGAAGGCGATTAGATTCGGATGGTTTTTCAGGACAGCAACGGAGGATCCGTTGTCAAACGCGCCCTTAGGGGATTTGATTTGCCCTAAGTGGCATGTGTTGCTTGGATGGTAATGCTGGAAATAGAAGACAGGCTTGTCGTTTGGCAGATCAAGAGTTTCGAAGAATGGTTTGATGTTTTCGACTTCACCTCTCCATCCGATTACCTGCCAATGTATGCCTACAAAATCATATCCCTTTATCTTTATGCGGCGATGTGTTTGATATGGTTCATTGAAGGCGGTTGGCCACCAGTTCGAGATGCCTTCCCAGGTCATCGCGTTTGCCAAGAGTCGCTTCATGGTATTTGTGTAGATGTCTTGCGATTCATGGGCGAAGCTATGAATTAGAGCTAGGTTTGTGCCTGCTTTATAGACCCTGTCCATATAGTTGTCCATATCCTGGAGGATATCTTTGCCCTGTTCTGGGTGGAGGTTGTATTGTACGACTTCCCGTGCCTTGGCGAAGCTGTTTGAGATGATTTCGACGGCTTGCGGGTATTTGAAGCGTTTGCCGTTTACGGCCGCGAGGGTGCGTTTGCTTTGTATGGCATAGAGATGCTGAAAGAGATAATGAACTCCTTCGTCGTCGTGGTTGCCGGTCACCATGAAGGGTACCACCGGCTCGCCGTCCGACCGCTTGTTGTCTTTGAAGACATCGTTCCAGGTGCCTATCAGCCTATCAAACTCGACCAGCATACAATAGTCGGTTAAATCGCCTGTGACCGCGACGGCGTCAACCTTCTGTCTGTCATACCATTGGAGCGCTTCACGGAAGTTTTTGTCTCCATTCGGGAAGCCTTGTACATGGATATCCGACAGTACGCCAAAGCGCAACTGCGGTTTCTCAATCCCGATAAGCGATGTGAGCGACCGACAACCTATTGCTAACGCCAACGAGAATAGCGCAGTGACAGCAAGGGCGATTGTGTTTTTCATAATCGTTCAAGTCAGAAGGTTATGGGTGCGGTTTTGATTGCTTCGCCCTTTGAGAATGCGGAGCATGGGTAGACGGCTATCTGAAATTTCTTGTTCACGGGAAGCTCTTTCGCCGCGAGTGTGAAGGTTTGCGTTTCACCCCAGTGTGAGCGTGCCCAGAAGAAGTTGTTTGGAGGCGTTACTTTCGTCAAAAGGGCTTTGGTTCCGTTTTCGTCTTCAACTTCAACGACGATTGTGTAGTTGGCGAGAATGCCGCCGCTGTTGCCGTCGTTGGCATGCGGGAAGGTGAGCGTGATGTCACAGGCCTTTCCGCTATTGAGAGCCTTGGGGTTTGCAAGCTGGAGTGTGACCTTTGCATTCTCGGCAAAGGCAGGAGGCTTGCTTTGGCTGCTGCGGACATCAAATGAATAGGGGCGCACATCTCCCTTGGCGTATGTTGCCGGGAAGACCCATTTCGGAGCGAGGTCCTGGTGATTGTAGAAATCTATGCGTCTAACCTCGATTGTCTTATCGAAGACCGAGACGAGGAGTCCTTGGCGTGATTTGCCGCTGGGGGAGAGAGAACCGCAGCCGATGGAGGTGAATTCGCCCTGCCAGATTGTCTTTTCGTCATGGATGCTTGAATGCGAGTGTCCTGAGAAGGCGACTGCGTTTGGATACTTTACAAGAACTGAGGTCGTTGAGCCGTTGTCCTGTCCCCAAACCTTATTGCCATGGCAGGTACCGCGGGGGTGGGGGTGCTGGATATAGAAGAAGGGTTTGTCGGTGGGGAGCTTGCGGCTTACTATATATTCTTCAATTCCTTCGGCTTTGCCGATCCATCCGATAAAGTCCCAGTTGGCACCTATAAAGTCATATCCCTTGATGTTTTTGTGGAAGAAGGAGGAATATTCTTCGCCAAAGAGGCGAGGCCATTCGGTTTTGAACTTATCAACGAAGGCGGCCTCTTTGAAGGCCTTGTCCGCCGTTGCCTTGATTGTGGCCGCTTCGGGGGCGAGGGCTGCGATTTGGCTGATGTTGGTTCCTGCTTTGTAGACGCTTTCATTAAATGCCGAGAGCATTTTAAGAACTGGTTCGGCCTTTTCTTTGGCTATATTTTCAACTACGGCTCTTTCAGCCTTGGCTACGATATTGGAGATTGACTGACGGACTTTATCGGCGGATGTTTTTCCGTTTGCAAGTCGCTGAATCGTTTTGGGTGTAAGGTCGCGCAGTTTGCTGGAGGCGTAGATTGCGCCTTCATCGTCGTGATTGCCGGTGATTAGCATGTGCGCAATTGGTTCGCCGTCGGAGCGTTTGCCGTCCTTGAAGACAGAGTGCCATGCCTTTGCAAAGCATTCAAGCTCCAAAATCATCGTCTTGTCGGTCATATCGCCGGAAAAGACGACGGCATCGACCTTTTGCTTGTCGAACCATTGAAGAGCGTCAATCAACACATCACTCCCGCCAGGTACATTTTCGATATGCGTGTCGCTAAGTACGCCAAAAACGAGATTGGGCTTATCGGCTGAGACGGAGATTGCCATTGCCGCCGCAAGAACTGCCGCAAAGAGAATTTTTTTGAAAGTCATGGTTTAACTCCAATGTGTTTTTGCTTAAAAGGATGGATTCTAAACAGCATTTTTTATGCCAAAGGGGTGTCGTTATTTTGGCGTAACCGTTGAGAGTGAGCGTCCGCGGTCTCCTGACGGCTGGATAAGGAGCGGCGTAATCTCGGGCTTCATCGTGTAGCCCGAGTCAACGGTGGGCATGCGGTCGACCTGCTGGATGCAGATGCCCATATCGGCCTTGGGATTTATCAGCTTTGCGCGTGTCCAGCCGCGGTAGGCGCACCATAGCTCTGAATCATCAGATGATTTGAAGAAGGATAAGGCTCGAGGTCCGGTAATTATCTGGTCGCCGCTGTAGCCTGCCGCATCCAGCGAATTGCCGCTGATTAGGAGGTCTGATTTGCATTTCTTCCATGAGCGTGGAGATAAGATATTGCTGCCGACGAGTTTGTGTACCTGCACTTTTGCTTTTCCTGAGTGGAGCCCTCCTTTGCCGTAAACCAGATAGATGCCATCGGCCATTTTGATTATCGAGGGAGAGATAGGCAGCTCGTCAACGGATTTTGCTCCGATAATGATTCCTTCCTTGGGGCCTAGCTTTGTCGGGGAGGCGAGCTCGCGAATTTTGAGACTTTGACGGAAGGATTCTCTGCCATAGCAGATATAGCCCTTGCCTTTGTCGGTGTAGAATACCGTCGGGTCGACGGCGCTCTCGCCTGTTTTGAAGGTTGTCTTGAACTCAAACTCGCCGAAGGGATTGCCGCCCTTTGCCTCCAAAACAAAGATGCTGTTTTCTGCACCCTCATCGGCAATTTCACCCTCAAGCGCAAAGCTGACTCCTCCTCCGCAGGCATAGATGCGCCACTTGCCGTCGGGCCCCTTGTGAAGCTCCGGGCCGCGCAGGCGTTCGGTGATGCCGCCTTGTCCGGTCACCTTCCAGGCAAGGACTTCTTCTACGCGGGGCGTCGCTTCATTTATTGAAGCGAAGAGGTCGACGGCGCGTGCGGCCCTGCGAATGTAGAAGGCGTTGCCCTCTGTGCGGATTCCGTAGTAATAGCCTGTATCCTTGTCAAAGACGACATAAGGGTCATAGACAACACCTGAGACAACAGGGTTGCGGAAGGTCCATTCACCGAGACGCCTCGGCTTGTCGCCTTTCTTCTCGGGAATGACTTCGCCGTGGCGGAATCGCGGTACAATTGCCGACCATCCGTAGCCCTCGGCATAGCAGCCGTTGCGGCGTTCCCTTGAGAAATCGATTACCTCATTGACAAGCTCTTTTCGCGAGGGGAGGGTAATTCCCTTCTCTTTTGCCGTCTGCATGATATCGTGATTGTAGCGCACAAGCAACGCAAAGCGGACCGAGAAGTTGATTTCGGTCACTTGCTTAAAGGCTCTTGGGTCGTCGCGGACGGCTTCGACCGCCTTTCCGAGAAGCTCATTGCCGAGGAGTAAATCTTCAGCTGTGAAATAGTCGCGCGTATCTCCAGCGTAAAGTCCGATGTACTTGCAGCGTTGGCGGATTTTTTTGCATTCCTCAAGCCATTGGTAGACATATGGCGCGCCTGCACCGCATGCGCCCTCGCACCACTGCTTCATAAGTGCCATCTCATCCTGATCCGGATTCCAGAGAAGCTTAGCAGCGAGCCAGCAGCGCAAATCGATGAAGTCTGAAATATTTCCCTCCGCCATCTGTATATAGACGCCTTTGACGCCAAAGTCGCGATAGCTGCGGATTTCAGGACCCAATGTGTCGATGATTGGGTAGGGGGTGAGGAATGACTTAAATTGGGCATTGTAGCCCCAAATGTAGATATTTGTGCCAGTAAGCTCTGTCCACTTTGTCAGATATTCGTTGTTTTTCGGCGATTCGCAGGGAGGAATTGCATAGTTGCGCTGAATGTTGGCAAAGCAGATGTCGACATTTGGCTCAAGCTTCATCGTCGTCGGCGGCTTGAGGTAGATGTCATAAGCAAAGGTTATGAGACGAAGCTCGGGAAACTCATCCGCAACCTCTTTGCCTATGTAGTTTGCCAAATCGACCTGCAAGGCGCATATACCCTCTTCTTTGCGGATTTTTGAACAGTTCTTGCATTCGCAAAAGTTGTATCCGTCATTGAATGAAAGTGATATTTGCTTACGGTTAGGGTCGCGCGCCATAATGTTGCGGACGCGGCGGAGGATTTCATCTCTGAGGCCCTGGTCTGTTGTGCAGAATTGGTCTTCGACGCGCTTTTTCTGGGCATTGTTCCAGGCGAACCATTCGGGATGCCAGACAAGATTTGTCACATTGTGTCCCTCGCCGGAGAAGCCGGCCATCGATTGCGAGATGTCGTAGAACTGATGGCCGCCTAATTCTTCAGGGATGCGCTTGACGAACATATCTCCGTTTATCGCCATTTTGGCTTTCCAGTGAACCTTAAAAAAGGTGCTTTCACCATGCGGCTGTCTTACAAGAAATGCTGGAGCGTCGATACGCTTGAAGCCGCCCTCTACAGTGATATCGGGCGATGAGGGGACGGATTCGTTGTCGGGAGCCCAAAAGCCGCAGCCGAGTTTTTCAAGAAGTCGGTATGCCGCATAGATAGTGCCTCTCTTGCCTTCGCCTGTGACGATAAGGCTCTTTGGCGTTTCGGCATGGATAAAGATTTCTTCAGGCTTGGAGGCCGAGTACGCTCCTCCCAGGCGGATAGCCTTTGTGCTTGCCGGTGCATTAGTTACTATCTCAAAGGTGCCGCCGCAAATCTTGGAAAAGTATATTGACAGCTCTTTCGCCGCGTAGAGTGTCGATGGTGCAGGATTTTCAGGAACTGAAATCACAGTCTCCGCTTTCCCTGCGCGGGCAATTACAAAAGGCTCTGACGCCATTGAAAACGAGGCGGCCAAGAGCAACAGTAAAGAGAATTTTTTCATAGTGTGTTCCAGTATTTTGAGATTGCTTTTGCCGCCGGAGAAGCTATATGTCAGAGAGGTTATGCCATATTTATTCTTCTTCGTCGGTATCGGCTTCCGCTTGAGCCTCAGGTGGAGGAGCGTCGGGGTTAAGAAACTTAGGATTGTTGCCGGCAATTACAATTGCGACTTCGCCTTTAATCTTTTTGGCGCAAAACTCGGTGGTAAGATTTGAAAGGTAGTCTCGTGTAATTCGCTCAAACTGTTTTGTCATTTCGATGCAAACCGCAGCCTTGCGGTCGCCGAAGACTTTGTATGCCGCTTTAAGCGTATGCCAGACGCGGAATGGTGATTCGTAGATAATTAGCGTATGCGGCATATCCTTTTCTTCCTCAAAGAAGCGGCGGAGTGCTCCGTCTTTTCTCGGGGGAAAGCCTTTGAAGGTGAAGCTTGAGGTGGGGAGTCCCGAATAGATAAGCGCAAGATTTACCGCACTTGCGCCTGGAATCACATCATATTCAATCCCTGCGTCCAAAGCGAGTTGTATCAGGCGATAGCCTGGGTCGCTTATGGCGGGATAGCCACCGTCAGAACAAAGCGCGACTTGCTTGCCCGATTGGAGAGCCTTCAGTATCTGATGACCTGCGGCGTCCTCCTTACCCTCACGGTAGGAAATCATTTGCGGACGCGCTATATGATAGGCGCTCAAAAGTGCCCATGTGCGGCGCGTATCCTCACACGCGATTATATCTGCCGAGGTAAGAATATCTCTTGCCCTCGGCGTCATGTCGCCCAAATTTCCTATTGGGGTGGCAACTATATGAAGCATGGCTTTGTCCTTTTTATGCAAATACCGCGCTTAGCGGTTTTCGCGAAGATAGGGAATCGGGTCTACTGGTTTGCCGTCTATTTCCGCCTGGAAATGAAGGTGCTCGCCTGTTGACATTCCCGTTGTCCCCATCCAGCCGATAAGCTGCGCGCGAGATACTTTGTCGCCCTTTTTGACGCGAAGTGTTTCGGGCTCGAGATGGAAGTATTTGGTCACCAGACCCTTTCCGTGGTCAATTGCGACATATACTCCTGCGGGATTGTCGTCAAGCTCGTGAGCTTCGATGACAACACCGTCGTCGGAGGCGCAAATGCCAGTCTCTACGAGACTGCCGTCTGCCCAAAGAGCTCCGTCAACGCCGTTGTGGAATGACTTTTCGCCCGTAATCGGGTGAATTCTTTCGCCGTATTGGGATGTGACTAGGAATTCGCCTTGACCTAAAAGAACATGCGAGCGGAAGCGCTCTCCCTTGCGGGGAGCTGGGGCGTTTCCTGTCGCAATAAGAGCAACTCCCGTATTTGCGATGTCCTCAACGATTGTGTCGCCGATAGATACTGGTACCTTGGCTACGGCCTTGCGAATCGCCGTTAGACATTCGGGAATCCTGTCTTTAGGAATAGGAGCTGCGGTTTTGACGGGAATTAGGCAGCCCTCTTCAGAGCCTTGAAGCCTGACGGTCGATGTGACCGTACGCATAGGGCAAGTCACTTCCTGCTCGGCATATTTTTTGCCGCGGGGGCAGGTGTTGCCTGTGACTGTGAGATTGCCGGCCTCGCCTGAAACCTGGAGTGTGCAGCCGATGGGGCATACGATACAGGTGAGAGTTGTCGGAAGCTTTATTGCTGTGTTATTGCTCATGGTTTCACCTTTACTTGGCCTCAATGGTAATTTCGCCTTCGAGGGCATCACAGTCTATCGTAATCTTTTCCATCTCGCCCGGTGTCATGACAGGCTTTTTGCGTGTCGCGATAACTTTGCCGTTTGAGGTGATGGTTGCGGTTGCGGGTTTGAGAACATTGCCCACGCGGTAGTAGATGTCAAGTTTGCCCGTGGCATCTTTGCTGATGCGCTGGGGAACGGTATAACGGACGGCGCCTTGCGTCTTGACCTTTATCGCTTCGCCTGATGCTTGAGCCTCTGATGCGGCGAACTTGGCGGCAGCTTCGCCGGCCAAGGTCGCTTCGGCTGATACATTGTCGACAAGGTCGTGGACATGGAGTACATTTCCGCAGGCAAAGATGCCAGGAACTGAAGTTTGGCGTCTTTCGTCAACGACTGCACCCGATGTGATCGGGTCGATGTCGATACCGCAAGCGGTCGTGAGCTCGTTTTCAGGGATAAGGCCGACTGAAAGAAGAAGTGTATCGCAAGCAATGTCAAAGGATGTTCCAGGTATCGGCTGCCTTGTCTTAGGGTCAACCTCCGAGACCGTGACACCAGTCACGCGATTTTCGCCGTGGATGCTTGTTATGGTGTGGTTGAACTTAAGAGGAATGTTGTTGTCGTGGAGACACTGCACGATATTACGGTTGAGACCGCTTGAAAATGGCATAAGCTCTGCGACAAGCTTGACGGTCGCGCCCTCCCAGGTCATGCGGCGCGCCATGATAAGGCCAATATCGCCAGAGCCGAGAATGACGACCTCTTTGCCTGGAAGACAGCCCTCGATATTGGCAAGACGCTGGGCGGTACCTGCTGTAAAGATGCCGGCGGGGCGAGAGCCTGGGATTGAGAGAGCACCGCGGGTGCGTTCGCGGCAACCCATTGCAAGGACAATCGCCTTGGCCTCGATTATGCGGAGACCGTGCGCTGGGCTGACGCAGGTGATTTTGCGGTCCTTGCTGACCGAGAGAACCATCGTTCCCGTCCAAACTTTAATGTCGGTCTTTTCAACCTCGTCAATAAAGCGGGCGGCATATTCAGGGCCTGTCAGCTCTTCACCGAAGAAGTGGAGACCGAAGCCGTTGTGGATGCACTGCTGCAGGATACCGCCGGTTTTGCGGTCGCGCTCAAGAATGATGACCGATGCCTCTGGCGATGCCTTCTTTGCTGCGAGAGCCGCCGCCAATCCTGCGGGGCCGCCGCCGATAACTGCTATATCAAATTGAAAGTCCATATCTTAATCTCCGATAGGGTGTTATTGGTTTTCCATTCCCTCTCGGGTTCTCCAAGGTGAAATTTCCGAGCCTGTTCCGAATTTAGTGATGGAGGTGATCGGTACGCCGCGCTCGCGAGCTATAATCTCCATTACCTTTGGAGAGCAGAAGCCGCCCTGGCAGCGCCCCATGCCTGCGCGTGTGCGACGCTTGACGCCGTCGACGGTCGTGGCTCCGCGATGGATTGCCTCGACAATCTCAGCCTCGGTGATTGTCTCGCAACGGCAGACGATGCGTCCGTAAAGAGGATTCTTTTCAATTGCGGCCTTGCGTTCCTCGTCAGTCATGTGACGGAAC
The DNA here is from genome assembly GCA_045603485.1 of Kiritimatiellia bacterium. Classification (GTDB taxonomy): domain Bacteria; phylum Verrucomicrobiota; class Kiritimatiellia; order RFP12; family JAAYLN01; genus RGIG5952. The sequence goes on along the minus strand of JAZUMF010000095.1, from coordinate 35,835 downwards.
GCCGGAATTGCCTGGCGCGTCGGATCGCCGCCGGCCTCCCCTGACGGAGCGGCACCGTTTTCCTCAAGAAGGGCGGTGATGTACTCGGCAATTGCAGGAGCCGAGGATAGACCCGGCGAGCAAATTCCCGCAGCCTCGGTAAAGACACCCGCATTTTTACGGTGGGCGCGAATAATGAAGTCGTGTTCAGGTGCCGTCGGAGCGAGCGGTACGGCCTGAGCGCGCAAGCCTGCAAAGAGCGTAATGGTCTTGCGGAAGTCCATTGAAGGTGCGCTCTTTGCGGCAAGAAGCTTCAACGATGCGATTCCTTCGGGAGTGACGGAGGTGTCTGTTTTATCCTCCTGATCAACGGCGGTAGGGCCTGCAAACGAGTTGCCGTCGACAGTCGGAGCAACCAAAACGCCCTTACCCATCTTTGACGGAGTTTGGAAGACTACCGTGGAGAAGTGGGCTGCCGAACGGTCGAGAAGAAGGTATTCACCCTTACGCGGAACAATCTTGAAATCGATATCGCCGACCATTGCCGAGACATCGTCTGAATAGATTCCTGCGGCATTGATTACATTCTTTGCCTTGAATATGCGCTTATCGGCAGTTGTCAGGATAAAGCAGCTGCCATCGGCGTCAACAGAGGCGATTTTTGAATTGAAGATAAACTCGGCGCCGTTTTTCCTTGCGTTCTCGGCGCAGGCGATTGTAAATTCGTATGGACAGGTGATTGCACTGCTTGGAGCCCACAAAGCCTTGGTCGCTTTATCGGAAAGAAGTGGCTCGATTTCACGCGCCTTATCGCCTGAGATTATCTCTGCGCCTGGAACTTTGTTTGCTTTGGCATTTTCAAGAAGGCGGTCAAGTACAGGCTCCTCATCCTCGGCAAAGGCCGCAACAAGTGCTCCGACGCGCTGGAACGGGACATCAAGTTTTTTGCACCAATCCTCAAAGATTTCATTGCCTCGCACATTCAATTTAGCCATCAGAGAGCCAGGCTTGCAGTCAAAGCCTGCATGGACAATTGCAGAATTGGCCTTTGATGTGCCCATTACAATATCTGAGCCTGCTTCCAAAACAGCAACCCGATATCCTTTAAGGGTCAATAGACGGGCTGCAGATGAACCGATAACGCCTGAACCGATTATGGCGATGTCATAGATTGGGGTAGTCATCATAATTCTTATCTCACACTTATATTAACATTATACCATATTTTTAATTAAATAGATATAAAAATATTTTGTCCTAGCGGTATTTTTGTGTCACTATGTCTCAAATGTGACATTGTGTCACATATTGGAAGATAATTTGAATTGCTTTTAGATTGCTTGTTTTTAATATTCTAAAATTAGAACAAAAATTTTGGCATTCTTTATGCTTTTATTTTGGCATAAGGAGAAAACAATATGAATATTGAAAAATTAACACAAAAGGCGCAGTCTGCGATTCAAGCAGCTCGCGAGGTCTCTATTCGCTTTGGCCATCAGGAGGTCGATGTCGAGCATCTTCTGCTTGCACTCTTGATTCAAGAGGACGGGCTGGTTCCTCAAGTGCTGCCCAAATGCGGCGCGTCCTTTGCCGATATCAAAGCCCGCACCGAGCAAGAGTTGGCATCCCGCCCTCATGTATCAGGTGATACCGAAATGGGTAAAATATATGTGACTCAGGCGTTTAACGAGCTCCTTGTCCGCGCGCAGGATCACGCTTCGCGACTCCAAGACGAGTACATTTCTGTTGAACACCTTTTGCTGGCGATGACGGACGGCGCCGCATCGAAGACAAAGGCCGCAAAGATTCTTTCAGACGGAGGTATTACGCAGTCAGGCCTTCTTAAGGCGCTGAAAGAGGTGCGCGGAAATCAACGCATTACCTCCGACAACCCCGAAGGTCAATATAACGCTCTTAAAAAATACGGCAGCGATCTCGTAGAACTCGCCCGTTTAGGGAAATTGGATCCCGTTATCGGGCGTGACGGTGAAATCCGCCATGTTATAAGAATTTTGTCCCGCAAGACCAAAAACAACCCTGTTCTTATCGGTGAGCCTGGTGTCGGTAAAACCGCCATTGTAGAAGGCCTTGCGCAACGCATTTTGCGCGGAGATGTTCCTGAAGGGTTGAAAAACCGCACAATCTTCTCGCTCGACATGACTGCGCTGATGGCTGGCGCAAAATATCGTGGAGAGTTTGAAGAGCGCCTTAAAGCGGTTTTGACCGAAATTAAAGCCTCGGACGGCCGCATCTTGCTCTTTATAGACGAGATTCATACAATTGTCGGTGCAGGCAAGACCGAAGGCTCGACCGATGCGGGAAATATGCTCAAGCCCATGCTCGCAAGGGGAGAGCTGCATTGCATCGGCGCAACAACCCTCGATGAATATCGCAAATATATGGAGAAGGACGCCGCTTTAGAGCGCCGCTTCCAGCCCGTAATGGTAGACCCCCCGAGTGTCGAGGATACCATTTCAATTTTGCGCGGCATCAAAGAGGCCTTTGAAAAGCATCACAATGTTCAAATTACCGACGGTGCGCTCGTATCGGCGGCAACAATGTCAGATCGTTATGTTCAGGATCGCTTCCTCCCCGATAAGGCAATTGACCTACTGGATGAGGCATGCGCGTCAATTCGTACGGCAATGGACTCAATGCCCTCCGAGCTTGACGAGCTTACCCGTAAGGTCACACGCCTCGAGATTGAAGAGACCGCCCTTAAAAAGGAGAAGGATAAGGCTTCGGCAGCCCGTCTTGAGGAGCTTCGCAAGGAGCTCGCCAACCTCAAGTCGTCAGCCGATGCAATGAAGGCACAATGGCAAAATGAAAAGAATGTCCGCGACATAACAAAACAGATTCGAGAAGACCTCGACAAGGCAAAGCACGATTATGATACCGCAGAGCGCGAATATAATCATGAGCAGGCGGCAAAGCTTCGCTATGGCACGATTCCCGAACTCGAGAAAAAACTGAAAGAGGCGCAAGACAGGTTAAAGGACGCGTCGGGCAACGGCTCGCTCTTAAGTGAGGCAGTGACCGAAGCTGAAATCGCCGAGGTCGTCTCCCGCTGGGTTGGCGTTCCCGTGCAACGCCTCATGGCAGGAGAAAGAGAGAAGCTCCTTGACCTTGACAAGTCGATCAAGAACCGAGTTATCGGGCAGGATGAAGCGGTGGAAGCGATTGCCGATGCCGTGTTGCGTTCTCGCGCAGGAATCCGCAACGCGCGCCGTCCAATCGGAGCCTTCCTATTCTTGGGACCGACAGGCGTTGGCAAGACCGAACTTGCAAAAACTCTGGCGGCGGAACTCTTTGACTCCGAGGATGCGATGGTTCGTATCGACATGTCGGAGTATATGGAAAAGTATGCCGTGTCTCGACTCGTCGGCGCGCCTCCGGGATATGTCGGTTACGAAGAAGGCGGTCAATTGACCGAAGCCGTTCGTCGCAAGCCGTATAGTGTAATTCTGCTTGATGAGATTGAAAAGGCGCATCCCGATGTCTTTAATGTCCTCCTGCAAGTCCTTGACGATGGACGGTTGACCGACGGTCATGGCCGCACGGTAGACTTTAAGAACACCATTCTGATATTAACGAGCAACCTAGGCTCAGAGTATATAGCCGAAGGTGGCGGAGATGTCAGCGACAGCGTTCGAGAAAAAGTCATGGAACTCTTGAAACGCTCATTCAGGCCTGAGTTCTTGAATCGACTTGATGAGACGCTCATCTTCCATTCACTCGGTAAAGCTGAAGTTTCAAAGATAGTCGCCCTGCAGCTTGAAGATTTACGCCGCCGTCTTGAAGGCGAAAATCTAAAGCTTGAACTCTCGGAGGGTGCCATCGCGAAGATTGCGGAAATCGGCTTTGATCCCGTCTATGGCGCAAGACCGATTCGACGGACAATCCAGCGCGAAATTGAGACTCCGCTTGCAAGAGCAATAATCGCAGGCAAATATCCTGAAGGCTCAACTGTCAAAATCGATGACAATCTGCAACTAGGATAAACATCTAAAGCTGTTCCGCACAGTAATCTCATTTTTGGTTATAATGTTTGATTTTAGCAATGTAGTGAAGTGCAATTTTGAAAATGAGATTACGGTGCGGAACAAAATTTGAGCGGCAGTTTTAGTTTTAACACAGAGGCACAGAGGCGCAAAGAAAGCAGAGACTTTGTGATACTGACTATTTATTGTATTAGTATAGTGAGGTTTTATTATTGTGTCAAGTGTAACAGTCTGGCTCTTAATTGCTTTGTAGCAGCAAAAAAGTTTTATCGCAGAGAATGCAGAGGCTCAGAGACGCAGAGATTTTTTAGAGATTTTGTTCCGCACCGTAATCTCATTTTGGGTGTGCTAAAAATATAGAATGTTTGTTATTAGGATAATGCGAATGTGAATCGAAAAGGACTGTCCCCTTAGAAAGTTTTACCACAAAAGAACGCATAGAACGCAGAGTTTTTGAGATTTTGTTCCGCACAATAATCTCATTTTTGGTGTATCAAAAATTTAGAATGTTTATTATTAGTATATTGCGAAGAGAAATGGAAAGGACTGTCCCTAAAAAATGAAAGTTTTAACGCAGAGAATGCAGAGCCGCAGAGGCGCAGAGATTTTGTAAAAGTCGTAGTTAAAATTTCTCCCGCGAGACCGCAGAGATTTTGTAGAAAATTTGTTCCGCATAATAATCTCATTTTTGGTTATAATGTTTGATTTTAGCAATGTAGTGAAGTGCAATTTTGAAAATGAGATTACGGTGCGGAACAAAATTTGAGCGGCAGTTTTGGTTTTAACATAGAGGCACATAGACGCAGAGAGTTAGTGATGCCCACTATTTATTGCGTTAGTATAGTGAGGTTGCGCCGCTATGTCAAGTGTAAGAGTCTGACACTTAGAGGTTCTGAAAAGTTTTACCGCAGAGAGAGAAGAGAATTTGCAGTAGCTTTGAGCCTAAAGATTACTCGGTGTATTTTGTGGCTAAAGTTTGCGAGTTTTACAGTTTGAAAATTGTAAATCTGAAGGGGTTGTGCGTCAAAAAGGTCTGCTAACCTCAAGTTGAAAGCGTTTGCGAGTAAGTCAATAATTTTTGATTAGCTTATGAAACATTTTTAGTGTCGCGTTTTGAGTTAAAATTGGAGCATTTTTGCAGTCTCGTAAAATTGACACATATATGTATTTTTGATATACTTTTCGCCTAATTTTTTTCAAGATTTTTTTTTTATGAAAAATGCATTTTTATCATTTTTACTCTTCTCGAGTATTGCGGTATTTTCGCATGCAAACAGTATTGAGGATGCGCGAATAGCTTTTTCTACTGAAGGTCCGGATAGATATTCTGACGGGTCTATCGTTTTGGACGGGGAATGTTATGTCCTTGTGTGGTCAAAAGACGGCAATTTTGATGGTTTTGCCTCCAATAGCGAGTGTGTCGATCCAGAGGATAAGATAATTCTTTTTGCACCTGTGGCAAAAGATGGTCGTTGCCCGCCTGTCTTATTCCAGGTACCGGCGGCGGTAGCCTATGAACTTGCCGGTGGTGTCTATGCCGTTTATCTTTTGGACACCCGCGTACTTTCCGGCAATAACAGTCAGCTTTCAGGCTCTGAAGACGGCAAGATCGATAATGTGAACGCTTATGGTGCAACTACTCCTGATATTGTCATAGAGCAACCTACATCTAACGAGGATGTGAAGGAGCTTGACGACGGCACTAAGGGGCAGGTTGCTGGTACTCCTGTGACATCTCTGGCTGATTATAAGCAGTTGCGTATCAAGGCGATGCGTATTGACGGCGAGAAGGTATTCCTTACGGTTGATAACATCAAGGGCTTTATGCGCGTAAGTTCCGGCAAGGATGTATCTGCTTCAGATGCTACTACGATTGCCGTTGAAACCTCCGGAGAGGATGGCGATGTTATCCTCGAGGATGTTAAATTCGGTCCAACAAGATTTTTCAAGGTAATGCATAGAGAAAAATAGGGCGTTGTCATGATAAATTACAAGAGAATTTTATCGGTCGTTTTGTGCGTATTCACAGGCCTTGCCGCTTCGGCGGCTGTCGAGGTTGTAAACGCTACTACCGTCAAGGTTTCAACATTGGCTGATCTTGATACTGCTTTGTCCAGTGATGAGATATCGACCATTATCGTCACGCGGTGCATTACATTGTCAAACGGTACCGTGCTTGATGGCCTTTTGTCAACGGGTGAGAAGAAGACTATTCAGGTTGAAAAGCCTTTTTTGCCTGAAGATGGCAAGGTTCGTATCAGCACAGTCGGCAGCACTGTCCAGATGGTCTCTCCTGCGGACGGCGATTATAGCGAATACAACCTGTTTCTTGTCCCACAGGGATCAAAGGTTCAAATTCATAATGTCACGCTGATGGGCGGCTTTACAGGTACCCGAACAGTTGCAAATAATCCATCAGTTGGCGGTATTGATAATTACGGCTTCCTTGAAATGAATGGCGTTGATATGCTTCGCACAGGAACGGCGCTATTGAATCGCCCTGGCTCGCGCGCCCTTTTAGTGAGTTGTAATATCGTCCGCAATGCCAACTGGTATGGTGGCGGTATTCTGAATTTCAGCCAGGCGGATTCTGCGAGTGACTCCTATATCAATGGCGGCGTGCTTATTATGGACCGCTGCTCACTGACTGAGAATGAATCTTTAGGCCCGGAGCATGGCGGCGGTGCAGCTGAAAATCAAGGGCTTATGTGTCTTAACAACTGTGTCGTTGCAAATAACGCTTCAACAGAAATCGGCGGGGGCATCAACAACTGCAAGGGTGGCAGGCTTTTTGTCATGAACTCGGTTTTTACGGGTAATATTACGACCTCTGCAGCCTATGGCACGCTGGCCGGTGGTGCCATCGGCAATGCAGGCGGGGCAAGCCATGTGCATATCGTAAACTCGATATTGGCTTATAATGGTTATGATGACGGCGAGAGTGTCTCCGCATCAAGTCTTGCTCGTTATAGCGAGGCTGAAGAGGTCCATTGTACGATGCTGCACTCCATTTATGATGCCATATCGGGTTTGCCGGCAATTGATACAACCGGAACCACCAAAGAGTATTCCGATATTTTTGCAGGTGTTCACAACACCGGCATTGTCGCTGCAGGTTCAACAGGCACCGATGGCGAGACCTCACCATTTGACCATCCTCTGGTGTCTCGCTCTGAAACGGATTCTGATTCGTGGTCGCTTGCCCCTGTTATGCTTCCGCAAAAGGAGGATCATTATGTCTACCAGTTGGCGGTTACGACATACTTCGATTATTCGGGATTTTTCAACGATACTATGACAATCGCCATGGCCTATAAAGAGGGCGATGAGGTCAAGCCGCTTGGCGAGGCGATCGGAATTCCGGAGAATCTTGAAGAATCAAGAGTTACAGAGTCGTTTGACGGCTCCTCGAGAGACCCTGTAAACTTCATCGGTGCGGGTTTTGTAAAGCTTTCTTCAGAGGAACAGGGTGAAGACGAGGAAATCGCGTTGTTTTATGTGCAGTTGGGGCAATTCACCGGTGGCCGCGTTTCAGGTGTGACCATCTATAAAGACAGCTATCGCTCGAATTCAATTGTCACAGTTCACGGTATACCTGACAGTGCCTACTATCTTGATGGTTGGAAGATCAATGGAGAGGTAATACCAAATACCGAGCGACTCTATATTTTCTCATTTACCGTTACCACAAATATCTTAATCTCGCCCATTTTCATTCCTGTTCAGACGAAGATCATCAAAGTCCAGCAGCGTTATCCGTGGAACAACCTTGTCGACATTGACTATTCTGTCTCTGAAAAGGATGCCGTTGACTATCGTTTGGTCTTTATTGCAACATACATCGATGAAAATGGTGTTGAGCGAAATCTGCAGCTTAAGAGCTTTGTGAATAACTCCGGCAAGGATGATGAGGGCCGGTATGAGGAACAGCGGCTTGGTTTGAAGCCGAATTTACGAAAAGCGGGTGAACACCGTGTTACATGGGATAGCGCAAAGGATGGCGTACGACTGAAAAACGGGTCGATATCTTTGCGACTTATAGCCTGCCAGGGAGATGAACGATGAAAAATTTTATTCTTAAAGTAGCTATTATATTTGCGGTTTTCTCTACGCAGGCCTGGGGCTTGAGCAAGGAAGTTTCCAAGGACAGAGATTTCGTCAGATATTGCGGACAGGGTGGCTCGTACGGTTCTTATGACGAGATTATTTTAACAGCCAATGTCACCCTTACCTCTGATATTACCCTAAAGAAGAATCTTAAGATTTCGAGTAAGGCCGGCAAGCTCTATACTATCAATGTAGCCAATGCTCGTCAGATTACAATCGAGCCCGGTTATAAGCTGACGCTTGAAAATGTCGTATTTGACGGTCAGAACTACAGTCGCCGCAATGAGGGTCTTTTCTATCTTAACCCCTGCACTGATACAAATAAGATTGCCAGATTGGAAATGCTGAGTGGGGCGGTTATTAAGAATATTTATGTCATGACCGATGCCAGTGCCGACCATGCCCCAATTCATATTCAGAAGGGCGGTCGTTTTATTATGAACGACGGCGCCGAGATTCTTGATTGCTATAACGATTCGTATCATGGAAACGGCGGCGCGATTTGCTGTGATTACGGCAATGTCATTATCAATGGCGGTACGATTTCTGGCTGTAAGGCAAAGGGCTCGGGAGGCGCAATCAGAGTCACGGGCGCGCGTAATGCCGCAGAAGACCACTTAGGCGTTGCGATGCGTGGAGATATCTTCCTCTATGGCGGCAATATTATCAACAATACTTGCGGTGTTGGCTCCGGAGTAAGCACCAACTGCTATGGCGGCGGTATCTATCTGGGTGATACAGGCCCAATGCTCCATGTTATCGGCTCAGTTATCGTGTCAAATAATGTCTGCAGATACAGAGATGGAAAAAACAGCGAAGAGCTTGTTCCGGACGATGTCTCTACATATTTGCTCGAGGATGATTACGCCAACCGCTTGAAGCTCTCCGGCGACACTACCGGATTGGTATTTACCGAAGGATGGATCGGCGTCCGTTACCCGGATGCGCGTAAACTTCAGGCTCAAGGCGTTGACATTGACAAGGAGATTCAGAAAAAGCGCTTCGGCGGAATCTGGGAATATGTCACGACCTCGCATGAAGAATCTCGCCAGTTCTTTTGGAATGGCGATAATCGTTATCGCGGCTGGATTAACGGTAATGCGCTTGTTTGGACCCGATATAAGATTTATCAGCTCCCGAAGGATCGTACAACAGTTAAGGAGATTCTTAAAAAGGCTGATTCTACATACCCGATATACATAGAATTCAATGACGGCTTTATTATGAATCAGGACGCATATGGTGATAGCCATATTCGCGTTCCCGATGGCTTTAATGTGATATTTGACCTTCAGGGTCATTCAATAACCTGTAATCTTGAGGTTGCAAACGGTGGTCATGTTACATTCCGTGATAGTTCAATCGCCCGTTCCGGAAAGGTCTCGGGCTATCGTGATGTCATTGGAATCGATAAAGATACTCCCGCATATACGAATGCTTATCTCATTGAAGGTGGTTCATATCATACAAAGCCGGATCCGGCATGGGTTTCACCTGATAGCATTGTGATTGAAAATTATTGTGAAATTCATCCATGGATGGTGGCACAAGTCGCATGGGAAACAAATTTTGTGTCTCGTATCGCCGATGCCACATCAGTTTCGCTGGAAACTGTCGATAATGAGATTCGCGAAGTAGGTTATAATTCAGAAACAGGCAAATTTGACATTGATGAGATAACCTTCTCAACAGGCGACTGGACATTTAATGCCCACACAAACGCCAGCAGCCATGTTCGCATCCTCGCGGCTCCTGTAGCCTCAAATTCAGTCTCTGGCGTTATAGAAGAGGTCGGCCCAAGAGTTGTCTTCTTCGATTCCGGGGTCGGCAATAGCGGTTACATAAATAACGACAATATCTCCTTTGCCGCCGGTGAAAGCAAAGCTGCCGACAGCAACTCGTTATTCTATGGTCGCGAAGACACATTTACCTGGAAGGCCAACGCCTACGGATTAGTCAAGCTTATGCATGTGACTTATGAGAAGGTTGGCGCGCATGAAGTCACGAATGCTGTCGAGCAGGCATATTTCCGCTTCCCGGAGTCGGTTTTCCACATTACTCAGCGTGAATCTGAAAGCAAGATTCCGATAACGCTTGTTGAGCAGGTTATAACCTCTTTGGGCTACAATCGCGCAGATGGCTTCAGTGTTGATCAGGTAGAAAAGAATCTCAGCACCCAAGAGGCAAATGGTTTGATGCAGTGGGAAAACATCGTCACGGGAACAGCAACCAATGAATTGCTCTTGTGCACCGCAATTGAGAATGACGACAAATGCTTACTTGATATCAAGTTGTGCAATTCCGAGAAGAATGTCTGCAAAGACTTTGGCTTTGATGTCTACTATGCGTTACGCAAGTCTACAGGCGGCGCGTGGAAGCAGATTGGAGAGACATCTACCGCTCCACACTTCACAGTCCCGTTGCTGGATGGCGATAAGTCGACCGAAGCAAGTGGCTTCTACCGTGTTGCTACGCTCCTCGTATCAAGCGATTCTTCAATTACAAACGAAATCCCCTCGACCAATATTGTCGGTGTTTTGGAGATGGCAATCAAACTTACCAACTCCATAACGGCCGTGCCATGGGTTTCGCTTCCAAACGATCCGGCCATAGCCGATCAGTATCCGCTCAGCGTTTCCAATTATATTTATACCTCACTTCTTGAGAATGGAGATTCTATCCAAATGGCCGATAAGGACTTCATCTTCCGCAAGTGGGACTGGAACGGAGAAAGCGAGAAATGGGTCGGGGCGATTACAGTCACGAAGAATGCGATTTACCCTGGAGTCGACGCTGATAAATATCCTCTTGCACGCAGCGGTGCGACATGGGTTAAGCGGGGCGAAACAGCCACGAGGCCGTTATTCCTTATAGGACAATATTCCAGCGCTCCGATTGCGCTTGAAATCAACGGCTCAACAGGAGAAAGACCTGCATATACTCTCGTCCCCAATCCTAGTGTCGTAGCTATCAGCGCCAACGATTACAATTGGAATTCCAACCCCATTTCAGGCGATGAAATTCAAATCTCCGAAGATGTGGTCCTCACTTGGAATGGCGAATCCTGGGGTCGTAATCTTGATGGTGTTTGGAAGGCCGATGATAAAATACCTGCCGGCACAGGCTTTTGGTATGTAAGGCGTGGCACCGACAGCTTTGATTTGTCCTTGCCCCTTCCCAATGTAAAGTAGTTAATAATATTGCTAATCCCCAATGTCGCCAAATCACAATAGGCGACTTTGGGGGCGCAATAATCCCCTAAAAAGTTTATAACAACGCAGAATAAATTTCCTCTCCGCCGTTTACAAAAATTTCAACGATGTAAGCATCACGAAGAATTTTAATATCCTTAATATCTCCTACATATGTAATTGGCTCACGACCGTTTCTTTTAACAATGAAGCCGTTTTCTGTCCGTTCTAAACACTCATCTTCATCTTTTAGCAAGTGTTGTAATTCTTTTATAGGGAAGGCAGTTATTTTTCCGTCTTTCAACTTTAACTCTCTTGGAACAGACATACAACCAACATCTTTTTCGGCAAAACCGACATAACTCCATCCGGGAATCCAACTCATTAGAATATTTCTACCTAAATGGTCGCGGAATACCTGCCCAGCGTATTGGTCAGGTCCTTTATCCACCTCGGCAATGTGTTTGATTGTAAACTGACCGTCTGAAAATTCGCCGTACATTACCGAAAAGTAGTGCTTTTTATCAAACGGGCAAACCGAGGCAGTTAGCAGATATAAGTCGTTTTCCGCCGACATAAACGACGGGCATTCTGCATATTTACAGCCTTCCCACTCACACATAACTCCTTTATATTCCCAATTGAACAGATTCTCACTTTTATACAGCAGAAGTCGTCCTGTTTTACTTTCGGGATTACCGCTTGCCATAACGCAGTAATATTGCCCATCAATACAGCAAATAGCCGGATCACGAAAATCAGGACCGCCGTCGGCAGGATAATGCGCAATAACAGGATTTTTAGAATACTTTTCAAAATGAATCCCGTCTGTCGAATATGCCACACTGACGGTTTGAACTTTTTCTTCCCCTTTGAGCGAAGCATAGAAAAGATAGAGCGTATCATCTTTCACCATTGCCGTACCTGACCAGCAACCATTGTTGTCATAGTCTCTGTCCGGAAACAGTGCAACAGGCAATTCTTCCCAATCAACAAAGTTCTTTGTTCTAGCATGTCCCCAATGCATAGGTTGTTTCCATGGGATTTCAAAATCAGGCGCATGCTGATAAAAAATATGATAATAACCTTTAAAGTAGACCAAACCGTTCGGGTCATTGACCCATCCCTTTTTCGGTTTATAGTGATAACACAATTTTTGCAGATAATCCATAAATCAACCTTTCCTCTCGAATTTATTATTTGGGTATTGAACTGATTGTATCATATAATTATCGCTTTTTCCACCCAATATTGCTCTGGGTGTACAAGCAAATGAGAAACGGGGATAGGTAGTATCTCTCTTCGGTGTACTTTCTATTTGACAAACTGCGGCCACTGCCCGTTGAAAATCAAGTGGTATTTTGATACAATGCAACGCTACAGCACCGAGCGTTGCAATTTTAGGTATCACTTCAGCCTATAATAAGTGGTATTTTTACCGTTTCCTTCACGCTTTAGTTCACCTTCAGCGACGAGTTTGCGGAGTGCGCCTTCTACCGAGCTAATACTGAGTGACGGGCAAAGCTCCATAATATCCTGCTTTTTGAAGCGGCCGATCTTATTCTGCGTCGCACGTCTTACCATTTCAAGAGATGAGAGTTTTGTTTCTACCAATGCAAAGCGGTCTTCAAAATCTCTGTATGCTGCAAGAATAGTGCCGAGAATATATTTGATAAACGAAACAGCATCCGCTTCACCCTCGTGCCAACCCTGCTGGGATTGATGCAGAACCTCATAATACAGATCCTTGTTCTTCGCAATCTTTGCTTCAAGGGAGATATACTTTCCAACGTAAAATCCGTTGCGGTATAAAAGGAGCGTCGTGAGCAGACGGCTCATTCTGCCGTTTCCGTCATTGAATGGATGAATACAAAGGAAATCGTGTATAAAGGTGGGAATGGCAATCAGCGGTTCAAGCTCCATATTGCCGATTACACGGTTATACTCATTGCATATTGTCTCCAGTGCCCCCGATGTCTCAAAGGGTGCAAGGGGCGTAAACAGCGTTTCGGTATGACCGTCGGGATAGGTTGCGCTGATATAGTTCTGAACGCTTTTGGTTTTACCCGCCATCGGGTTATTCATATGGCTATAAAGCATTTTATGAAGCTGAAGGATATAATTCGGTGTCAGAGGAATAGCATCAAAACTCTTGTGGATAATATTCAGCACGTCTCTGTAACCTGCAATTTCCTGCTCATCGCGGTTTCTGGGGGTGGTCTTATCTCCCATCAACTGACGGATACGGGTGCTTGTGGTCTTGATGCCCTCAATGGCGTTGGATGCCTCGGTGCTTTGTACCTTTGCAATCTCCACCAGCTTTTCAAGCTCCTCGGGACGCTGCTTCAAATACATCTCTTGTTTCCCGGCTTCCTTGTAAATAGCCGCAATCAAACCGAGCAACTCGGAATCCCATTTGTTTTCGCTTATTTTAGAGTAATTAAAGGTTCTCATTGTGCCACCTCCAAATAATTCCCTTAAATAATATCATAAATTAAGGGAATTTTCAACACATCAACGTATATTCCCTTATAATTCTACTCAAAATAATGGCAATCAATATGTACAACCCTGATGAAAATATATATCCCAAAGCTGCACACCAATCTAGAAATCGAAATATGGTTGACCGAAGCGATTTGGTGGTTTTCTATGTAGCGATGTGAAACGAAAAGGACTGTCCCCTTTTTATTCGGTACAAAATTAAGATTACGGTGCGGAACAAAATGCGAGCGGTAGTTTTACCGCAGAGAACGCAAAGACGCATAGGCGCGGAGATTTTTGGTGAAATTTGTTCCGCACCGTAATCTCATTTTGTGTGTGTTGAAAAGTTAGAATGCTTGTTATTAGTATAATACGTGGGGAAACGAAAAGGACTGTCCCCTTAAAAAGTGAAAGTTTTAACGCAGAGATTTTGTGATACCGACTATTTATTGCGTTAGTATAGTGAGGTTGCGCCGCTATGTCAAGTGTAATAGTCTGGCACTTAATTGCTTATGAGGGCGGCGTCGGCCGCCCTCATCATCTTTATGCACTTACACAAAGAGACTTATTCGCCGATAACCGCAATTACCTCAACTTCGACCAAAGCTTTTTTTGGCAAGGCCGCAACCGCGACACAACTCCTTGCGGGTTTCGCGGTGAAATGCCGGGCGTAAATGGTGTTAAATTCCGCAAAGTCATCGATATTTGCAAGAAAACATGTCGTCTTTACCACATCGGCAAAAGTCACCCCGGAGGCGGCAAGCAGCGCGGAAATGTTTTTCATTACCTGTTCTGTCTGACTTTTTATATCATCTCCTGACAGATTGCCGCTTGCCGGATCGATGGCTATCTGTCCGGAGCAGAAGAGCATATTGCCGCTTTTCACCGCTTGCGAATATGGACCGACGGCTGCCGGTGCTTTGTCGGTTGAAACAATGGTATTCATATTTTCCTTTCAATTCAATATCTGATAACCTGCCGTTACCAGAGCTTGGCGAATCTGTTTCAGTTGGTTAAAGTTGCGCGTTTCCATTTTGATATGGAGAAAGCAACCGATTATATCGGCGTGCTCGCCACCCGGATCGTGACGAACCTGAATGACATTGGCGCCGCAGCCGGCGATTATGGTCGACACCTCACGGAGTTGACCGGGCTTGTCCAGCATGGCGATTTTTAACTCTGCGACCCTGCCGCTTGAAAGCAGCCCCCGGTTGATGACCCGAGAGAGGATGTTGACATCTATGTTTCCGCCAGAGATTACGGCGCAAACGTTTTTTCTCGCCAAGTCGATTTTACCGGCCAATACGGCGGCAACAGCCGCCGCTCCCGCACCTTCGGCAACCAATTTCTGTTTTTCCATCAATGTCAAAATGGCGGTGGCAATCTCATCATCGCTTACGGTGACGATGCCGTCAACATACCTGCAGCATAATTTCCTGGTGAGCGCGCCGGGCGTTTTTACGGCAATGCCATCAGCAAAGGTAGAGACTTTTTCAAGCGTCACCTCATGTTTTTCAGCAAACGCCTTAAACATTCCCGGAGCACCTTCGGCCTGAACGCCATAAACCTTGCATGCGGGGTTCAGCTGTTTTAAAGTGAACGCCACACCTGCGACCAGACCGCCTCCCCCTACCGGAACCAGCACTGTGTCAACTTCGGGGTACTGCTCTAAAATTTCAAGCGCTATGGTGCCTTGACCGGCAATCACATCTTCATCGTTGAAGGGATGGACAAAAACGCTGTCGCGCTCGCTGCAATATTTCTCAGCCGCGAGATACGCGTCATCGTAAACGCCGTCAACCAGATGGACTTCCGCACCAAGTTTTTCGGTCGCCTCCACTTTGGAGATGGGAGCTATGCTGGGCATGAAAATAACAGCCTTGCGGTTGAGTTTTTTCGCCGCAAGCGAAACGCCCTGCGAGTGATTACCCGCCGAGCAGGCGACAATCTCTCTGCCGTCTTGCGGCAGATTGGCGATTTTGAAAAATGCCCCGCGCAGTTTGAACGATCCGGTCAACTGCAAATTTTCCGCTTTCAGGCGCAACTGACAGCAATCGGTCAAACCGTTGCTTTCAATCATGTCGGTATAACGCGCCACACTTTTAAGCAGGTGCCCCGCCTTGTAGACTTTATCCAGTGTCAGCATAATCTTGCTCCTTTATCCGCAGACAAAACCTGAGCCGCATAGCGTTTAAGATATCCGCAAAGCCGCTTTGGCTGTGCAAATGTCTTTCCTGCACGCCTTGCCTTCATGGTTTCATCATCCACCAGTAGTTCCAGCGAATAGTTCGGGATGTCGATTTTTATCAAATCGCCTTCCTCCACAAGTGCTATGGCGCCACCTGAAACCGCTTCCGGCGAAATGTGTCCGATCGCCGCCCCTCTGGTTGCTCCGGAAAATCTGCCATCGGTGATAAGTGCCACATCAGCATCCAAACCCATTCCGGCGATAGCGCTGGTAGGAGAAAGCATCTCGCGCATACCTGGTCCCCCGGCAGGACCTTCATTGCGGATTACAACACAATCACCTTTGACGATTTTGCCTGAAAGAATGGCTTTGACCGCATCCTCTTCACACTCAAAAACCCTTGCCCTTCCGGTAAAACGGAGCATCTCTTTGCGAACCGCGCATCGTTTGACGATTCCGCCGTCAGGAGCAAGATTGCCGTACAATACGGCCAAACCACCTTCATTGGCATAGCGCTGCACAACCTCACGGTCTCTGACATCGGCATAGGCAACAACCTCACCAAGCCTCTTCCCAGAAACCGTCAGGCAATCAAGATTCAACAGATGCGAAACCTCTTTCATCACCGCCGAAACGCCGCCGGCGCGGTGAAGATCCTGCATGTGATGTTTACCCGCCGGGGCAAGGTGACACAGGTTGGGCGTGCGGGCGCTGATTTCATTTACAACGCTCAGATCGATTTCCACCCCGGCCTCGGCGGCAATTGCCGGCAGATGCAGTACGGTATTGGTCGAGCATCCAAGTGCCATATCAACCGTCAGCGCATTGTGAAACGCCTTCTTGGTCATAATATCGCATGGGCGGAAGTTGCGTTCAAGCAGTTCCATAATCTTCATTCCTGCCTGTTTAGCCAAATGGATCCGCTGCGAATAGACCGCAGGTATCGTGCCGTTTCCGGGAAGTGCCATACCGATTGCCTCGCAAAGGCAATTCATCGAATTGGCGGTAAACATCCCCGAGCAGGAACCGCATCCGGGACAGCTTGAACACTCGACTTCCTCAAGTTCCGCCGCACCCATTTTCCCGGCATTGACTGCGCCAACCGCTTCAAAAACGGTATTCAGATCCTTGCCGTCAAGAGAAAGCATCGGGCCGCCGGAGACAAAAATCGATGGCAGATTGCAGCGGGCTGCCGCCATCAGCATACCGGGAACTACTTTATCGCAGTTTGGGATGAAGATCAGAGCGTCGAAGCAGTGGGCTTTAACCATACATTCAACACTGTCTGCAATCAACTCTCTGGAGACCAGCGAATAGTGCATTCCGTCATGCCCCATCGCCAATCCATCACACACGGCGATAGTGTTAAACTCCATAGGAGTGCCGCCTGCCGAAAGAACGCCATCCTTTACCGCTCTGGCAATCTGCTGTAAATGCGTGTGCCCGGGGACGACTTCGTTAAAACTGTTGACCACCCCGACCAACGGGCGCCTCATCTGTTCTCTGGTGTATCCCAGCGCGCCCAACAAGGCGCGCTGAGGCGCGGCGGATACCCCTTTACTCAATCTATCGCTGTTCATTATTTGTTCCAATTCATTTTAGCTCGCAGTTCCGCTCCTACAGTTTCCAGCTGATGCGCTTTGGCTGCTTCACGCTGTCTGGTGAAAAGAGGTTTGCCATCGGCATTTTCTTTCAGCCATTTACGGGCAAATGTGCCATCCTGGATTTCAGCAAGCACCTTCTTCATCTCTGCCTTAGTGGCATCGGTTATCAGACGGTGGCCGGTGTTGTAGTCTCCGTATTCAGCAGTGTCGCTGATGCTGTAGCGCATAAATGAAAATCCGCCCTTAACCACCAGATCGATGATGAGCTTCATCTCGTGTATACATTCGAAATAGGCGCTTTCAGGCTTGTACCCGGCCTCGACAAGAGTTTCAAAACCCGCCTGCATCAGCGCAGTGACACCGCCGCACAAAACAGCCTGTTCGCCAAAGAGGTCTGTTTCGGTTTCCTCTCTGAAAGTCGTTTCCAGAATTCCGGCGCGACCTGCACCAAGGCCGTGCGCATACGCCAAAGCCAGCTCCATCGCATTACCGGAAGCATCCTGCTGAACCGCCACCAGACATGGAACGCCCTTGCCCTCGACAAACTGGCTGCGTACCGTGTGCCCAGGCCCCTTTGGCGCAATCATGACAACATTGACGAAATCAGGCGGCACTATCTCTTTAAAGTGGACATTGAAACCGTGGGCAAAACTCAATGTCATACCCGGGCGTAAATTTTCCCTGACGCCGTTTTCGTAGATGGAACGCATTTTTTCATCGTTGACCAGCATCATCACCCAATCGGCCCTTTTGACCGCATCGGGCGTATTGAGAACTTCAAAACCATCCGCTTTTGCAACGGCGGCACTTTTGGAGTTTTCATAAAGCCCGACCAACACATTCATGCCGCTGTCACGCAAGTTTTGTGCGTGTGCATGACCCTGGCTGCCGTAGCCGATCACGGCTATGGTCAGATCTTTGAGCAGATCGGGGTTGCAGTTTTCGTTGTAGTACATTTCGCTCATTTTTTTTACCTTTCTTTGGAGTTTTGTTGTTTCAGAGCATTTGGTTGTTCAGAAGAACAACGGTTTTAACATCAAAAAATTTGCGCAGCTGCCTTGTCATCTGCACCTGTACGGCAGTATCTCCGCGAGATGCGATTCGCATGACCGAAAGAGCAGGGTCTTTGCTTTCATGCACCGTCAGAGAATCGATATTGTATTTTTGCTTGGCATATAATCCGGTAATGCGGTTGAGTACACCGCAATGGTTTGCCACAGTAAGCTCCACAATAAAATGTTCCATTTTCAATTTCTCCCAGTTATAAGATCCTGCACACTTCCGCCCGGTGGAATCATCGGCAGCACAAACTCATCCATATCCACCTGACAATCCAGCACCGTCGGGACATCCGCAGCAAGGCTCTCCAGCGCATTTTCCAATTCTGCCACCGAAGCTATCTTTCTTCCTTCCGCCCCAAATGCCCTTGCCAGTGCCGGGAAATCCGTTTTCCGATTCAATGTCGTATGTGAATAATGCTTATCGTAAAACATCGTCTGCCACTGCCGCACCATTCCCAAAACACCATTGTTGAAGATTACAATCAGCAACGGCAGATTCTGGGAAACCGCCGTCGCCAACTCATGCAGAGACATCCCGAACGAACCGTCCCCCGTGAAAAGTACCGTCCGCTTCCGCTGATTGGCGATACAACCTCCGATCGCAGCCCCCAATCCGAATCCCATCGTACCCAGCCCGCCTGATGTAAGCAGAGTCCGCGGCGATTTGAACGGAAAATACTGCATCGTCCACATCTGATGCTGTCCCACATCCGTGGCAATGACAGTGTCATCATCGCAAAATTTTGCGACTGTCTTCAGCAAAGTCGCGGGAGTAAGCTTTTTTTCGTCGTGCGACATATCCAGCTTCTTCGCTCTACTCACTCTCTTTTTCCATTCCGGACGATCCGACTTAGGCAAAACCGCAAGAAGTTTTCGCAAAATATCTTTAACATCTCCGCACAATTCAATCTCCGCTGCCGTATTTTTGCCGATCTCGGCATAGTCTATATCCACATGGATTATTTTTTTGCCCTCTTTGTATTTTGCGGTGTTTCCCGTCGCCCGATCTGAAAACCGAACCGCCAGAGCGATAATCAAATCGCATTCGCTTTGCATTTTTGCCGAACTCCTCGAACCGTGCATACCGCACATCCCGAGATTTGCAGGATAGTCCGACGGCAACGCCGTCAACCCCATCATACTGAAGGCGACCGGGGCTGATATACGATCAGCCAATGCCCGCAATTCGCAACTTGCGCCAGCGGCGACAACTCCGCCTCCCGCATAGATCAGAGGGCGTTTTGATTCAGTGATCGCCGCGACCGCCTCAGCGAGATCAGGCTCCGGCAGTTCATTGAAAAACAGCTCACGGCGCACAAACTCCGAATCATCACATGTATCCACCTGCACGCTTTTAGGGATATCCACCAAAACCGGGCCGGGACGGCCTGACGAAGCAATCTCGAAAGCGGCATCCAATATGGCTGACAATTCCCTGACATCGCCGACAGAAAAATTGTGTTTAACTATCTCGCGTGTGATCCCGGTGATGTCAACTTCCTGAAAACTGTCTCTGCCCAACAGCGGGACCGCCACATTTCCCGTAACGGCAACCAACGGCACACTGTCGAGATAAGCGTTGGCAATTCCCGTAACAAGATTGGTCGCGCCGGGACCGCTGGTAGCGATAACAACTCCGGGTTTTCCGGTGACACGGGCATAACCATCTGCCGCATGAGCCGCATTCTGCTCATGAGCGCACAATACATGCTTCAAGCGATGCGTATTTTTGTACAGTTCATCGTAAATCGGAAGAACCGCACCGCCCGGATATCCGAATACCGTTTCGACACCGTTTCGACACAACGCCTCGATTACGACTGATGCTCCTGATTTTTTCATTTTTCCGCTTGCCTTCATTTCGGTTGAATAAAAAAAAACCTGCCGGACTTTTTTCCCCGGCAGGCTTGGATTTTGTTTGACTGACCTGTTAGATTCTATGCCGTGCCGGAATACGCAATAATAATTACGATGATAATGGCAATAATAATAACGGCACTGGCGAAGAATACGACAACCGAACCGCGCACGCAAAGTGCCGGCTTAGCGATGAAATCATTCTCAAAGATTGTCGTATTCATTTTCTCAATCGAAAAAAAGAAAAAACCTCTCACCGGCCGATTGCCAATGAGAGGTTTATTCGTCATAACTAAAGCACCGCTCAACAACAACAACCGACCGTACCGTAGCCGATAA
The DNA here is from genome assembly GCA_045603485.1 of Kiritimatiellia bacterium. GTDB lineage: Bacteria > Verrucomicrobiota > Kiritimatiellia > RFP12 > JAAYLN01 > RGIG5952. Next base: position 15,024 of record JAZUMF010000095.1, on the reverse strand, counting down.
TCTCGATTACGGTAATAATAATGCCGTTGATGCTGTTGAAGAACTGCTTCATTGTTCTGTCTGTTCCAAATTCAAAATGGGATTCTAGAATATCACAGCTTTTAAACCGTGTCAATGGGCAAAATCTTTGCCGATGAAATTTACCAGATTTTACCGCCGCCGAAGATATCGCTTATCTGAGTGCCTCTTTGGGAATTAAAGATTCGTTTGGGTGCTTCGCCTGACCATATATTCAGACCTGCGGACGCTTGATAAGAAATTCATTCAAATCAAGCGGCGGCTCAAGATACTGCTCGGCTGGCGAGGGGAACCCCGCGACCACCGATCCTGAAATTTTTGGTTTAGCACTCATTGAAAGGATAATCCTTTTAAGTTAGCATTTGCAGTATTCATCAAGCCTACAGCGCAAAGTGGTGTTTGAAGGCAAAAAGGTAGTCCTCTATGTTGCCAGTTGGGTCATCAAGGGAATCAAGAATGCTTTGCCATTCTGTAGAATTCGATTCTATGCTCATTGCGAAAGCTCGCAGGCGTTCCGATATCATAGTTGGTACGGAAGACACATCGGTTGGAGGGATAGTTCCTGCAAGTGCAAGCACATCCTTGCGGTGCTTTTTTGAGTCGTGGAGTCTCAGCCGATTGCCAGTTGTTTCATATTCGTTTATTAAGTTTAGATAAGCGACGGATTTAAATACCATAAGAGCATCACGGTTTAAGCATGGTACTTCATTGATTGTTGTTGTGTTAGCTCGTGCGAACTCGTAGTATGTTCTATCGAGCACGATGGCACTCATGCTTTCTTCTGGTTCATCGGGGAGAGACATATAACTCATTCCATCTGGCGGCGGGAGCAATGGCGAAGATAGGAGCTCTATTCTTACAGGAAAAGCCTCGTTCTTCGGTTTGATGAATCGGTAGAATCTTGGCTTGTTGGTTCCGTCTTGATTCTTTGCCATATAGCATTCATAGCGCCCCTCGCGCAGAAATGCATGGAATGCTGAAGTAAAGTCGGATGACATTTCCTCGACAATGACGAGAATATCTATATCTTGTGTAACCCTTGGTGTAAATCCCCCGTCTTCACCATGAAGTTGCATGGCTGTTCCACCGATGATGATGAATGATTCCGAATGAGGGGCTAAGAACTGTTTAAACTTGTCAAAACCTTTTACCATAGTGTTTTTTCCAAAAGTTGTTCAATGGCGATTTGTATGCGAGGATCGGGAGAATCTTTAAGGGTTATACATAGAGAGAGCGGGTCTACTATATCCTTGTTGTCATTAAGGAGCAAAGGATCATAGCGCCAAGCTTCCACTACATCTCCTTCATAGCGAAGCAATTTTGATGTTGGAATCTTCTTCGCCTCCTTTGCTGTAAGAGCGAGGGTAAGAAAATTATTATCGCCAATATCTGTGGTTTCAGATAGCGCAGATACGCCAGATTTGATGGTTCCTTTGACTTTTACTTTGATTCTGACGCTATATCGTATCGGAGAGACGAATACGGGCGAAGCCTTGTTCCATATTCTCTTTTTGTCGAAAGTAAACTCAATTCCAGCGTCTCTACCAGGGTGAATTATTCTTGCAAGACCTCTGCGTTCCAATTCTCGTGCAGCACGTGATAAATTAACCGGGGTGATTTTTAATCGTGCTCGAAGTGTTGAAAATTGCACGACGCCTGGTAATTGTTCATGTAGGAGACAATCAAGAAGCACAACTTGAGCCCAAGGTGAAAGGTGTGCACCAAGAGGTTTTTCGTCATCTGCATATGCCCGATCAGATTCCAGTATTACGCTTGGGGGGATGAATACTTGTCGAGAAGGTACGATATATGCGATTTTTGCAGATTTGAGAGTTGAAGCGAATTCTCTGTCTAATCTGGAAAAGGCAAAGATAGGGCGAAGAAGAAGGGCATTGCGTAAGGCTGTATTACGCAAGACGATATCGTCGGGAGAAGTGTCGTCGTTATGGGGAAGCATAATGATGCATTCCTCGTTTGCAATTTTGGCACTAAATGCATCATAGTGTCTCGCTATATTCAGCGGCATAATTTTCCCTAAGTCGAAGGACTCTCCGGCTATTATGCTAATGCCAAGTCTGTTTAGATAATTTCTGACTTGTGATAATGATAATTTCATAGTTTCTCCAAAAATGAAAACAATGGTATTTTACACTTTTTATGAAATTGTTTCAAGAGTGCGTTTTTAGGAGCATTGTTATCAGTAAACGTTTTGTTTTTATGCAGAGTCAAACGCCTTTGCATAGTCTATGGCGTTAGTTTTCTTGGTTGTACGTAGCGAAAATACATATATGAATCTAAATTCGGCAGTTGTAGGCTAATAATCACCATTTGAGACAATAGCTTTGAGTCTGGCAAGTTTAATTGCCCGTCCACACAAGATTCCTAGAAGCCTTATGTCTTGAGACCGAAGTCTCACAAGTCTAATGGTCTTTATTAATTGGAAACAACTTATTTGAAACAACTTACCTTAGACGCACGGGCTAACTCGCCCGTGCCCATTTTTCTCATTGTTGAAAGCAATTAGAACAAAAATTGAAGACCACGCTGAAGTAGATGAGCGCGGGCATGTTAGCCCGCGCACCTCTTAAAAGTTGTTTTTACCAGTTGTCCAGGTTGTTTCCAATCTTAAAACTTTTATAGGGACAGTCCTTCTCGATTTTAATAAATTGCGGACAAAAATGTGCATAGTAGCTCCAAAGGTCTGTCAAAAATGTGCAATTCTTGCGTGAGAATCCGTCAAAAATGTGCAAGTGCATTATTTGGTAGAGCGATTTTCTGCCCGTCTTTGAGTTTTTTAGTTGGAGGTTTGAGTTGGAGTTCGAGAATGGATGTTTACTATTCCTTTCTCGAACTTGGACTTTGAACTCGAACTTAACACGAACTTTTCAAATTTTTTCGCGTATTTTGTGATTAAAAATGCTATAATACTTGCATATAGATAATGCAATGATGTATTATTGTTGCGTGCTTGGAGCACGCGAAGAGAGAATTTTTGAGAAGTCAATTTTGGGCTAACCCTGCTATGCGTTTTTAGGCCTCTTGAGCCTCCATCTTGCGCATAGCAGGGCGATGCCCGTTTTTAAGAAGGGGTCGCTAAAATATTTTTAACCACGGAATACACTGAATACACGGAATGAAGAAGCGTGTTTTTTGTGCTTGGAATTATGGCTGGAAGAGCGATGGGAAAATGATTCGGCAATCTTTTACAGATTTTATCTTTTCGACGAATACGGATGGGAGTGGTAAGGCCGCGTCCTATGTCTCTGCGCTTGATATGCATGGGCCGATTTTAACGAATTGCGGTTTACGGTTTTAAAACGGAAAACAGAAGCAGGATGGAATGAGCAATGAGTTCGCAAAAATACAATCCTCCATATACCGTTAGTGAAGAGGCGATAAATCTTATTGCAGAGATTTCCGCGGCGATTGAGAGGTATAACGTCACAATGTCAGGCGCTGACGGGCTGCGACTTAGAAAGATAAACCGCGTGAAGACAATTCGTGGCTCTACTGCCATTGAGGGCAACACACTCTCGGAGGAACAGATAACTGCGGTTCTTGAGGGAAGGCGGGTTGTTGCTCCCCAAAAGGAAATAGACGAGGTTCTCGGTGCTGCGGCGGCATACGAACAAATTGAAAATGTAGATCCATATAAAGTCAAAGATCTTCTGAAGGTTCACAAGCTTATGATGGGCGGCCTTGTTGATGAGGCTGGAGCTTTCAGAAAGAAATCTGTAGGCGTTGTGGATGGAGCTGGGAATGTCATACATATGGCACCTAAAGCAGAACAAGTGCCGACACTTATAAAGTCCCTCTTTAAGTGGCTTAATGAATCCGGAGCGCACCCTTTGGTAAAGAGCTGTGTATTTCATTACGAATTTGAGTTCATTCATCCATTCGCTGATGGCAATGGACGCACAGGCAGATATTGGCAGACGGCTATCTTAGGCAAATGGCGAGAGGCATTCTATGCCGCTCCGATAGAGAATATTGTTTGGGAGAACCAAAGCGGCTACTACCTTGCCATTCGTCGGGCTTCATTGCTTGGGAATGCTGAACCATTCATTGACTTTATGCTTGAGCGTATCCTTGAGACTATAAAGACCAAGGGAGATGTCAAAAAGAAAAATGTCGGTGTAAATGTCGGTGTAAATGTCGGTGTAAAACTTTCCGCACGTGAGCGCGATTTGATTGAGCTTCTTCGTCTTGATGGAACACTGACCGCAGCCAGAATTGCCGAAACGTATTCGATTTCGACGCGCCAAGCCGAGAGACTTCTAACCTCCCTCAAAAAGAAAGGTTTTATTGTCCGCAAAGGTTCGGATAAGGCGGGTTTGTGGGTTGTGAAGGAGTGATGATTCATAAGGTTTGGTAGGTGTTCAAACTTTTCAAATTTTTTTGCGTATTTTGTGGTTAAAAATGCTATAATACTTGCATATAGATAATGCAATGATGTATTATTGTTGCGTGTCTAGAGCACGTGTAGAGAGAATTTTTGAGAAGTCAATTTTGGGCTAACCCTGCTATGCGTTTTTAGGCCTCTTGAGCCTCCATCCTGCGCATAGCAGGGCGATGCCCGTTATTAAGAAGGGGTCGCTAAAATATTTTTAACCACGGAATACACTGAATACACGGAATGAAGAGGCGTGTTTTTTGTGCTTGGAATTATGGCTGAAAGGGCGATGGGAAAAGTGGAATGAAGGTGGCTAAGAAGAAATGCGTTGCAGTTAAGGCAGAACCTGGCTTTTATGAGCAGGTGCGCGATGTTTTTGTCGCAGCTCGTCAGTTCGTGCATAAGACGGCCAATTTCGCAATGGTTAAGGCTTATTGGTTAGTCGGTAAAATGATTGTTGAAAAACAGGGTGGTGAAGTCAAGGCGGCGTATGGCGATAAGTTAATAGACGAATTATCTGTGAAGCTTACGCAGGACCTTGGGGCTGGGTTTACTCGGGTGAATTTATTTTACATGCGTAGGTTCTACTTGGCATTTCAAAAAGTTCACACACTGTGTGAACAATTGAGTTGGAGTCATTACAGGTTGTTGATTTCTGTGGAGAATGAGGAAGCGCGAGCGTATTATCTTGAAGAGGCGAGAAAGTCTCTTTGGAGCGTACGCGAGCTTCAGCGTCAGATTAATTCCTTTTATTACGAAAGATTGATCGAGAATCGGGCGAAGAAGCGCGGCGGAAAAAATGCGGATATTGTGCCGCTTAAACCGATTGATAAAATGACTCCGCAGAGTGTGATACGAGATCCGTTGGTACTTGAATTTCTCGGGTTGGATGAAAGCGAAAAGTATTTAGAGAAAGATTTGGAGAATTTGCTTATTACCCATTTTGAGAAATTTATGATGGAGCTTGGCCGAGGATTTGCGTTAGTAGCTCGTCAGAAGCGGCTGACGCTTGATGGCAAATCTTATCATGTCGACTTGGTGTTCTACAATTATGTTCTGCGATGCTTTGTTTTATGTGACCTTAAAACAGAAGAGCTTACTCATGCTGATTTAGGTCAAATGCAAATGTACGTAAACTATTACGAACGGAAACTCATGAATCCCGGCGACAATCCTCCGATAGGAATTGTGCTTTGTACAGATAAAGGAGCAGACCTTGTTCGCTATATATTGCCTTTGCATAATAAGCGCATTTTTGCCGCCAAGTATAAACTCCACCTTCCCACCGAACAGGAACTTATAGCTGAACTTCGTCGCGAACGTATGGCCATTGAGGAGGCGAGGCTTGAGGTGAAAAAAGAGGTCGGTAAAACGAAACGCGCTAAGAAAGCGTCGGCGCGAAATCGTGAACGTGATGAGGTGAAGTAATGAGTCAAGTGAATTTATTTAGAATACAAGAAACGAGAGAGTCTGCTTTCATTAAGTTTATTGAAGGTCAGTATACGACTATTGCCAAATCGATTGTAAACGGATTTGCATTTAAGCTTTTGTGGCAAGAGCCCAACGAAAAACAAGATGTGAATTGGGGCTGGGCATTTACTCTCTTTGGGCAGCCAGCTGGAAAGATGGCCAAGATGCCCAAAGGGATTATGGTTGTTCAGAGGTGTGGCACAGCAGGTCGAACCTATGCGATTTCATTTGGTGGAGCCCATTTTCTTATTGATTCATATTGTGACCGTGATTTTGGTTTTGATTTTGCGTGTCGAGTTGTGGTACGGAAAACAAAGCTTACGTCAACGATTAACAATAATTCAAAACGCAATAAAACCATTAGTTCGTTTAAGAATTTTGATCACTTGGAGATTAATAGTGGTGAATCTTATACTAAGCTAAAGTTAGATATCGATTTGAAGGCACACAGTGGAATCGCAAAGAGTGTCATTGAGGTTGGTTCGTCTATAAAAGTAACTTTGAAAGAAGATTCATTTGATAGTTTGATTGAACTTATTAAATATGTTGAGCAGGTTTTGGTCAGTGCGAAATTAACTAGGATTCCAGTTTGTAATTTAGTGAACAAGCAAGAAGAAATTGATGTGCTTGAAGAGTGTCTGAAAAAAGATTTCCCCAAAGAGGATTCTACGGTAACAATATCTGAGTTTGATATTAGTGGTGTCGAGGAAGTGTTTTTGCGAGCAGATTCTTTTGAGTTATTGTGTGAGCGGCAATCAAAACTAGTGACTTCATTAGATATCAATGAACTTAGGACATTTTTTTCTGAGAATGGAATTGATGATGTTGAAACTATGTTAAAGACGCGGGTTCGCTTTTTATTGAATGGTAATAGTTCGGTCACTAAATCTATTCGTGATTTTATTGATTATTTGAATGAAGATAATAATGCACTCCTTGTATGTGGTAAATGGTACCGGTTTAATGTGGATTTTTGTCAATGCCTGAAAGAGTCTCTTGACGATATCAGAGTGACTTATGAAAATTGTTTTGACTTAAGTAGGGACCAGCTTGAGAAATTTTGGGATGAGAAAAATAAGGAGCATAAGGATGATGAAAAATACAAGGGATTATCGGAAGATAAACGGCGCGGTGCTATTTGTAACCGCTATTATAAAGAATATGCTTTTAATTTGATGCGAGAGAATGAAGGGTATGAACTGTGTGATAGAAAGATGGCTGATGTGCGCGGAGAAACGATTGAGATTTGTGATTTGAGAAAGGATGGGGTAATTTATTCTGTTAAGAGAGGGAATTCTTCATCTGATTTATCGTATGTGGTTACTCAGTCAGAGGCTGCAATTGATTTCTATGTGAATCAGGAGCTGCCGAAAAAAGATAAGCCACAAAAAGTCGTATTGTGGTTAATTTTATCGCGAAGGGATCGTTTGCCTATTAAAGATGAGCGACTAGATTGGGATTCTCTTGGTATGCTGTTACTTAAGATCAGAATTGACAATTGGAAAAAGAAGGCACGATTGGCTGGTATGATTCCAGAAATACGTGTAAACTATGAAACGAAATGACAAAAGGATTTTTATGAATAGGAAAAGTCATAATTTGTTTGAGAAAAAGTCAATTGCTCTTATGAGGGGTGATTGTATTGACAAAATGAAAGTAATTTCAAATGATAGTGTTGATTTACTTTTGACAGATCCACCGTATAACCTCGGTCTTTTTATGAAAAGTCGAGGTACAAATATGGGAAAATTACGAGAGAATCATTTTGCTATGTCTGCTTGGGATCAATTATCTGTTGCAGAGTGGATTGCAAAGATGGATGATTTCTTTAGCGAGGCTTCTCGAATTATGAAGAAGCGTGGATCAGCAATTATATTTATGTCATTAATCAAAGCTCAATCTATTATAGAAATTGCTGTTAAACATGGGTTTTATTATAAAACCACGGGTATTTGGCACAAGACGAATCCTATTCCGCGTAATATGAATCTTCAGTTTGTAAATTCAACGGAGGCTTGGGTGTATTTTATTTATGGGGCATCAACAGGCGTATTTAATAATGACGGCCGCGTGGAACATGATTTTGTTGAAACATCTGTTGTCCCTTTGTCTGAGAAAAAGTGCGGAAAGCATCCGACACAAAAACCAATCGGACTTATGAAGCATTTTATAAATCTCCTTACGAACGAAAATGATGTTGTATTGGATCCGTTTATGGGAAGCGGTTCTTCTGGTGTCGCTGCATCACAGTTGAATCGGAAGTTTATTGGAATTGAATTGTCGCAAGAGTATTTTTCAATAGCAAAACAGAGGATTGATGTAAAATGAAGGTGGCGGATTTATTTGCTGGAGTCGGAGGTCTTTCGCTTGGGTTTGAGCAAGCTGGATTTGATGTATCTTTTGCTGTGGAATTTGATAAAAGTATAGCCGATGCGTATGAGAAGAATCATACTGGAACAACAATGTACAATGCGGACATAAGTACGTTAGATCCAAATGAACTTCTGAAAAAACATGGTCGGGTAGATGTAATTGTTGGGGGACCTCCATGTCAAGGGTTTTCTCAAAAAGGGAAGCGTCTTAGTGTTAATGACGATCGAAATTTTTTGTTTCGACAGTATGTCCGCTTTGTTGAGGTCTTTCGTCCTAAATTCTTTGTGATAGAGAATGTTCCTAACATCATTAGTACTGCGAATGGATATTTTAAAAATGAAATTATTGCGGCATTTTCGCTTCTTGGATATGATGTAAAGGCAGATGTGTTTGATGTGTCAGAGTTCGGGGTTCCACAGCAACGTCGGAGAGCAGTTTTCATAGGGCAGTTACAAAGAAATACTGTTGCATTCCCCAAACCATCAGGAAAGCGGGTGACAGTAAATGATGCGATATCAGATATGAAACCTCTTGCATCAGGAGAAGGAGTTGATTTTTCTCCTTATCAGTCATCTCCAGTAAATGAATATCAGCGCATGATGCGCAAGGGGATGTCTGGAGGTGTTCAGAATCATCAAGCGACCGCACACTCTAACATTGCGATCACAAGAATGAAGATGATTCCCAAAGGGATGGGTAAAGAGGTTCTGCCGCCAGAGCATCGTACAAAGTCGATTTATAGTGGAACATGGTGTCGTTTGATTGAAGATGATATTGCGGCGACAATTACAACAAGATTTGATACGCCATCATCAGGGCGGTTTACTCATCCTACACAAAATCGTTGTATAACTGTACGTGAAGCTGCTAGGATACAATCGTTCCCTGATAGTTTTGTTTTCTACGGAACAAAAACATCTCAAATGAAACAAGTGGGGAATGCTGTCCCTCCCATATTTGCATATAATATTGCAAAATCAATTCTGCAAGCGGAAGGAGAAACGAAATGAGTAAAGTCCTACCTAGAGAGATTCAGGATCGTCCAGAGCTAAATTTGCGGCAAGGCATAAAATCATCCTTAAATAAGTGGAGAGAATTGGTTTCGTCAATTTTCCTATTTTACAAATTTTATTCTAACCAATCAGGAGAAAAGAATTATTGCAAGGAGGTGCAAATCTCCGGGAAGACAGCTTTAGAGATAGGAGATGATTTTGCATCTTGGCTGGAAAATAGTTATCCTTCTATAAATGATATAAAGGAGTTAGTGTCGAAATCTCCATTGTATACAGCTCAAATTGAGCATTTGCAAGTGGGGTTAGAACTTTTCCTTAAAATTGCAGGCGTCAATTTTGTTAATACATCCCTATCTGATTCTACAGAACGTACAGGAGGGAATAGGTATGCTAAAAGGCTTCACTTTTCGACAAATATAAAACTAGTTAGTGAAAATATTCTGTCATACGATGATTCTACCCAAAGTAAATTCATAGCAAGTTGGTTAAAAGGTGAAGACGAAAATGTTATTTCGGAAAGATTGAAAAATATCCTTCTTCCCTTTACAGAAGAATGTCAATTTAAAATGCGAACAGCAAATGGCGAACTTTTCTTTCAGCAAGAAGGCGTGTATCAAGGTTTGAGCGATCCTGATAATACGGTAGTCAGCACTGATGCACACGAACCTGTTGGTCCATTCAGAATTCTGAAATCGTATATCAAAGAGGGAATGCACCCATACATACAAGATACAAGTGAAGGGTTTAAGCTGAAATCAAATGTAAATGGTTTTGCTGCATATGCGGATATGGTTAAGACTACGCTTTCGTTAATTCCCAAGAGAACAATCTTTTATCAAGAGACTGAACCTAAGAAAGTTATTACACAAAATCTGTCAATAAATGCGCCACTTCAACTCATCGTCTATGGTGCTCCTGGCACAGGTAAATCGCATAAGATTGATGAGTGTACGAATGAAAGCAACTCCATTCGCGTGACATTCCATCCCGATACGGATTACGCGGCGTTTGTCGGTGCGTATAAACCAACGATGGGAGAACAGGAACGATATGGACTCGATGCGACAGGCACGACGCACAAGATTGAAGCGAAGGAAAAGACTATCGTTTATTCTTTTGTCCCGCAGGCCTTTATGAAGGCATACGTGGAAGCTTGGAGGCGATATGCGAACGCAGATCTGCAAGGTGACGACAAAATCTATTATCTTGTCATTGAAGAAATCAATCGTGGCAATTGCGCACAAATCTTTGGTGATTTGTTCCAACTGCTAGATCGAGCGGATAACGGATTCTCCTCGTATGCGATTTCTCCTGATGACGATATCCAGAAGTTCCTCGAAACGGATAAGAACTACAAGCTTGTAGATATTTCGCTTTCTGAGGACATTAAGAAGCAGACCGAATCTGGGGAGAAGGTAATTGCTACCGCGGCTGATATCAAGATGGGTAAAAAGCTTGTCCTTCCGCCCAACCTTTGTATTTGGGCGACGATGAATACGTCTGACCAGTCTCTCTTTCCGATGGACAGTGCATTTAAGCGTCGGTGGGATTGGGAATATGTTCCGATTAAGGATGCGGGGAAAGGGTGGAAGATTAAGTTCGGCGATTGCGAAGTGGATTGGTGGAAGTTCTTGGTTGCGATCAATAAGATTGTGAAGAGTGTTACCAATTCGGCGGATAAGCAGATGGGATACTTCTTTGTGAAAGCTAAGGATTCTGTGATCGACGCGGAGATGTTCGTCAACAAGGTTGCGTTCTATCTGTGGAACGACGTGTTCAAGGATTGTGAACTTGATGGCGATGCGTTCAAGATTACGCGCGAGGGCGGCGAGGTTGACGTGTTGGCATTTCAGGATTTCTTCAAGGAGGATGGGGATGTCAATGAGGAGGTGTTGAAGAAATTCCTGACAACATTGGTGCCGCAATCGGAAACCGCTCCGGGCGAGTTTGAGGCGGGGCCTGCAGCAGATGGCGAGGCCTGATTGTGATATAATGACACGAGAGGAATGACTTATGGCACTCCCTGTCAACATAGATGACTTGATTAATCACCGCAAGGTGGAATGGGCTCGCATTGAGTACAAGGAGGGGTGGAACCCTGAAAAGGTTCTGCATACGCTTTGTGCATTTGCCAATGACCTTGACAACTGGGGCGGCGGATATGTGATTCTGGGCGTGGAGGAGAAGAACGGCAAGCCGGTCTTTCCGGTAAAGGGTTTGTCGGAGGGATCGATTGACCGCATTCAGAAGGAGTTGCTTGGTGTTTGTCATTTGATAGAGCCGCTTTATTTGCCCGTTGTCGAACCTGTCGAGTATCAAGGAAAGATGTTGCTGATTATCTGGGCCCCGGGTGGATGTGAGCGTCCGTATTCCTGTCCCGAACGAATTCTGAAAAAGGGCAAAGTGCCGCGGGCTTATTATGTCCGGAAGATGGCAAGCACGGTCAAGGCGTCACGTTTGATCGAGAAAGAGCTTTTTGATTTGGCGGGCGATGTGCCGTTCGATGATCGTCCGAACATGCAGGCGGATGTTGCTGATCTCAAGATCAATCTAATGGCTGATTATCTGCGTGAAGTTGGAAGCGAACTCTATCCGGCGGCAGAGGAGATGACGCCGCTGGAGTTGGGACGGCGCTTGCGCATTGTAGCGGGTGCAGAGGAGATGCCTAAGCCGCTCAATGTCGGACTTCTCTTTTTTAATCCGCATCCGGAGAACTTCTTTCGATATGCGTGGATCGAGGTTGTGGATAAGCCAGATCCGACGGGACAGGGGATGTCGGAGAAGTATTTCAAGGGCCCGCTTCACATTCAGCTTCGGTCTGCGCTGGATTACATCAAAAACTATGTTCTTAAGGAGAAGGTTTTCAAGGTTTCGGGACGGGCGGAGGCTGAACGCCATTGGAACTATCCGTATGATGCGGTCGAAGAGGCCTTGGTCAATGCGGTTTATCACAAGTCATATCGCAAGCCGGAGCCGATTGTCGTTACGTTCACACGCGAGCAAATGACGATCACCAGCATTCCGGGGCCGGATCGGTCAATCAAGACGGCCGACATCAAACGGTTGTGTCTCGTGTCAAAGGGTGATCGCAATCGACGAATCGGGGAATTTCTCAAGGAGCTGGATCTTGCAGAAGCGCGCAATACTGGGTATCCGGTTATCCTCGGTGCGACCAGGACGAACGGATCGCCCAAGCCGATACTAGAGACGAATACCCATCGTGATTACTTCACGTTTGTATTGCCGATCCATGAGATGTTCCTGAAATCTGACGCTGAAACGGTGCGTGAATTGAATATTGCCGATCCTGTTGAGGGAGTAAATGGGGGAGTAAATGGGGGAGTAAATGAGGGAGTAAAAATCCTCCTCGCGGCCATTCGCAAGAATCCGGGGAGACGGACCAATGAGCTTGCTTTGCTTATCGGGAAAAGCGTCCAGACGGTTGAGCGTTATGTCAAGGAATTGAAAGCTACCGGTGATGTTGAATTTCGTGGTGCGCCTAAGAATGGCGGATATTTCATAATTGATAACGAGGAGCCTTAAGCCGTGCAGATTATCATTGAGGGGTATCAGTATCCGGCGGAATCGGTCGATAAGGTCCTGTGGGAAGGTGCCTTTCAGACGGTGGACGGCAAAGTCTCCATCGGATATGTGGGATATTATTGGAATGATCGGCTGAAGGATTCGGTCTTTGTTCTGCCGAAGGTGTTTTTGGAGCCGGACGCGAACAGGCAAGACCTTGTTTTCGGCAAGTATAAGCCTGAGGATGTCATTGATGTCGACAACGAGAAGTTCACGAAAGACGAGCGTGACTTCATCTATGGTTTTGCGGTGTGGATTTACCGGACGCTGTCGATCTTCAAGGCGGAGAATCCACAAAGCGACGTCATTCTGCATGAGTATGTTTCGCAGATGGGGCGAGGGCGCAAACGGCTTTGCAACACGTTCTTGGACATTGTGCTGTCGCTGATCGACTTCCAGAAGCGCAATCGCGACTTCATCGTGTTCGTCACGAAGTTGAAGCACAGTGGGTATAACAGGATTAACTGGACTAAGACCGTATCCAAGAAACAAGCGGTTTTTGCTGATGGAAAGACGCCGATCTACGCCTCGGTCGTCAATCGCAAGAAGGAAATAGACCAGGAGGAGGAGCTTTTTTGCATCTTCTATTCGATTTTGAGATATATCAAGGACGAGTATGGGTTCCCGATTCTGTCCGAACTAAATTACGAGCTGATTCCGGCGGCGAAGTTCAAACGGTATTTAGCGGGCTATGGCAAGACGCGGCTTCTGCAGATCAAGTACAAGTATTTTTCTGATAAGATGTTGGCACTCTGGGAACTTTGCTACACGTTCTTTGACCAGAGCCACAGAATTTCGATTTCCACGGCTCGTAAGGAATATCTGCTGGCTAAGAACTTCAACATAGTCTTCGAGGCGATGATTGACGAGCTGATTGGTGATAAACGCAAAGACTTGCCGGACGGACTCAAGGATCAGGAAGACGGTAAGATTGTCGACCACATGTATTCCTATCGTGGATTGACAAATAACGACGAGCAGGATCGGAACGTTTATTACATTGGTGACAGTAAGTATTACAAGATGGGGAGTCGTATCGGGACGGAGTCTGTTGCCAAGCAGTTTACTTACGCGCGGAATGTCATTCAATGGAACTTGAATATTTTCTTGGACGATAACTCAAAGGACGCGAAATATCGCGAGAAGTTTCCGAAACTGCGGGATGATGTGACGGAAGGGTATAATATTGTTCCGAATTTTTTCATCAGCGCGGGTGTGAATAAGGATCTTAAATATAACGAGGGGAACATCGAACGGCGTGAGGGCTCGGAATTGGTTTCGCGGCAGTTTGAAAATCGCCTGTTTGACCGCGACACGTTGATTATCGCCCATTACGACATTAATTTTCTTTTTATCGTTTCCTTGTATGCGCGGGCGAATGCGTCTGTGAAGCTGGCTTGGAAAGAGAAGATGCGTAGGCGTTTCCGCAAGGATATTCAGGAGATGTTGCAGCAGAAGTTCAAGTTTTATGCGATGACGCCTAATGCGGATGTGGACGCTGAGCGGTACATCAAAGACAACTTTCGCTTGCTGTTGGGCAAAGTCTTTGCGCCATATAGCGACAGTCACGAGGAGTCGACTTATTATTCGCTTGCTTTGATAGATACAGATGCTATGCCGAAGAACAAGAGGCGGGATGCTGTAATTGCTGAAAATGAAGCAGTCATCGAGTGTCTGCAGGATGCTTTTTTGATCAAGGAGTGTCCGTTAGGTGAGGATCCGAGCAAGGTAGTTAAAGGTGTGCCGCCAGTGAAGACCCCTGTCGTTGCAGAGAGCTTACTCACGCGGCATTATCTTGAGAATTACGTCGACAAGTATGTTCTCGTTGGGTGTGTGCCAGATCAGGCGCATTGGGATTGGATTTTTTCGCGAAAGGGTAAGTATAAGCGAGATGACATCTACAATGTCCGATTGGGTGATCGTCCCGGAGCAGTCAAGAAGAGCAATGTTAAAGTCAGGGCGCCCAAGTTTGTGGTGATGTACGACAAGGATAATCCTTCTATGTATAAGGTTTATCGCGTTCGCAATCATGCGGTTATAACGCCCGCCATCCAGTAGCCAGTGCAACACTCGTTGCGTAGCCCTGTGCTGACGAAGCTTTCTTGCTTGTTGTCGGTATTATAGCAGTTTTGTTTTGGCTTGTAAAGCGGGCTTCAGCCGGAGATTCCGCCTTTC
>JAZUMF010000094.1:0-17075 GCA_045603485.1 Kiritimatiellia bacterium | reverse complement strand
GCACGGCGCAAGCGCAAGGATTCGTCGGATTCCAGGTCCTCGCCTGGTTCTCCAGCCGCATAGTTGTAGACGGCGTTCCATCCGCTAATTGCGGCGGCGATCGTGTCAAGTTCGCCAATTTCGCAAGTCTGGTAGCCGAGTTCCACGGCGGTAAATTTGCCGTTTGTCCCTGACTGAATGATGAAATCGGAAGGCATGGCCCCGGTGATTCCGACGGGAGAACTATCGGACATCCTTACGATAAGTCCGCGATCTGTAAGAGTTGCTGAACCGCCAGCACTATTTACGGCCGTCCTTAATACGGATAAATTGCTCGCGCTCGTGGAATTGTTCAGCGTCACGTCACCAAACGTGAAGTGGAAAACGTACTCCGTATTCTTTGCGGAGCCGTCGTCAATAATCAGGAGCTCGTTGCAAGAGGCGCGGGAAATTGTCACGGTCTCGTCAAGCGAGAAATTCAGGTTGCCGCGTTGCCGCTTTGCGAGGGAGCCAGCCGGAATCGTCGCGCTGTCACCGCTAGTATAGAGGACGGCATCGACGGTGCAGGGCAGCGCCGGTTTACGCGAAACGCCGTTGAAGGCCGCGCGGGCGTCTAGTGCCGCGCCTACGGCCTGGTTCGGGTCGAGGCTGGAGTAAATCTCCTGTGCGAGTTCCCAAAGGTCGTTATAGGATAGGGCGAGCTGCGAAACGAGTAGCCCGTTAGGGCTGTCCACGGCTGTTTCGAAGGTTACGCCGAAAACTTGCTTGAACTTGTTTTCAAACTCGACGCGCAACTCCTGGAGCGTCTTTCGGTTCAAGCCGGTAGATGTTACAAATTCGCCCATTATATCGTACCCTCTGCAATTTCGCCCGCGGTTCCCTGCACTCTAAAATCGACGGTAAGGCGGCGGTTTCTCACGGAAAATCTTAATTCGAGCGAAAGTATCGTTGCCACGCCGTCCACGCCCTTGATTACCGATGCGAGCAGGGAGCGCACCCTTCCAAGGTCGGGATTCTTCTTGAGGATTTCCTCGTAATAGGGAACCCCGACGGAACGGTCAAGGAAACATTCGCCCTTGAAAGTCTGGAGTCGGCATTGTATTCTTTGTGCCAGCAGGGCGGACGGGTCAACCAGCACGGCAATATTGCCGGAGCCGTCAAGACCTATGTCCCAAGTTGCCGTGTCGAGCGCAAGTTGCAATTCTAACTCCTTTTCTTAAATATAACTTATTTTTAGCTTATTTTTACACTGCTATTTCAAAAAATTAAAAAAGGAACGGGAAACCTCGCGGCCTACCTCCCCAGGTCTAGCCCTCGCAAAGTCTCCCGTTCCCAAAGCTCCCGAAAATCAGGATAAGGAACCCGAGCCGGAGCCGGTCGCGGTTGTCGCGCCCTGCCCGCTTGACGGTTCGACAGATACGTCGATACCCTGCGCCACGGTAACGGAAACCGTCGCCGTCTTGATGTAGGCATCCACCTGTGTGGCAATCTCGTCTGCCAGGTTGCCCAGTGCAGTGTCAACAGATACACCATCCTTTTGGTTCTTGGCCTGAGCCTTCAGCAGGGCCGTCTTTAGGTCTGTCTTAAATTTTGCCAAATTGAGGGCCATATACTGCTATACCTCCGGCGTTATCGGTGTAGGTGTCGGCGCACTTGTCGGGCCAACGGCGGTCGGGTGGATATGGTTCTTTACGCTCACGCCCGGACCTGTGGGCGCGGGGCCTACATAGATATCTTCACGGGCCAAAACGTCCTTTTTGAAGACAACCTGCGCATCATAAACAATCTTTTTTGCGGTCCATGTAATCACGCCGTTCTTGTCTATCGAGATGCGGGCCTTGCCCTTCGACGGTGACGGAACAAGACCCGGAATGGCAACGGCAGAATCGAGGTTGAAGCGGGACGCCACGGCGGGAATTGCCGGAAAATCACCGTTCTTCCAAGTAGAAATATCGGATTCCTGGAATAGCAACAGAACGCCGTCACCTTCGTCAAGCGGGAACTCCAAGTCGAAGAACTTGGACGCAGGAAAAACAACGGGAACTTCCATCAGGCTCGGAATCTCGATTTGCACCCCGTTATCCATGAGCATATTCACGGCGGGCTTTACCGTCGCCGTGTGCTTTTTCGCGTCGTACTTTTCAACCTTGGCGGGTAGAGATGTATGGACGGCGTACATCGCGGAGCTCAAAAACAGATCCATCGCTGATTGCATCGACGCCATATATTAAGCCTCCACTAAATTTAAATCCATCGCGAAAGAGCTATCCTTGCCCGTACCCACCGCCACTTCCATGCGGTCAACCACGAATAGGGCGTCCACGCCCCGGTTCGGGTCGGCAACGTGAACAAGGCTGTTCGGGCGCAACTTCGGGAACACCATCGTTCGCGCCGAATAGGTCTTCTTAATATTTGTAAAAATCTTGTCAAGGAGCGCGTAGGCATCGTCGGTCTTTTCGGGCGTCAGCTTTATTTCTTGCCCGCCCACATCGACGCTTTCGCCAATCTTGCTTGCAAGAGAGCTTAAATTAGAGTACGCCGCGCCCACATAGTCCGTTGTATCTTGCAAGTTCAAAAGGCCCGATTCGGGAGTGATGTAGGCTATCGAGTAGGTGGAATCCGTATTGTAGCGGAAAACTACCATTTCGGCAAGGTCAACGTAGATTCCGATTCCCTTGGTCTTCAAGTCCTGCGAAAGTTTCTTCATGGCGCGGGACACGGGGCCGACAAAAGTCCACCCGCCGGGGAACTTCACTTCTTTCGCCATTTCCTTTCCTTGCGGCACCAGGCCCAAGATAGTGCAAATGGAATCTATCACCTTGTCGGCGGTGGAATCCTTCGGGAACGACAAGCACACGGGCGTACAGGTGAACGGGCGAGTCAAGGAACGCAAGGCGATAGAACGGATCACGGTGAGAGTGTCGGTTCCGTCCCTGTATGTCTTCGAGTCGATGATGTTGCCCTGGTACATTAGGCCCGGTTCGGCGCCCTGCTCGTAACCGGCAAAAAGCGCGACATTCGCGCCGCGTTGCAGGAACTTCGAAATAGTGTCTTCGTTCGCGTTGTGTATCGTGGCTTCAAGCTCGTTATCGTCAAAGACGCGGGAACGCACACAGCGGGCGTCAATGCGTAACGCCGCCACATCGACCTGCACCCCGTTCGCGTTGCGGGCCTGCAAGATTACCTTTCTACCCCAGAGCATTTGCGACCTCCCATTCCGCCAGTTCTTCGGGCGAAATCCAGAAAATGCCCCAGGAATCGCCAAGGGCCGAATATTCCGAAAGCGGCTTGCCGTGTCCCTCCGAAAGCGGCAAAACGATGATGTCGCCCTTGATCGGTGACAAGGCCTTGTGTTCGCGCAATATCGGGAACCGTTCGACAAGACGGAACTGGCCCAATTCCCCGGAATCCGAAGAAACGGTCACGAACCATGCGGAGGCGCGGCTATTCCAGAGCAAGCGCAACGTGATAACCATCTGCTCGGGAATCAATACCTGGAACTTCTGGTCTGCGCTGATTGAAGGGTTGAACGGAATTTCAAGCATTATCTAATCACCCCCAAATATAGCTCATTCATCGTTGACTTGCTAATATTCTTCGCCACCTTCTGCCCCACGTTCACGCCGAGGGCCGATTTCCGGTTGATGTCGCTATCCATGTCCTTCGGCTGCACTTGCGCCGTGACTTCGTGTTCCATCAGGGAGACGGTGAGAATTTGACGGAACGAAACCTTTATTTCGAGGGCGTCGCCTGAATCCCCGTTGCGTTCGGTCGAAATATTGGTTATAGCCACGTTGTCGTAGACTTCAAGCGACGTGACGATTGTCACGGGCTGCTTGGCGTCCATGACGGCTTTCAGGTCTACCCAGGCCTGTTTTGCGCGGTTTTCAAGCTGGTAATTTTCGGCTTCCGCCATCAAAGTCTCGGAATCCTGCAAATCTAGCTGTTTGGCGCGTTCTTCGGCAAGTTTTACGGAATGGTTGGTGACAAGGCCGGTGAGCGAGCCTTCCTGGAGTTCAAGGAAAATGCCGTCCGAAATTGCGCGTCCGTCTTGCAGGGGGTTCTCGGTGACTTGCGCCGACTTTGAATGATCCTCGTCAAGAATCAGGTCGAGTTCAACGGAACCGACCTTGTAGCCGTCTTTGGGGTAGAAAAGACAGACGTGCTGGGGCAAGGACTGTTCGCCCAAGACGGTCTGTGCAATAGCCTTCAAAACACTAATCATATCGCCCCGATTGCAAATTCTTTGAGTTTCACGTTAAAGGCGGCATCGAAAGCCTGGCGAGAGAGGGCGGAAATATCGAATTTTTCTTGCGCCTTGGTGTTCGCCTCGGTCGCCTTCGTCTGCTTCTTTGTGGCGCCGGTAGATTCCTTGATAGTCTTTTCCAGGTTTGCAAATTGCTTTTCAAGGTCTAGGCCAGCACCTAAATTCGGGTCTTTCACCATGGGCGTCAAAGTGGACTTCCATTCGATGCCATATTCTTCTTGATACACTTGCTTCAACAGGTCAAGAGTCTTTTTACGGTCTTTGACATTTTCGCTTTTCTGCTTCAATTCAGTAGAAGCGGCCCGTCCTTCGGCCCCGCCAAGATTGGCTTTCTTTTGAAGTTCGTAAAGTTTTTGGTTTTCGTTTTCAAGATTCTTTTCAAGTTCGCTTAGAACTTGTTCGGGCGTCTTCTTGCCTTCGTAAAGATACTTCTGCTTGAAGTAAGTTTTACCCCATGCCTTTTCCTTTTCCGTGGCTTCATGTTCGGAACGTGCCTTTAGCCAGTTGTAGGCCTCGACAAATCCCTCAATAGCCATCATCGCAATACCGATAGGGCCTAAAGCTGTTTTCATGGCCATTCCTAGAGCCTTGAACGCGGTCACGCCAACGGACTTCAAAGAGAATAGGGAACTTTTCAACAGGCCAACTGCGGTTACTTGGTAGCCCATTGCGGCACCTGAAGCAAGCGCGGCCCTTTGGATAACGGTTACAAAAGCGTACTTGCCAACGGCGGCAATTTTCATAAACGCATTGAACAGAGTTGCCTGTAAATCCCTTGTTGCAAGAGCTATTACAACAACAGAAAGACGGCGCGCCCATGTAATCACTTCGTCAAAAGGAATGTCAAGAATGACATTGGCAAAACCTTTAACGCTGTTTACGATTGGGTCCCAGTTGAACGCGATAAGCATATCGACGCCAACCTTCATCATCGGCAAAAAGGCTTCAGCCATTTTTTGCAACGCCGTTACGAAATTGTCCTTAAGTGTCGAAATTCGACCTTGCAATGTCTGGCTTTGAGCTTCGAGGTTTCCAAAGAACATCCCGCCTTCGGAAGTTGCCGCCTTGAAAGCCAAAGTCACCATGTCGGCACTAATCGCGCCCTTTTCCATGGCCGTCTTGAGGTCTTTCATGGACATTCCCGTTTTTTGGGAAATTATTGTAAGCGGGTTAAAGCCTTGACCGACCAACTGCAATAGGTCTTGCCCCATCAATCGACCGGCGGACTTTATCTGCCCAAAAACAAGAGCAAGAGAATTTAAACGGTTCTGGTCTGCACCGGCAACATCGCCCAACATCTTTAATGTGGGTACGACGCTATCCGCCTCGAGACCAAATGCCATCAAGGTCTTTGCTGCGTTCGAAAGTCCCAACTTGTCAAACGGTGTCTTTTCGGCAAACGCGGCAATTTCACCAATAACATTTTTCGCCTTTTCGGCGGAACCTGTCATGACGGTAAATTGAGCCGTCAAGCCTTCCATAGTCATGGCGGCTTCTATGCCCGTCTTTGCCAGCATGGTAAAGCCGGCGCCGAGAGCGAGACCGCCGACGAAATTCTTGAAACCCGTCAAAGCCTGCTTTGCCTTGTCAATGCCTTTAGGGTCTACCTGAAAGCCCAAGCGGGTGAAAAGTTCCTCAATTACCATCAGCGTCTCCTTTCGTTCGCTTGCCGCATCTGCTCCATTTGCATCGCCTGGTATGCGTCCGCGGCGGCTTCACAATCGCGGCGCATATCGAGAATGGAATTGAAGTACCTAATATCGTCCAGGTCCCATTTCTCGACTTCGCTCAAAGGCTGGCCCATATCCACCACCAGGCGCAATATGGGCCACATTTCTTCTACTTCGCCGGCGAGTGACCCGACAGAGCCAATCCGGGCCCAGGTCTGGTCTCGGTGGGTTCGGCTCCTTCGGAGGTAGCGGTTGTTCTCGGCTGGAGACCAAAGCGAGCCGCCAACTTGAAAGGGGCCAGTTTGTTGAACTTCCAGCTTTCGAGGACGATAGAATACATGGCTTCGAGCTCGCCCTGGAAAACCGTGTCGATGTCCGTGGAGCTCTGGATTTCTACGGGCGGCATACCGGGCGCGGTGATGGTGCAACCCTTCAAGGAATCGACCACGATGCCAACGGCCTTTTCGTCGGGCAAGTCGGCAAGCATTTCGATAATGCCGTCAATGATGGAATTAAGGTTCACATCTTCGGACAGCTTCGACAGGTCGATGCTCTTGACAAGCGGCAAGACGAGAGCGCCCACCCTCTTTGCGAGGGTGAAAGCCTTTGTAGCCGGAAGCGGACGGAACCGCACGGAGAAGTTTTCAATTTCTTTAGTAATCGGGGAGAGCATGGGTTAGTTACCTCCTACGAGGTTGGCACCGATGCCGGTATCGAACACCCATGCGCGAGTGTTCAGGTCGTCGCCATCTTCCCATTCGGGATCCTTGCGAATCCATGCTTGCGGGGCGTAGAAAAGAGTCTTTCCGAGCAAGTCCTTGATGGTAAGCGGGAACACGCCGGCGTTCGTCACCTGGTCGGCTGCGAGGGCGGCAGAAAGTTCGGCGTTCACGGTAGCGGTCTGCTGGAGCGTGACGGTCACTTCGAAATCGCCCTGGTTCTTGTTGACGCGTTCCACGTCGCCACCGGCTCCCTTGGACTTCACGAAAGCGTCTCCGGAACGGTTGACGGAAACAAAGGTGCCTTCGGCATATCCGCTAATAGGGATAACGCCGAAAGTGATAACGACCATTTTCGGGTCGTAGGTCTTGACGGTTAAATCAGGTGCGGGCATTTTTGGCCTCCTTTAATTACACGGAAATAGTGCCGTTAATGGTTACACGATGGATAGCACCCTGGTAGAGTGCGGTGAAGTTCACGTCCGGCAACTTGCGGGCCAGCTTGTCGGCTTCGGGAATGTCGGCATAGCGCGGGACGGTCACGACGATGGAATCAGCCTGCAAGATACCGGCGGAAGCGGCCTGGTTGAGTACGCCCTTCACAAGGCCTTCAATCATCGCAATTCCCGTATCGTCATACGGAATCTTGCGGTTATTGACTAGGGCGGAATAGACGCTTTCGCGGAGGCGGGCTTCGAGCCAGTCCGTACCGATGATGATGTCGATCCATTCGCCGCTTGCGACCTTGCCTTCCTGGGTGATGTTCACGCCGCCGACTTCGGAATAGAAGTTGCAGTTTTTAGAGAGAATGTTGGTTTCCTTGGTTGACGTGATGTTGTCCGGGGAAACGCCCTTAAGGGTCTTGTACGCCCAAGTGGAAGAACCCGGATTGTACGGGAATCCTTCGCCCATCCATGCGGCATCTGGATAGTCCGCGCCGTCCGTGGGTAAGGCGTGGTAAATGACGGCGGTGCGGTCGCGGCTGGCCTTTTTAAGAAGGGACGCGGCGTCGGTAGAAGTTTCAGCATTGTAAATGCTGGAATAGATATTCGTGTCGGCACTCCAAACGATGCAGAACTTCTTTGCGCTTTCAACCCATGCGGCAACGGCGGTAATCTTGGCAGCCGTATCAACCATGGCGGGATCGACAACGAGGCCATACCAGCTATTGTCCTCGTCGCAAATTGCGTTCAGGGACGCGGCAACGGAGGCGTCGCCGGAATCGGCGCGGCCCACCACAATGCGGTTCACGGTCGGGTTCTGCGAGAAGATAGCGTTTGCAATCTTGTACACGGCGCCTTCGGTACTCCAGCCATCATCGGCAAGAGCCTTGACGGAATTGTAGGACCTGGCACGGGTGAACGTGCTTGGGTAACCGCTTGGCGTTGTTCCAGAATTGTCGTTTTCGGCGGCAAAAGTGGAAAGAATAAGGGGAACATTGAAGGCAGCAACGGACACCGATGTCGTCTGCCTCGTAATGTTGATGTTCACGATGTCTTTAAGTGCCATTTTTAGGCCTCCTATGTTGCAACTGTAAATTCATTGATTAGTTCTTCGCCCTGCACGACATTCTGCTGCGAATCCACGACAAGATTTTCCTCGTCGTCGATGGTTCCGAAAACGTTGACCTGCGATATTTCCACGCTCTCGATAGTGAGGGTGCTTCCCTCGTAGGCGCGAGCCCAAGACATTGTAAGCGTCAAGAGCGATTCCTTGCGCCATTGGGCCTGTTGCAGGGCGGGCATTTCTTGCGGCCCTTCTGCCTTCAAGACAGAAAGCCCGGCATCGTTCAAAAGATACTGATATTGCGGATTGTCGAGCGATTCCAAAAGCTGCATCAAATAATCGCCGTCGCCTTCGACCTCACGAATTTCTACGGTCCCGCGATAGACGAAAACACGCGGGGACGGCAAGTCAGGCCGGTTGTCGATCATTTTCGACGCGTTGGAGCCCGCGAGGTTCCAGCTCCCGGCGTAATTGACACAAATAAATGCACCCTTGACGCTTGCCATATCCTGATGGCTTTTTACCACCTTCACTTTTTTTGGAAGTACGGCGGTGGCCCATCTGTAAAGGGCGTTCCAGAGTTCCGCGGCGGTCTTCGCGTTCGTGACGGTCTGGGCCGTCGGCGTTGCCGGTGTAGGCGTTGCGGGCTGTTGCGGTGCGTTATTGTTCGGCATCTTCGCCCTCCGTCGTTTCTTCGTCGTTTTCTTCCTGGTCTTCGTCGCCGTCGTTGAACAACGCGGCTATATACTTGTAATGGTTTATCAGGTCGTTTGCAAATACAAGCTCCCGAATAATCTCCCATTTTCGACCGGCCCAAATGACAACATCGCCCGGTGTATTGGAGCCTTCCACGCTCACGGAAAGCGGAGTATTGGAATAGACCTTCATCAAGCCGATGTCGCGGCGACCTTCTGGCAGGAACTGCAATTCCTTGCCGGTCAGCGGTTGAACGGAGCCGGTGAAGGTTCCGTCCGTCTCGCTAAATTCCCAGACACCGTTCACCAGTTCAGCGGTGCGGTGCTTATAGCTAATGGTTCTCGGGAAAAGCGTACTCATACCTTCGCCACCTTGAACTTGATAGATTGACGGAGAAGTCCCGTTTTTCCTTCCAACGGGTGAGAGCTTTTCTTGCCTTCCACATAGAACGGCTTGCCCGAAACGTGGTTACGCATCCAGCCGCCGTCGATGGTAATTTGTGCATTCCGCTCGAAAGAACCCTTGGTAAATATTTCCTTCATTGCGAGTTCGTATGCCCCGCCGAGTTTCTTGATGGCGTCCATGGCGGTCGTTGAACCGTTGGAAATGGCCTTCAAAAGCCTTCTGCTTAAGCCCATCATGCGCTTTTCGTTGCGCTCTCTCGTCTGCTTCATCCACGGACGGGGCTTAAGATGGTTTACATCGCTACCCTTTTCCAGGATGTAGCCGATGGCGGCGAGACCGATATTAGAATCGGAGTGCTGTTTTGAGTCACTGGGTATGCCGACAAGGGCCACAAGTTTTTTCGCGGCCTTAAGTTCGCGTTCAATCTTGGCCTTGCCTAGATCCTTTGTCTTGAAACTAACGGACATCAACGCCCCCTGCCACCACACACGCCAAAGAAGGGCTTGCAACCCTTGCGGAGCGAAATGAGCATGAGGCCCCAGCGGGTCTGCGAAAGGTCCGCATCGCCAAGATTACCGGCAGAAGCCGAAACGGCACCGGCACCATAGGAAACGGACAGGTCGCCTTCGCGCTTGGAAGTAATGGAACCCGTGGAACCGCCATCGGCGTTGCCGGAGCCAGCCCCAAGAGTTCCAGAACCCAATAGGAAAGCGATGTGGGCCGCCATGAGCGCGACGGCATGGTTGTACTTCACGCCGTAAAATTCGCGGTCGGTGCGTTCCTTTGCCATCTCGATAAATACATTCAAAGACGGATCCTGCAACAAAGCAGGAGCCACGGCCTGTATGTACTGCTCGATTGACAGAGGATTTGCGCTCATGATTCTTTAACCCTTGTTATTACTTGTTGTCCTCGCGGTCCTTCAGTTCCTTCGCGATGGCGTTCTTGCGGTTCATGCCCTTGGCACGGACGGACTCCTTCGCAGAGGCTTCGACGAACTTGTCGGCCTGGGCCTCGGACTGGATTTCGTTCACGACGGCATCGAGCTTGTCGTTCGGGATGTCGTCGGGCTTGCAGGGTTCTTCGATTTCCTTGCCGTCCTTCTTGGTGGTCTTGTAGATGGGAACGACGATTCCGGCCTTGACCTTCGCGTCGAGCGTGGTCTTGGCGCCTTCCCAGACCTTGTCGTCGATGACGTTGATGCCGGGCACGAGCATCAGCTTCTGCTTGCCCTCGCCCATCTCGACGACCAACATGTTTGCGTTCTTGTAGTTAACCAGCATAATATTATCTCCTGTTAGATAATAGCCCGTCGTTTATGAAAAAAAGGGCGTAGGGCCGGGCATGACCCTACACCCAAGAAAAAGGTCGGCATACTATTCGCGTCTTTTGACGGACGCTCCCCGTATGCCAGAGGTGTCTCTTCACAGGAGACTTATTACAGACCGTCACAGAACACGACGGACATCGGGTAGTAGACAATCGTGCCGCCGGTAGACTGCAAGCAAGGAATGTCGTACACCATGCCGGTGAGCTGCGGCGGCATCTGTTCGAAGCGCTGCGTGATCTGGACTTCGACCTTCAGCGGGTCGCGGGCGTAGGCCACGACGCGGGAAGCTCCGCCTGCACCTGCGGTAGCGAGATCGGCAACCCAGTCGATGCGGGTAATCTGCGGGAAGTTCTCGCGGATGAATCCGAGCACCGTCTTGTCGCGGTTGCTGCCATACGGCGTGTTCTGGAGCTTCAGGTAGAGCGAGAGCGGCAGGATAACCGTATCCGGGTTTTCGATACCGTTGGTGGATTCCGGGCCAGCGGAGACAAGGCCGGCGAAGTCGGCAACGATTTCGTCCGCGGTCTTGGTAGCCCATGTCTTCGTGCCACCGGCTCCGTTGGCGGCCACGTATTCGGTGATGCCTTCGGCATTCCAGAAACCGGGGAGCTTGGACTTGGCGTCGCCCTTCCAGGCGATGGAGTCCTGCTTTTCGTCGATGGCGCGGCGGGCAGCTTCGGCACGCTTCGCGTCGAGGGCGACACCGGCCTTTTGTGCACGGCGGATTTCCTTCACGGAGTAGCCGTAGGAAACGCCGATGTCCTTGACCGGGCTGGAGTGTTCCACACCGGCAATGTCGGCACGCGGGAAGTCGTTTGCATAGTCTGCAATGATCTTCGCCATGCCCACCTTGTCGTAGGAACGCCAGATGATGTGGGTTGCGCCCGGATCCTGTTCGGTGGACACCGGGAGAAGGGAGAGGGCCTTGAGGGCCTTGTGTTCGACATCGTAGGTGCGGCTCTTGACAAGAGCGAGCTGGTTGTCAAAGAACACCTGTTCGTCGGCGTCGAGTCTCATATTCTGTTCAGCCATTTTGAAATTCTCCTTATTAGCCGAGGTCCACAATGACCAGGTCATTGGCAGCTTCAGCGGTGGAACGTGCGAACCATCCGGGGTTCAGGACAACATCTGCGCCGGAGGTGCCATTTGCAACGGTCACGGTCTGCGTGCCATCATTGGTGGTGCCGGTCACGGCGATGTCGTTGGCGGCGACACCCTTTTCCTTTGCGGTGAGGGTAACGACGGCAGAAGCGACACTTGCGACAAACGGGATGTCAAGTGCGGCGAGCGCGGCCTTGAGTGCGGCAGCAACATCGGCGGCGGCCTTCACATCGTCGGTGGTGTTCACATGGGCGACCTTGTCACCGACAACGACGGTAACGACCTTGCTTGCGGCAGAAGTGCCGGCAATCGTGATGGTCACGGTGCGCTTTGCGCCAGCGGCGGCGGAAGTCTTGGCGACGATCTTACCGGTGGATGCGTTCACGGACACTTCGGCGTCGGCGGAGATAGCTTCGCCGGCGGTGCCGAAAATCTTGCCGGTGCGGCAAACGTTGACAGCTTCGCCATCGACGTATTCGGGAGTGTCGAGTGCGGTGCGTGCGGCGATACCGAGCAGGGCGCCTTCGCCATTCGCGGTCACCTGTTCGCCATCGCCCGTGCCAAAGCAAAGACCACCGAACGGGACGGCGCCCTTCGCGAGACGGGAGTCAATCTGATGAGTGGGAGTGAGGCCAACCAGTTCGCCCGGCAGGCCCTTGTCCATATTACCATAAGCAGCCATGATTAGGCCTCCTTGTTCTTGTTGAAATCGTCCTTCCAGGCGTTGTCCATGCGTTCGTTGTAACGCTTCTGCGCTTCATCGAGGCGGGCCTGGTTGGAAATCGGTTGTTTGTTCTGGGGAGGAAAGTCTGCGGCGTCGCCACGGCTACCGGCTTCCTTCTGCATAGCGATGGTTTCGCAAGCGCAATCGAAGCGGGCGTCAATGTAGGCTTCATCCTTGCCGTCGAGATTGGCGGACGGGAAAACCTTGCCAATGACAGCCTTCTTGATGTCGGCATCGGCCATGTCGTCCTTTACTTCGACTCCGGCGGCGGTTGCCTTGCCGACGATGTCGAGGCGGGCCTTCACGGCGGCGTCAATGCGGGACGGCATGTCGGTTTCGGCCTTGTCGAGGCGTTCCTTGTAGGAGTCGCGTTCGCCTTCGGCGGCGGAAATCTTGGCGTTCAGCTTTTCGGCTTCGGCTTTGGAATCCTTGCGGAGCTGTTCAAGTTCCTTTTCGAGGCCATCGGCGCGATCGACTGCCTTGTGATAGGCGGCAATTACCTGGGGCTCCGCCTGGTAGTCAGCCCCGTCCAAGTGAATCTTTTCCATCTTGTCCTCGTTTTGGTTGTTGTTTACTTCATACTTGTTCATGTCGGGGAGGGTAGGCGTTCCGGCGGCGTCCATACGGATAGAGTTGCCGTCACCGGCGCGGGGAACTGGAACCAAGGCAACATGGTTGTAACGGATATTGCGCTGGATGCAGTCATATTTCATACCCATCCATGTACCGCTAGACCATTCAATATCGCAAGTGTAGCCGCAAGAGAGCGAACGCGCGGTGCCGTTTTCCACGGCGTCGATTCCGTCCTTCTTGGTCGCGGCCAGCGAAACGTAGACGCGGTAAGAATCCGTCGTGACATCCGAACCGACGGAGCCGACTTGCAGGGCCTCGATATTCTCGGGCGTAACGGCTTCTTCGGGGTGCAAAAGTGTCAAAGGCTTAAGGCGAAGCGAGGCGAGCGAATCGGCTTTGAAAACTTCTTCGGGCAAACGGAGCTCGCGGCGTTCGGAGCCGTCCGGGTTGCGGTAAGAAAAAACACCGATTGAAGTTACGGGCGCACGGGCCACAAGGAATCCCTCGTCGGTCTTTTCGGCGGGCGAGGTGGCATAGTCGATGGCGTCTTCGTACCAGTCGAGGCGGCTTTGAGCCGCTAAAATCTTGTCCTTCTTATCCATCATGACCTAAATATAATAAAAAAATAACAAAATAATAACAAAAAATTTAACAAAAAATCCACAAAGAAGGGGACGGCTCCTAAAAACCGTCCCCGTCGGTGGCAAAATTTACTGGATTTCGTCTTCCGGGTATTCGACTTCTTCGAGCAAGTCGGCAAGCGGATCGTCCATCGGAAAATCCTTGACGGCCTCAAACACCTTCTCGTCGGAGACATCATCCTTGAACTTGTAATCTTTGCCGTCACGGCTCAAAACGACCGCATCGACCCAGCGGTTATATACTATCGAATAGCCCTTCAATAGGCAGTAATCTTCTAGTTCGATTGATTCGGTCAGCTTTTCGGTTGTCATTCTATCGGGCCTCCTTTATCAAGTCCAATACAAAATCGCGTGAAGTGGGGAGATATTTCTCGAGAAGTTCCCTGCCATTGTCGTTCGGGCTCGACAACATTTCGAGAATCTCGGCAAAAGCCTCCGCCGACTTGTTCGCTTCGCCGTCCCGTCCTCTCCAGTATCGGGAGCCGTGGCCCAGGTTGCCGAAAAAGTTTTCTTTACCGGTTCCGGCCTCGAACATATCCGAGAATGAACCGAACACGGAATCTTCGTCCCCGCCCTTCTTCGTTTCCTTGACAAGATCCGTAAGCGTCTTGCTGAACTTGTCGATGGTCGTGAGGTTGGCCGGATTCTCGTAGCGTTCAATCCTGTTCAAGACATAGTCCGAAACGATGTTTGTTTTCCCGTTTGCTAGTGCCTCGAACATTTCGCGGTTTTCGAGGGTGCCGAGAATAGCCATGGTTTTTCGGTGCGTCTCGATGTCGTTCACCTTGCCCATAGCGGCCCTTATCCAGTCGTAACGCCACGAACCTTCGGCCTTCAAGGACTCGGCAATAGCGGCCCTGCTTTCGTTCGGTATCGACTTGACAAGGTTCTTGATGGTGTCGAGCCGTTCTGCCTTTACCGCCGTAACAATAGGGTCTATCAGTTCGTCCCTTACGATTTCGCCAAGGTTCCTGTTGCCGAACTTCGCCGACTTCAAGGCAGACGCGTAAACGGCTCCCTTGCTTCGCCCTATCTTCCGGTCTATGGCGTGGCCCACCTCATGCACGATGTCGCCGCCCGTGGCCCCGGCTCTCTTGATTTTTACATCAAGGAAAAAAGAACCGAAGGCGCTCTTGGACGAGCTTTTGAGTTCACGCACGAAAGACAAAAAAGTGTTCGAGTAGGCAAGCTGCGATTCGCCGTCGAGCCTCTTTATTCGCGAGAATGCGTCACTCTTTACGCGGTTCGGAATCTTCGAAGATTCGGGGAACTTCGCGGACAAAGACTTTAAAAATTCCTTTTCGCTTGCAAAGATTCCAACGTTTTCTGCGATCGGTTCGGGTTCTGTCGTGGTTGGCGGCGTCACTTCTTCGGGTACTGCGGGCAAATCGGAGCCCTCGACGCCTTCAAGCTCGTTCCAGTTCGGGACGGCCACGCAACGGCACATGATAGCCATTCCTGGGTGGAAGTACGGAGCGTCACCGGCACGTTTCACCCATTCGCCGTTTTCTAGCCACACGGTCGGATCATCCCATCGGCAAATCTTGCCCTGCATGACAAAATGAGACGGCAGCGCCTTCGGGTAGAATCCGTCGGGGTCGCCCCTCACTCGTTCGTCCTGTGCCGTGTCCCAGATGTACGTTTCCATTCCTGCATCTGTCATTCGCCCCTGCGTAAGTGAGGAATTGAGTTTTGCGGTCTGGTCGCGTGCGATTATTCGGGCGCGGCGGTAGCTTATG
This sequence comes from Kiritimatiellia bacterium, assembly GCA_045603485.1. Lineage (GTDB taxonomy): Bacteria > Verrucomicrobiota > Kiritimatiellia > RFP12 > JAAYLN01 > RGIG5952. The sequence goes on along the minus strand of JAZUMF010000094.1, from coordinate 1,725 downwards.
CCGGGTAGGTCTGCATTTATCATGGCGGCGACTTCCTTTGCGCTCTTTCCGACCTTCACGCCGTCGCGGATCCTTCGGGCCACCGTGTCGAGCATATCCTGCGTGGCCTTCGTGATAAGCGTCACCTGTTCGCGGGACCATGTTTCGAGGACATTCTTTAACCACGGCTCGTCTTCCGCGAAAGCCTCGCCAATGGCGATCTTCTTAAATGCGTTCAGTTCGCGGCGGTTAAATTCGGAAAGCGACTTCGAAACGCTGACGATGGCACCGAGGGCCGGGCCGTTCGTTCCCGGAACGGGCTCCAGGTCTTCCAGGGCGTCCACGCGCGGAACCATCATGGGAACCGCTATTTTTGCGTATTCCTTCCACCGCTTCGACATGAAACGGTTTATGGCCGCTGCGTATTGCCGTTCAAGCGAAAGCGGGTATTTCCATTTGAGGCCCTTAAGGCGGCGCAACTTGACCTTAGTCATGCCGCCAGCCCGTTTGAGGTCGTTGATGAACTTGCTCGTAGGAATCATTTATTTTATTCCCCCGTTACGTTACACACCGGCACCTTCGCCCTCGTCCTTGTCGAGGTCTATTATGGCCTCGTCTTCCACGCTGGTTTCAAGCGCATAGCCGCCAACAAAGCGGTTCTTTCTAACTTCCTCCTGCGACAGCACACCGGCATCGACATAGTTCTTGTCGGTACGGCTCTGGATTTCGCGGGTCTCGGCATCCGTCTTCTGGTCGCGCTTGGAAAGCGGGTTGAAATTGATTGTGAGCGATTCCTTGGAAGTGTCCACGGTCTTCGTCTTCGCGTTCAGCATGCCCATGAGCATGTAAAGCGGCGGCGCAAGCTGCGCCTGTTGCAAACCGGCAATGTAGGAATTGAAGTTGTCGTCGTCGCCCTCGCCGGTCGCGTTCATTCCTGCCGCGGAACGGCCGAAAAGCAAGGTTACGGGAATTCGGTAGGAACCGGCGACGCTCATGGCCTGTCTGTCCCATATTTCGGGGAGCCCGGCAAACGAGAAGTTCTCGCGGGTGCAGTCTTCGCCCTCGCCAAGCATAACGCCGTTAATGATGCTTTTCTGTTCGTCGATGGCTTCCATGCGGGTCTCGATGGCCTTGTAGTTGTTTTCGGACACGAGCTGTTCCAGGTTCGACATCTTGTACTTGACGATGGAACATTCCTTTACGAGGTGCGAGATTCCCTGCACCGTCGTGCCGAAGTGGCCCGCGTCTTCAAGGCCCTCGTAGATAGCGGAGAGCCCCCAGAACTTTTCATAGTCGAGCCAGCCGGGGAAAGCTGCGTCTACTTTCGTTACGGACTTGAATACGAGACAGCGGGAGGCATGCACCGTGAAGAAATTGCCGGATGCCGTCTGCAAGATGTAGCGTTCGAAACTCTCGAAATACAAGGATTCGGGCATCTTCACCGTTTCCATCATCGAGAGCATCACGCGGGTGCGCGGGTACACACGGAGACCGCGGATAGTCCCGCCACTTGCGGGATCCCAGGGCGTATCCCATTCACCGGCACCGGCAACATCGAGAACGATAATTGAACCGCCGAAAACACGCGTCCACTTCAAGGCCTCAATGAACTTTGCGGGGCCGTCGAGCTTCTGGAACGCCTTGTAAAGTGCGCCGTCGTCGCCCTCGACCTCAAAGCCGTTCTGCATCATTTTCTCGGCTACGATGTTGACAGCGTTCTTGACGCGTCCGTCGGTGTAGTACAGG
>JAZUMF010000093.1:0-35229 GCA_045603485.1 Kiritimatiellia bacterium | reverse complement strand
TGGCCTCCTTCCGGAGCCGCTGACTCTAATCGACTGAAGAAAATAAAGTGGTAACGAAAAACAGCTCCCAAGTCAATGGAAGCGGTCGTAAAACTATTGTCTCAAACGGCGAATCTTAGCATCCAACTGCCGAATTTAGGTTGAAATATATCGATCCATTAGCCACTATGATGGAGCATCGCTTTGGTCCTTCAGGAGATTCTGGCTATTGGTTACATGAGCTTGCAAAATCGCGTGAAATATTAGGCAAAGAATTGCTTAAGGCGATGGATATTGAATTTATCCCCAGGATGAACGAGCTATGTAATTATCTTACTGATTGTGCTTATCCCGATAATATTGTCCAAGCTCATAATGAAGTGCAAGCAAAATTAAGAGACTTGCATAGCATGGTCACAGAGTTTGTTGAGTTGCAAGAAAATTATCGTAAAGATACGAAAAATGAGGCGTACGCACAACAACGCGCAAATGAACTAATCAATAGTAAAAAATGGAAGATTTAAACTCAAGCTTGGGTTTATAGCAAGTATTATGCAATCCTAATTTCGTACAATTTCGTACACCTTTGCAACGGTGGGATAACATATTAATATATTGTTAATAAACATACTAACAAATGGCACCCCCTAGCGGAATCGAACGAGTAGTTGTTGTTGTATGTTACAAAACATAGCATAGAAATGCTATATAATATACAACTTGTTGTATATTACAATATATAGTATTATATAATAATACAAAAATCAAGTTTTTTTAATCGGGAGAAAAAAATGATTATTCCGAATATGGAGTATGTGCTCGAAGTTAAAGCTGCGCTTGCTGAGGCGGTGAGTGCAGCACATAAATTTTGCACGCGGGAGTTGGCGCGTGTCAGCGATGCGGAGTATGTTGCAATTGTTCGGGATGTGCGAGCCGGTTATGATCAGCGTATCCCGATGATTTCTAAGCGATTAGATCTCTCATTGGACTATCTGCAGGATATTTGCGAGATTTTTGAGCGGGCATTTGGACCAGGAGCGGAATTTAGATATGAATGGCTTGAAACTCTAGCGAAAGAGGAGGAGCCTTTGGGGTTAGGATTTAGAGATTACTTGCGCGGCACGATGATTCCTGAGGTTGACTCGTTGTTGCAATATGTTAATGATTGCGCTTTTCCGGTTGATGTTATTTCAGCGCACGAATTAGTGTGTAAAAAAATGGAGCGGTTGCAATTTATTATAAATGAGTTAGTATCGATGCAGGAGCGTCAGCGTGAGAAAACAGGTAACGCTGCGTGGAATAAGCGTCGCGCTGCACAATTGTTATCGAAATACAAAATATAAAAAAATAATTATTTATAAAAAAAAAACTTGACAAAGGTGTTTACACCTGATAATCTATTATCATAATCATAAGAACAGGGGGTTTATCATGAGTAATCAGCCGGATCCGACGAAGCGCCTCGTGTCGGCGCGAATAGATATTGAATTATGCCGGAGAATTGAAAAGAGTTATTCGCGCCCAGGCGATGTGGCCAAATATTTGCCTTTTATTCGGGCGTTAGAAGATGCAACACGTGATATCGTGCTAGACGCCGAGGATTACGAGCTGATAGCAGAGGAAATCAGGGAAAACAAAAGGAGGGCAGGAAAGTGAAAACTGTTTATATTGAAATATTGTCCGCTACGTTGGTGCGGAAAATAGAGAAAGTTGCGCACAATAAAAAACTCACATTTAATGGCGCTGTTATTTTTTTGCTTGAGAGGTGTAAACACCCAAAATTTTTAAACCCTAAAGGTGTAAACACCTTAATGAAATGAGGGGGTTATTGATAAGGATAGTGTATTGATCTCGGTACGCATCGGAGTAGATATGTACGATCGCATTAAACAGATTGCGGCGGAAGATTATACAACAACCTCGACAATACTACGCCAGGCTGTAGCTGAATATATGTATTGCAGAGGTGTATTGCCTATGAAATTGGGTAATCACTCAAGAGCACAAAGGCGTTAATAATTTTTTTGCGGCGGTAGGAAACTACCTGACGGCTCGGAAAGACGAGCTTTTTTTACCCCGGACTCCCGTCTCTTTCGATCTTTCGCGAGAAAAATATCCTCACTCGTGTAGGTACTCCTCAGTTTTTTTTGGGCAGGTGCCGTGGGCAAGCTTAAGGATAACGCGTGATATTTAGATTTACTTAACTCTTTTGCTGCATTTAAACTAATGAATTTACCAGAGATACTAGAACGCCTTAAAAGCGTCAAGAAAAGTGGCAACGGCTACATTGCTTGTTGTCCAGCTCACGATGATCGTGCAGCTAGTCTATCTATCTCGCAGGGAGCCGACGGCAAAATTCTGTTGAAGTGTTTCGCTGGATGCTCATGCGAGCAAGTCTGCTCAGCTATTGGGGTGACGATAAAGGATTTGTTTCCTCGTCGAGATGTAGAGGGTGCGGGGCGCAATCTCACTATCGAGGCTACATACGATTATCAGGATCCGGATGGTCGGCCTCTGATCAGGGTGTTGCGCCTCGTGCCTAAATCTTTTCGTCGGCAGAGCCCCGATGGGCAGGGCGGTTGGAGGTGGGGCGGAACGAGTGATGTTCATGCGCTCTATCGCTGGCCTCAACTACGAGCAGCGTGTGCAGCAGGGCAGGTGGTTTTTTTGGTCGAAGGAGAAAAGGATTGCGATAATCTAGTGAGAACTGGAGCTGTAGCGACTACAGCTCTAGGTGGAGCTAGTAGGTGGTGCGATAGTTATGGGGTTGAGTTTCGTGGTGCTGCATCTGTGTATATTATCGCAGATAACGACGCTCCCGGCCGTAAGCACGCTCTCGCTGCTAAAGCTACACTGACTCTCGCCGGGTGCGAGCGTGTGCGTTGTATTACTCTGCCAGCGGAGATTAATGGCTGCAAGGTTAAGGATGTAAGCGATGCCCTGCTCGCTGGGTGGACGTTGGACGATATCGCTCAGCATTGCGCTACTGCTGCAGAGGTTGGAGTTGAGCCAGAGCGTAATGATAAGGAAGACTTGCCATGGGATAAGCCTCTACAAGATTGCCTCGCCATAGCAATAAATCGTGAGCATCGCCTTATCGAGGGTAGATTACCAGCTGAGCGTAAGCGCAAGGTTATAATCGAGGTGAGTCTCAGGTGGTTGCGTGAGCATGGTGCATTTTACCGGGATATCGAGGTCCCTACTCTCGCTGGCGCTTATTATTTTAGTCGTGATATGCGTGAGCTTTTATCAGTTGAGTCAGAGGTCTTCGGGACTTGGTTGGCATGGATCAGTGGGCTCAATAGAGCGACGGTTGAGTGTCGCGCTCTTCTCATGGCAGTCGGTGATGCGGCTATGCATGCAGATTTCTCTGCTAGGATTAATCCGAGTATGTACTGGGAGAGGCGTGACGATAGAGTGTACCTGAGCTGTGGCGATGGTCGTATGGCTCGTATTACTGTCGATGGTGTGGAGCTCGTCGATAACGGTACAGATAATGTGCTGATGCGCTCTGGCCGTACTTGTGCGGAGTGGCATCTGTTGCCAGAGTCAGAGTCGGTACCAGCCTGGGATGTGGGAGTTGTTGGTGATGTCAGCTCAACGACTGAGTCTGCGAGTCTACTGCTATCGCTCTGGTTATTAAGTCTGCCGTTGAATCTAAAAAACAGGCCGCCGCTGTCTTTATGTGGCGACGTCGGTTCGGGTAAAACTCGTGCAGCTATTGGCCTCTATGAAATATTGGGGATGGTGCCTCGAGTATCGTCGGCTGATAGAAGCGAAAAAGGCGCCGACGATTTTTGGGTGAGCGTTCATTTTGGTGGCATAACGACGATAGATAATGTCGACTCAAAATGTCGGTGGCTCCCAGATGCAGTGGCGAGTGCTGCAACAGGTGGTCGGCGAGAAAAGCGCAGACTTTATACTGATGAGGATTTAATTTTTCTCTCAGCTCGGTCTGCGATTATTATCACGAGCGCTAATCCGTTATACGCAACTGACGCTGGCCTCGCGGACCGACTCATTAACATAGAGTTCGAACGCATAGAGAGAGACACTCGTGATGGAGCTTTATCGGAGGAAGTCGAGAGTAAGCGTGACGCTATTATGAGTTGGATAGCATGGACTCTGTCTAAGGCGCTGGCGGTGAGTGACACTTTGCCGTATGTACTCAATAGGAGGCATCCGGATTGGGCTAATTGGTGCTGGCGTTGTGGTAAGGCGCTAGGGCTCGAGACTGAGACAGAGAAAACTCTAAGAGCTGCAGAAAAGTCTAAGGCTAGAATCTCTGTACTATCCGATACATTTATTGGAGCTCCTCTGTACCGTTGTATGCAGAAAATTGGTCAAATTTGGGAGGGGACTGCTGAGGGAATCAGGTCGCTGTTGTTGCAGCATGAGTCATATGATGAGCGTATGCAAACGATGTTGTCGGCACATAAAATTGGTGTCTACCTCAGGTCTAATCGCGTTGCCCTACAAGAGGTTTTTAACCTTAGCTCTAGGATTCGTGATGGACATACTTGGTGGCGTTTAACTCCTCCTGACTCTATTTTACCTATCCTTTGAAAGAGAATTCAGTGGGGATAGTGGGGATAATATGCCTATTATAAATAGTACAGAGAAAATAAAAATAATAGAAGAAGTTAAAAACGAGGGAAATATCCCCACTATCCCCACTGAAAAAGAAGGATGGGACCCGTATAAGGCATGGGAGGATTAAATGAGTATAAGGGCAGAGAGAGCTTTGTATGCAGCGATAGATGAGGTAGGTGCCTCTGAGGTTTTTTGGGACCAATGGGGCAAATTACATATCTCACTTAAGCTGTCGGCTGCAGTGCGTGCTGAGCTTTTGCGTTATAAGGGTGAGCTTGAAGCGTGGGAGCGAGATGGTCGCAGAGAGTGTATTAGATGTTATAGGTGTAGTTATCCGGGTTATTGCAAAAGTAGGGGAAATGGGGAGTGTAAGTATGAATAGAGCAGAAGCATTAATGGCGGGGTTGGCTCCTGATCAGGTAAAAGTATCTAAAGCGGATCTATCACGCATTTGGGGTGTGAGTAAGTCGGCGGTGACGCAGATTTTTAGGAATCCGCAAGCGCCTTTGTTTGACGAAAAAGGCAAAATTCGCCTGTGCGATGCGAATAGATACTATGCGACGGTATCAAAAAACGCCGCTAAGCGTGTATCTGGTGCAGTTGAACAGAACGCTGAGGATATGATGTCTATTCAGGAAGCGAAACGTCGGCAAGCCGTGTCAGAGATGCGCCTCTCACAGATCAGAGTCGCAGAGGCAGAGGGTAGGCTCGTAAGTATAGACGAAGTGAGACGGATTGCAGCATCCGATGCGTCGATAATCGCAACAACTTTAAGAGGATGGCCGACAAAAATTGCAGCAGAGCTCACCGATGCAGCAAAGACAGGTGGCATTATTGCTGTAGGGAGTCTATTAGATAGATATGTGCGTAATGTGCTTGCCGATTGGTCCAGTGGCATGGAGTCAGAGGAGCGTCAGGACGCATTTTGCGAGGAGGCCGCTCATGGATCAGACTAAACATGACTGCACATGGGAGCAGGTGTGCCTCGAAGTGTATCGCCGTCGCGTTAAATTTGCGATGCATGGCCGTACGGATCATAGTGTTGTAGCATGGATCTATCGGAGGTCAGAGCCTCAATCGTTTTTAGCTGCATTGGAGCACGCAGCAGAGGTGTTGCTGCAGAGCTGCACAGAGGTTGTGGAGGTTAGAGATCTACAACGGATTACTAGAGAGATCAACGACGCCAAAATATTTTTAGTGAGTTGTGCTCTATGGCATTGCGATGCTATGGTCGATGAGGATCCTGTAGTTATTGAGGCATATACACCATATAGGGAGCAATGGTTACAGTCAGTGTCTGCGTCAGCGCGGCGGTGTAGCGATTATGGTGGTGAGAGCATCGGCCGGATGTGGTGGAGACGGCGGTATTATCTCGCATCGTCATTGCTGACTTTAATGGGGTTGCCAGCAGAATTAGCAGACTCTATGTGTGCTAGTCGCATCGTTAAATTGGAGAATAATCATGCAGCAGACGAAGACGATTGATAGGTCGCTCAGCATATTATCGTATCTAGCGCCGCCGCCTGAGGAAAGTTTATGCGAATGGGCGGAGCGGTGTATTGTTTTTGGTGCGAGACAACCGACTGCTTATCCGGGACCGCTGAGATTAGATACGACTCCATACCTGAGAGGGATATTTGATGCGCTCGATGATGCGAATACGAGAGTTGTAGTCATAGAGGCTGCGGCACAGACTGGCAAAACGACTGCTGCGTATGTGTGGCTGGCTCATGCTGCAGCCACAGATCCCGGCCCGGCGTTGTTTGTGTACCCGTCGGAAGATCTAGCGCGGTCGGTGAGTGCGACGAGAATCCAGCCGATGTTTGAAGACAGTCCAGAATTGTCAGAATTGATACCTAATAACAGGAAAGAGGCGTGGCAATTGCTGAGCTATAGTCTCCCTGGTGGGGTCATTAATGGGTGCGGCGCTAATTCGCCAGCCCAAATATCGTCGCGTCCGATACGATATTTGTTACTGGACGAGATAGATAAATATCCTAGTGAGGCTATGCGTAGTGAGGCTGATGCGGTGTCGTTGGCGCTCCAAAGGACGAAAGCTTTTTACAACAGTCAGGCGGTGATGGTGAGTACGCCGACAGTCCCGGATGGGGCAATACATCAGCATTTCTGTCGTGGAGATAGACGGGAATTTTTTATTAAGTGTCCAGCTTGTAGCCATGAGTATAATCCGAGATTCAGAGAGCATGTGAAATGGACAGAGAATGAGCCGGCGACAGCGGCAATTTGCTGTCCATCGTGTGGTCATGCTATGAGTGAGGCTGAGAGACGGTCAGCAATTAGGGGTGGTCGTTGGATTGCACAGTCTGCCAATGGTGAGACTGGTGTCGTTAGTTTTCACTTGTCTGGGCTCTTAGCGACATGGTGTGATTTACCTGCGTTGGTGACTAAATTTCTGCGGGTAAAGGCGGCGCCTGTAAGGCTACGAGACTTTATCAATTCTGATCTTGGTGAGCCATTCATCCCAGCTGACGCTCGTGTGGCCGATAACGATTTGTCGCATAGAGTCGGTAGCTACGATATTGGAGAGATGCCATTGGGCAGTGAGCCTGTGTATGGTGGTATGGATGTGCAAAAGGGCTATTTTGTTTTAGTGCTTAGGCAGTTTAATAGTGCGACGGGTGATAGTGCTCAGGTGTGGCGTGGGATTTTGCATGCATGGTCGGAGGTGGACGCGATCATGGAGGAGTATAGCGTGGACGCAATATGCGTTGACGCCAGGTATAGGTCGCAAGAGGTGTACGACATGGCGCTTAACTATCAAGGCATATGGCCTGTAATTGGTGTTAGTGGTTTTAGGGTGCCGGCGCTTTATGAGCAAAGATCGGTAGATGTCGATGAGGGCAGACATGGCCGCGGTGGCGGACGCGTAGTAAGCGTACTGAGTGCTAACTCCAATGCGCTCCTAGATATGCTTTCTGAGCGCATTAAGGCAGAGGATGGAGCGCCAGATTGGCAATTGCCTCGAGGCGCCGATGCAGACCGTGACTATGTCGCACAGATGACGGCGATGTATCGACACAATGGAAGCTGGATTAACCCGTCGAAGAGCCCAGAGCATTATATGGATGCAGAAAAGCTGGCGATATTGGCGGCGTGGTATGCCGGCGCAAGGCCGGGAATAGATGTTGAGGAAGATTTTGAGGAGGATTATGCAGCTGATGATGTGGAGGAGGTAAAAGGTAAGAGGTAACATTTTGCGTCTGCAACCGCCGGGGGCGATAACAATATCGGTGTCTGCTCTCGCATCGAGCGAATTTTTTAACACGAAAGGAAAAAAAAACAACAATGACTAATGCTGAAAGATACATAAACCCCGCCGTACGAACCAAAGCATTTCGTGAGTATTGCAGCGGGAGAGTGTGCAAAGGATGCCCTAATTATAGTGAGGGCGGGGGAGTACATTGCGCTTTTATTTGGCTAGACCAGGAGGTGGATATGACAGGCGCTGAGGTGGCTGATGTGCTGGGAGAGTATCACTTGTGGATTGTTGGTATGGGCGATAATGCGCCGTATACGCCGAATGAACTACATAAGGCGCTTGATAGAGCCGTCACACTACTGCGAAATATAAAGGAGTAATCGATGAAAATACTATCTAAGAGTGATTGGGATTCGTGTAATTGTTATTTGTATTTTGCGAAAGACCTTTTGCTGCAATGCAAGCAAAAAATGAAGGGCAAATACGGGACATCGTGTGTTGTGAGAGACATTGATAGTTCTGTGATTCTAGGCTTGGTTTTTGGAAGGAGATAAAGGATGACATTACCGTCAATAATAAAGGTTAATGGAGTAGAATGCTCCGTAAGGGACAGTGAGACTGGGAGCGGGCACAAAGTCTCCGAAGACAGGTTTAAGGCGCTAGTGACCTACGGCAAGCGCGACGGTCGACAGTGCTGGACCTGCGTCCACCAAGGCCACGACGGCTTGTGCTATCATCCGGCGTTGTTTAGAGTGATGGCGACTGACGAGCTTTGTGGGTGCGATGCGCATGTGGAGCGATCTCAGACAGTGGAGGATATTCTGTCGGATCTGCGAGCTGATACTGGTGATAACTACGAGAGGCTGATATCGGACATGGAGGAGGCTGGTCCTATTTGCCGCATATTTGCCGCGCGATTAAAGGCGCTGATGGAGGCTGACATTAGGGACGCAATGCGAGGTGATGAATGATTACGACAGTGCCACAATACATTGCGCTCGTTGCAGAGGTGTAGGATATCACTAGGCGGTCTGGAAAATTTCGTCTGCTCGTTGGTGATGCTGATGGGCAGTATATGATTGTCGGTGAGGGTATGGTTCCATCCTGGCTAAAAGTTGGCAGCCGAGCTAAATTTTGTGTGCAGTTAATACCAGGAGTTAAAGGAGGGTTGCCGCCTCACATGAAGCTTATCGAGGCGGCGCATCCGAGGGGATAGGATTAAGCGTCTGCAACCGACGGGAGCGATAAAAAATATCGGTAGCGTCGAGAGGCGCATCGGGCTCGAGACCGAGAGCGATGAGGCGCGCCGCGCATTAAGTAGGATTGAAGTGAGCGACACTTCAAGCGCAAAAAGGTGAACACTCGGATAACGCCAACGGGTGAGGCTCGCCCGCCTTCGCAGAGCCGATTTTTAAGGGAGATTACAATGGGTGAGGAAAATAAAACGCCGCCGAAAATTGATACGAAGTATCTGCGAGAGCTGCATCAGGAATGGTGCAATTTTGGCGGGTGCTATCGTTGCAAACATAAACTGGAGGAATGTTACGGCGACCAGTTTCTGTGCTTTTTTTTATGGATTGAGGATAGACAAAATGAGACACATACTAAACAGGCTTGAGACAATAGGCGCGTTGGCGCGTACGATAGGCAATCTCACAGCAGATGAATACCCCGTGTGGCATAGCATATATGCGGCGGCGCAGGAGGCAGAAGTCCGCGCCGCGAGAGAGGATTTGTGCCGTGAGTCATCGTATGTAGCAACGCTGATTAAGGCAGCCGTAATAGCAGAAACTAAAAGGCAGCGAAACGAGCTCCTAGCGCTCGCGGTAAAAACACTGGAGAGCGGCAACAAAGACTACCAATCAACAAGCAGATGATGAGTTGGCTGACCGCGAAGTTAAAGGCGTTTACACCTCTAGTATTAGGATAAAAAACATGCAAAACAAAAACAAACAACTAGATGAATTAGCCGGCATAATAATTGCATTCGTGTTAATAATAATGCTCTCTGCGCTATGGTCTCACATAAAAGGTCCGGCGGTATTAAGCTACATAGAATATCTGGAGGATAAAAAAAATGAGTCCCGGAGCAGTAATTGACATTGGCGCGTGCGTCTGTATGCAGGATACGCCCTGTGCGTCCGGCAGGCGCGTGTATCTCTACGCCAATCAACGAGCAGATGATGAGTTAGCTGTCCGCGACGCTAATTTTGCCCGCGCAGTTATAGCAAAATTGACCGGAGATAGCATAATTGAAGGCTACCCATCGGAAGAAGATGGGTATCGCCACTTATGGCGCATAACTCTGCGATTCAATGTCCGCAAAGGCGGCAAAGTCCGAGTACAAACAGATTATCAAGCGTTTTTCGGTTGCCCAGTCGAGTTAAGACAAGAAATGATGGATCTGTATTATCATATCAACCGAAATATGAAAAGAAATATGAAAACTTAACTCTTGACTGCGTTTTTTTACGCATAAATAAAATAAGTGTATATTTGTCCCCTGTTATGGGGAAGGACTATCGACAAATAATAGAACAGAGCATAGATGAGCAGGCGGAGCTGTGGCTAGCGGATGCGGCTAAGCTTTCCGATGTATATCATCGGTTGACTGTGAGAGCATTGATTGCAGAATGGGCATTAGTCGCAAAAGACTGTGCCGGTGCTGCAGGTGCTGCGTCGGTATTGTCTTACTCTATCGGTGGTCGCTCTGTAACGAAATCAGACATTATTAATATACAGCATCGTAAAGAGGAGCTTGAGCGTACAATTCTTGCTGAGCTCTATGGTGTGGGCGGCGGCGTATTGTCCGCAGATCTCCGGGGGGCGTTCTAATGAGCTGGATCAGGTCGTTTTTTGATAGTGCACTGGAAACAACAGCTCGTGCCTCGTTGAGAGTTTTGGGCCGCCTCGATCTAGGATCTGAGGATCACATTCTCCCACAGGATGACCGAGATATGGTCTTAGCTCGTACGCATGACCTGCGGCGTAATAACCCGGTCGCAAGCGGTGTGATGAAAGCGATGATTGATAATGTTCTTGGAAGCAGATTAGTGTTTCAGGCAAGGACTTCCAATGCAGAATGGAATCGTAAAGCTGAGAAGTTCTTCAGGCGTTGGGCGTTAAGCGCCTCTACCGATGGTCGCTTCGATTTGGGAGGGATATTTGCGCAGTGCGTCAATGCGCGGCTCTTTGATGGCGAATTATTGCTAGTGCCTGCTACCGATGGTACTTTGACGCTCGTTGAGGCAGAGAGGCTGAGGCCGGAAGTTGGAGAGAAACAGGCATACAAGCTTGATAAGTATGGCCGTGTGACGCAGTGGAGCATTGCCAACCGTGATGATAATGGACTGATTGGCAGTAATCCATCTCGTACTATTATTAGAGATGCTATCCATGTAGCGTGGCGGACGAGGCCTGATCAAGTTCGAGGTTGGCCAGAATTGGCAACGGTCGCTAATACGATGGCTGACATTGGCGAAATTAATGCCGCTAATCTAAAAAAATACAAGATGGGGGCACTAAATGCTTGGGTATTGAGTGGTGGTGGCCAGCTTAAAGGTCGCAATAATCGTAGCGCCGGCGGCACTCGCAGTTTGGCTGAGTTTAAAGATGGTAGCATTTTCGAATTGGAACAGGGACAGTCTTTGCAATCATTCCAAAATAACAGTCCAGGTGGCGAATATGCGCCATTTGTCCAAATTAATGTACAGTTGATTAGCATGGCATTGCGCTTACCATACGAATTTTTGCTCATGTACTTTGCTGGTAGCAATTTTAGCGCCTCTAGGACGGCTCTTTTACAAGCTGGTAAAACTATTCGCTCCTGGCAGGATTGGTTGTGGCCTTATATGCAGCGCGTGATTGCATGGAGAATCGCTAAGGCAATCGGTGATGGAGATCTGCCTCCTGCTCCGGTTGATGCAGACAGTCGTAGTGAGTGGGACCGTTGGGAGTGGACCCGCCCAGCTCTCGACTGGATTGACCCGCAAAGCGCGATACAGAGTGAGCAAGAAGAGCTTCGCCTTGGCGTAACGACATTATCAGATGTTGCAGCTGCTCGCGGTCGCGATCTCGAGGAGACGCTCGAGCGCAAAGCTCGCGATCTTAAGCTAGTTATCGATGTTGCCGAGCGTACTGGCGTGAGTGTTGCAGCGCTTAGTGATAACCAGATACCGGGACAGAAGCCTATAGCGATTGTGGAGGATGAAGAAGATGCACAGACTGTATAGGGTTGCTCAAATGTTACGCGCTCAACCCGTTGCAATATTGCCGCGCGTTTTTGCCGTTGTAGACGAGCAACTGTCGTCCGCGATAGTAAATGGCGCAAAGGCGCGATTGGATGCGGATAGTACCGATGATAAGCCCGCGTTTAAGATTGTCGATGGCGTGGCGATTGTGCCTATGTACGGCATTTGCGGCCGTCGGCTATCGGATATCGATATGGCCTGTGGCGGCGTAGATGTTGAGCGCGTCGCAAGGCTCTTGCAAGATGCTGACGCTGATAGTACTGTACAGGCGATAGTCCTCGATGTCGCTTCGCCAGGCGGCTCTGTTGCAGGTGTTGCGGCGTGTGCTGATGCTGTCCGCAAGCTTACTAAACCGACTGTTGTTTTTTGTGATGAAATGTGTGCCAGCGCCGCATATTGGATATGCTCACAGGCGACTGCAATCGTATGCAGTCAAACGGCCGAGCTGGGCTCAATTGGTGTCTATTGCGCCTATCTTGACGAATCAGTTGCATATGATAGGTCGGGCCGCAGAGTCGATGTTATTACTAGTGGTGCATATAAGGGTGCTGGGGTGCCAGGTACAAGTCTATCAGAGGACCAGCGCGCGGATATGCAACGCAATATCGATACATTAGCTGAGATTTTTAAGGCCACAGTCCTTGAGGCTAGGCCGTTGATTTCGCCTGAGATTCTGGACGGGCGTGTGTTCGTCGGATCTGAGGCCGTAACGCAGGGATTAGCAGATCAGGTCGGCTCTATGGCTGACGCCATCGAGCTCGCTAAATCTCTCTAATAGGAGTATAAAAATGCAAGTATCATTGCAAAAGCAGATTGCTGCTATGTCGCAAAGTCTCGCTGATCTCCGTGCTGAGGTCGAAGAGAAAAAAGAAAATAAGCCCGTTGAGGAGGAGGCTCCGGAGACTGAGGATAAGCCCGTTGAGGAGGGTGCTCCAGAGGCTCCGGCTGAAGAAACAAATTCCGAGGATGTTGCTCCTGTTGAGGAGGCTCCGGCTGATGATGTTAGTGAGGATGATAAAGAAGACGACGAGGTGCCGCCTGGTGTCGCGCAGAAAGCTTTGCGTAAGCGCATTAATACCATGCAGCGTAAGCTCGCGTCTATGGAGCGTCAGCTCACTATGATCTCAAGTGATCCATCGTTTGCTGCAGCATCGATGCAGGCATCAGATGTCCCATGTGCAGATACTGCAGAGGGTGGCTCTAAAATGACGCGTGATCAGGCCAATGCTGCATATGCCAAAATCACCGATGCACGCGAGCGCGCAGCATTCCGCAAGGCTCATGCGGTTGAATTGGGCCTTTAACTTCTAACTTAACTATAAAGGATTATTGCTATGGCTACTTCTTTTACTGGCCTTTCCGAGGCACAGATTGACGATAAAATCATCGGCTCAATTCAGGCTGTTTTGCCGATGCTTTCAGCGTTTTCCACGCAGCTCGACCATCCTGAGGGACTTGTCCAGGGCAACTCCTACAAAGTCCCTATTATGGGCGCTTTGACCGTAGGTAACAAGACCCCTGGCACTCTCGTCACCGCTAGTGGCTCTCTAGCGCCCGCTAATGTCACCGCGAGCAATTTCAAAGGCGCGGGTTTTGAGGCC
This sequence comes from Kiritimatiellia bacterium, assembly GCA_045603485.1. Lineage (GTDB taxonomy): Bacteria > Verrucomicrobiota > Kiritimatiellia > RFP12 > JAAYLN01 > RGIG5952. The sequence continues at coordinate 21,586 of JAZUMF010000093.1, read as the reverse complement.
ATCGAAGGTCTTATCAGCAAGCGCATGATGGGCTCTTGGTGGGGCGCTCAGGTTGCAGAGGCTACCAAGGCCGTCGCTGCGACTATCGTCGACGGCGCTTTGGGGCTCGTTACCTCTACCAATTTTGCTACTGAGGTCACAGTCAATCCCGCTGCGTTTACTGCCGATGATTTGGCAAGTATTCGCGCAGTGGCAAAGGGCAAGCTCAAACATATGTCTGGCGCATTTTTGTGCAACTCTACCGTTGCAAGCCGTCTTATCACTCTCCAGCAGGTTGTATTGGCGCTTGCTATTGCTGATAATCGCAACAGCATTGCTGATGGCAAAATCCCTGGCGGTGTTGTCGGCTACCAAGCTTACGAGTATGTCGACATGCCGTCAGCGCTTCCAGCTGCTGTCATCGGTCAGGGCGCTCTTGCGGTCGTTGCAGGTGCTCCAGAGCAGCTCATTACATCAGGCGACGGCGATGTCACCTATCGCCGCATAATCACAGAGCCCGAGTCAGGTCTCTCTCTCCAGTACACCGAGGCCGTTTCCTCTGGCGGTAAGGTTCAGTGCGAAATCGCCGCCATTTACGGCGCTGCTAAGGCGCTCGATGCCGCCGTCCGCGTCGTCGCAGCTGCTGCCAATGCTGGTGCCTAGGCAAAGGTAACAGGTAACAGGTAAAAGGTAATAGGTAACTACTTATTACCTCTTACCTCTAACCTATTACCTAGGAGGTTGATATATGCCGCTGACGATAGATGCGCTTAACTCAGACTTGCAGTCTTTGTTCTGTGATATGCCACAGAGCGTGACTGTGCGTCGTGTAGGTAAGCAGACATTTACTGCGCCAGCGGCAATCTCCGATACAGGCGCATCAAGTATGTCTATACGTGCCGGAGCGGCCGGCGTCGATGTCAGTGACTCTATCTCTATAACGCTTGCTATGACTGACTGCTTATGGCGGCCGGCAGTCGGCGACGCCATAATTGTCACGGGAAACAAACAAACGTATCGCATTGTATCTGTTAGGTCTGTGCCAGGCGATGTTGCTCTCGATGTAATTGCGGAGGTGGTATGATAGCGCTCAATGTAGAGGTCGAAAACTCTGAGCTTGAGCGTGCTATTGCCGCTTATGCAGTAGTCAAAAACATTGAGCTCGAGGATGCGTACTGGCGCAAGCTAGCCTTTGTCGCCGGGCGTGCCTCGAAGCTTGCTCGACAAGAGCTGCCGGTGGCTCAGTTGCCTGACTTCCCGTCGGGCAAAGGTAGTGGCGGAGACTGGCGACTCGTCCAATGGCTCGCTAATAAGCAGAGTTATGTGGGCTCTCTTACAAAACTAGCTCGAGAGGAGCGAGCACAGCGTCGCAAATCTCGTAATTTTGGGCGTGCCATGATTGCAGCCGTTGGAAAAGCGGCTAAGGCGCGTGGTAGTGTTAAGCAAGGTAGGCGTATTAGGGGCAGCGCGGAGGCTAGCCGTCGAGGGAAATTTATTTCAGTCGAGGCGAGCTCTGCGATTAGGTATCTTCGAAGTATTACCCGAGCGTTGCGGCCGAGAGACGATTCTCGTCTCTCTCGTAGGCTTAAAACTATTATTGATCGCGCTTGTAAACTTGAGGCTGATGATACAGCTCGTTATACCTCAAGAGCTCTAGATAATGCTGCGCGTAAGGCTGGTTTTCGCTCTGCAAATCAGCAACATGCAGCAGCTCTCATTAGTCGCGCAAGGAGGATATCAGGGTAAGGTAAAAGGTAAGAGGTTACTTATTACCTATTACCTCTAACCTATTACCTAGGAGAAATGCTATGACCATCGTAGATAACATCGAAAGTCTGCTTATTAATTGGCTTGAGGCACAGGTCGCGGTCTCTCCAACTCTTATAAATTGGAAGGTGATGCGGTCGTGGGACGATAGCCCATCCGAGGGGCCTGAGCTCGTTGTTACCTGCAACGCGGTGGATGTTATCCATGATGAGGATGGCATTGTCCGTGCAGGCGATATCGAGTGGACTATCTCTATCGAGCAGCCATACGACGGACAGGGCCTCCACGCTCTTACCGAGGCGCGCGGAATCCTCGAGGGTATCCTCGATGATGTCCGTGATGCGTGGTCTTCGCGTTTTGGTGATTGCGTTGTTACGCATGATGCCGAATCGGAGCCAATGTCAGACGGGATGCGGTATATATCAGGTTTTTCGGGCAATCTTTTTCTTAATTTCTAATTATTAGGAGGTTATTATGGGAGTTGAACAAAAAGGCGCGCAAAAGGTCGCTGTTGGTTTCTCCACTGGCACAATCGCCTATATGTGGCGAGAGACTGAGAATCAAGACGATAGCGCTGATATTGAATACATCAAAGACGAAGCGGCGTCAGATGTCGTGGCGCTTATATCAAATCAAGGTAAGCGGTTCTCGCTGGAGGGCACCTTGCTTAATGGGCAGCAGGAGCCTGTTAAGGGTGATACTGTCACTCTCGCTGGCGAGGCAATGCTCATTGAGGCTGTGTCTGTCCGTCGCACATCTAAGGCGGCACGTATTAGCATGACTGTGTATAAGCCGGTTGATGCGCAGTGGAGTTCGTAGCTGTATGCGCTCAGAACATATACAGCATATTGCGGTATGGTATTCGTCATCACCGACTATTGCCGGAGTAAAACTCCGGCAATTAACATTGGGACATTGGCGAATTTTGGAGGCAATGGGTAGCCCGTTTGCAGGTAGCACACTGAAGCAGCCGACGCGGGATGACGTATGTGTTGCGCTATGTATATGTACATTGTCGTTTAAGTGGGCGTATTTTGTCTCGCGCCACCCATATCTACTTGCGATTATTGCGCTGTGGCGCGCTCGTAGAGCGACTGAGTTGGATGCTGTTGCTCTCTCTGCGTATTTCACTGAATCGTGGTATAAGCCTGAGGTGTATGTTGACACTGCACATCAGCCAAGACCCCAACGCGCTTATGCGCCGTGTTGTGGAGCTGCTATACGCGTTGCAATGCAAGCAGAGCGCGCCGGTGTAATGAGGTTGTTACATCGTAATGTAAGGAGTATCTGGGATGTATCAGTTGCTGAGGCGTTATGGGTTTTGTCTTGTTCAGAGGAAATATCAGGCGCAGAGCTAGAATCGGTTGAGGAGGTCCAGGATGGCGACAGCTGAAAGTCACGTTAAAGTTAAGATTGGCGGGGATAGTAGCGAGCTTGAAGAGGAGTTTCGGAAGTCTGAGTCTGATGCCGAAAAGTTCAAAAGTAGCGTAGTCGGCTCTATGCGGCGGATGGCTAGTGGTGTATCATCGGTTGTCTTGGCGTTTGATAAAGTTAAAAGTGCGATGGAAAAAGCTATGGCGCCGGTAGTTGTCATCCGTGGCGTCATTGATGCTTTTAATTGGCTGAGAAACGCAATTAAGGGCGCCGATGAGGCGACGCGTGAACTGGGCGCGTCGGCGCTTGACGTGTCGAATAAAATCAAGGCGACGGGGCTTGTCGTCGAATTATATAATGCGATAAAAGCAGCGGCCGATGGAGCGCAAATATCGGCTGACGAATTATCGCGCAAGCTTAAGGAGTTCGCAGAACATAAGATAACTTTTGATGAATTGGCGCAGAGTGTTAATTTTACGGGCGAAGGCATACAGCGTCTTTCTGCAAGGCTGGAGCATATGAGTGTTGGTCGGAGGTGGCTCGCTGAGCATGAGCAGCAATTGCAAGCGTCTGAGGAGGCGGCAAACAACGAAAAGCAGGAGCGTCGTGGATTGCGTGGAATTGTCCGTGATATTATACGCGTTGGCGGCAAGGATGGTAATAATGCGGCTGCTAGCTCATTATGGGATCAAATTGCGATTGCTGCTCGTGGAAACCGCGAGCGTATCGCTGATATATATAATGAATATAAACCTTGGTGGTTTATGCGGCGAGCTGATATTTATGGATATGCTACTGGGGCTATGGATGCTGCAGCAGAGCGATATGAGCGCCAAAAGCGTGAGCGTGAGATGGAGCGGCAGGCTCAAGTTGCTGCTCACGATGCGCGTGTTTTACGAGAGAGAGCGAGTGCGGCAAGCTCACGCATAGAGAAATCGTCCGTTGCAGTTAATGCTCGTACTGTGCGCGCTAAAAATGAGGCGGCGGCGGAGGAAGCCCGTCGGGCGCAAGAGGCTGCGGATAGAGAGGCTGCGCGCAGGCAAAAAGTAATTGACTCTCGCGATAAGAGAATTGCCGATGAGACTGTCAAATTGCATACATCGATTAATGCAATAACTGTTGCGGCTCCGGCTGCAGCTTCTGGTCTAGGTGCGCAGGGCGGACTTGTTGGCATAGATATGGCGCAAATTAACAGAGAAAATATGGAGCGTGAGCGAAATCGCAAAATCGATGATATTGTTAAAAATTTTGATAAGTTGATGCGTGAGCTGGATAACCAGACTAAAAAATTGTTAGGGGAGATGTAATCTATGGCTATCGAGGTTAAGGGGGGCTCGTCTGAGGGATTGCCTAAGGGCTGGGTTATTCAGTCAAATATTGATATTGAGTCTGGTCGTCGTAGAGTTATTGCAACCGGTCCTTATTCTACAGTTGTTGAGGCTCGTGATGCGCTTTTGTCTAAATACGAGAAGATTTGGCATCCGTTGGTCAATCATCAGCCTGGCTCGCCATCTGCCTCGATTGAGTTTTATCTCAAGGGCGACTCTTGGTCTTTGGGAGAGAGCTCTGATGAGCCTGAGCAGGTTGCCCCTGCGCAGTGGTCGCTCCAGCCTATCTCTCAGCAGGTCGAGATTAGCGCGCTGCCTAAATATGCTGATATCTCTGCTCGTATTGCTGCAATTAAGGATGCTATTTCCCGTGGCGACATTCCCTCGGCGATTGATAATGTTACCAACAGCGACCTCGCAGAGCAATTCTTGGGGCTCTATACAGCGGGCGTGCGTACTTATCAGGCGCTAGCTTATAGCTACTCTTATACTCGCACATTTGCCTATGGTGATTCTGCTCGTGTGCGTAGTTATTTTGACCCGTTATCGCAACAGGCAAATAAGGTCTTTGCTTGGGCTGATGTTGAGGGTACGGATGGCTGTCCGATTAATGAGCCAAAGTGGGTAGAGGTCGCTGGCAATGGTGGAGAGACTGCTAAATCCTTTGAGTGGCGGCTTGACGGTGTCTCTATTTCTGGTTCTGAGGATGGTGATGTTGTTGTTGCCTGTAATTATACTGGAGCATACCAGTGGGCTGCGGCTCTCTATCCTGGCGGCTCGTGGGTGCCGTCGGTTGTCCAGGAGGAGTAATGCTGCGGCCTGATGCAAATAAGGGCCTTTTTCGCGCCGCGGAGATTCGGGAGCTGCATAGGCGCGCTGAGTCTAATCGTCTCTCTGTGGCTGCGGGATTTCGCGCTATCGAGACTCCGTTTGGTGCGCAGATTGTGCGTGTGGATTCGCTGCAATCTCGCATGGTGCGTCTCTTTGAGCCTTTTTCGGCCCTGGTTAATGTTGATGGCGTTATCAGGCGTTTTGTGCTGATGGCGATTCCTAGTGGCTCGTATTCGCCGACAGCGCCTTTGCCTTGGGTTTTTAACAATCCTAATCCTGCATTTTCTACGCCTCGGCTGCATCGCATAAAGTATGCGCCGTCGGGCGTTAAACGCCTTGAGCATGAGTACGATGATGAGCCTGTCGATTTTTATGTCGGCGATGTTTTTTATCGTGATGGCGATTATCGCATTGTGTTGCTCTATGTTGAGGGGCAGTCTAGCGACTACGGCCTTAATTATGCTGATGATGCGGTTGTATGGTGCTGGGTTGCCCGTGGCGCTGCGACGCATACACTGGTTGCGCTTCCCGCCACGCCAGATACATTAAAAATATTGGAGCCTGCGTCGTGGTATATTGTCCCTGTCGCATACGACCCTCCCCGCCATACTGCATCTGGTGAGCTGTGGCGTGGATGGGCTCTTTCTGATGGCGGGCTTGCTCTGGCTCCGATGGCGGATGGTGATTTGTGGCGATTGATGTCCCTTAATGGCGCTAACCTTGAGACTAATCATCTGCATTATGGCGATAGGTTGCTCGAGACTAGTCCGACGACTAAAAAGCTGCAGCTCGTTGATTGGGACAGGGGCAATTTATCTACTGATTGTACACTCCCTTTGCCTCCGTCGGCCGATAATCCTCGTGGCGACTGGAATCTCGACCGCTACTCTGTTGCTTTTCGTGTCCCCGATGACAGGACAGGGCGTGGCTATCCTTTACCGAATGAGCAACATCCTGACGCTGACTATATATATAACTATGCCCTTGAGTGGCTCTATGCGTCTAGTCTGCTGACGGTCCCCGATTCGTTTTTTTACGAGAGGTGGTTCGACTATGCCACGCAGCATGACAATCTATGGATTGCTAATAGCTCAATTGAGTATGCGTCAGGTCGTGACTTTGATGCTGCTCTTGCAGGGGGTAATTATCCTGTTATCCGTATTGCAGGGATTGGTAGCTCGGAGCTTACGCCTCCGGAGGCGGTGACGGTATATGATAGCATTATTTGCCGTGATGCAAATAACAATGGCGATTACTGGCTGGCTTACTATCGTATCTGCGATGTTGTTTGGGCGGTGATTGTCGACCATTTTAAGCTGGCTGAGATACCCGAGGATGAGATTCCGTGGGATTGGCCAGAGGATTCGCCTTATTATGGCCGCGGCGGTGGCAGTAACTGTATGCGCCTAATCCGTAATGATGAGGCTACAGTTGAGCGATATGGGCCGCCGCCATGGGTTGGCTATAATGGCACTTGGGTATCGCTTGAGGCGGCTTTGCTATCTCTTGAGGGGTGGGTTGCCTTTACGGGCTTGGTGGCGACTCTCGATTCTCTCTGCGATGCAGCTGATTATGAGTTGTCGCAATATGAGATTGAGTTGGATATGTGGGATGCAGATTTGGCTGCATTGGCGGCATCGATTGCTAATGAGTCTGCTCGTTATACTAATCTTGAGGCGCGTGTTAGCGCATTGGAGGCGGCGCGTGGCTAGTGACTATCGAGGTTTTATCGCAGATGCGCTCAATGAGTCGGTTAGATTTGCAGAGTCGTTTCGCGCGCTTGCGGGTGATGGTGTTGATTGTACTGCTGTGCCAGGTGGTATAGAGATTAGTTTAGTTGCGGACGGTTTTAAGCGGCGCGTGCCCGCCCCTGGGGATGTGGTGCGTTATGTTCGTCCGCAAGGCTCATCCTCAATCGTTATCGATTATTTGGTGTTGTTACCATCTGTGCCAGGGATTGCAGCTGAGTATAATGCGCTTGAGTATGTCGATGATGTTAATGTCTCAGCTGAGTTGTCGGACGCATACTCTAATTTAGGTGCTGTCCCGCTGCGTTGGTGGCGTGTCTCGTGTGACCAGTCGCAGGGCTGGCTCTGTGTTAAGGTCAATACTACAGAGTATACCTGGTCTTTTAGTTTTATTGCGGACAATGGAGAGGATGCAGATAGTGACGCGGCGTTGTATTATCCATTATGTTATATACCTGCGTCGGGTGCTCCAATTGTTAATCATAATGCGCTGCCTGAGTCGCCTCGTGTGCCTATCGATGATACATCTCTTGAGATGCCCGCCGATGAGCAGATGTCGGTCTCTATTGCAGGGATTGCGGACAGCTCTAATTCGCTGGTGCTGACGCATGACGATGAACGCCTTAAAGGTATGGCTGTTGTCTCGATGTATAGCGTTTGGAATGAGCAGACATGGGCGACACTCTATTATAACGAGATGCGTTACCTTGCAGCTGTAGCATTTCTCGATGTCGGCGATGGCTCATCGTTGGAGCGCGTTGATACTGATGCGATGCCTTATATCAGAGTAGCGAATATCGAGAATGACGGACAGGGCCTAACAGATAAGGATATGCTTATCCGTGTTGAGAATAAATTCGGTGGCTACACATTGGGATATATGTCATCGGCTGATATTTTTGCCACCCGTGGCGGTGGTAGTCTCATCCCGATGGCTCACTATTCCGCGTGCTATGATGAGCCAGTGTGGATGCGTGAGCCTATGGGAGTGTATGAGCCTTATGTCGCAATCGGTGATGATAATTGGGCTTCTTTGCGTAATTACCTGCAAAGCGGCTCAGAATTATTAGGGCCGTATGAGGCCGTTATCGCTAAGGTTACTAGTCGCATCTCGGAGCAAAAGGCCGCATATAGAGGGATTATCTCTCGATATAACAATACAATTAGCAGAGCTATTGCAATGCTAAATCAGTGGCTTGCATTGCAAAAACAGATTGCGGCGCTCGATGAGCGGGTCCAGGCGTTGGAGAATCCGAATAATGAGTAATGATATTATTAACAATATTATTAACAGCGCTCGAGGATTAAGAGCAGCAGCCTTACGAGATATCGACGCTCATATTAAAACGCTTACGCCTCTCGCAGGATATGGGGTAAAGCTCTGCGATAGTGCAGGTGTTAAAACTCTATTCGAGGATATTGATGTACCAGCAGCAAAAGCTGTAATTATTCCATGGTTTGGGTTTATCGTTAATAGGTCCGATAATATCGGTGTATATCGCCACATAAATGGAGTTGTCCCGCCTGACGGGTGGTATATGTGGCTAGGTGGAGTTTTTACATCAAACGGTATGCCTTGCGTTTATGAGGCAGATGGGCGTAGTAGTATCTATTACGATGATGGCCATGGACACATTTTGGTGCGCGGGAGTTTCGTTGAGCAGAGATATATCCAGCCGCGAATCCTTATCCAGCCTGACGGTCGAACATATCATGTCGACCAGGGACCTGTGGATACATCTGAGACGGATTGGCTCGACCACGATATATATGGCACGCAATACGATGATTATTATAATGAGCGGCTTAACTTAATTATAGAGGTATCTCACAGGTACGACTATCCTGATTTTAATTTGGCATTACCTTTAGAGGATAGACCGATGGAGTACGATACAAGCTTTGGCGCAAATGCGCCCGCTTGCATTAAGCTCTTGGCCGCGCCAGATAGTGAGGCGTGCTTAGGTGGAGGTGCTCTTGCGTGGGAGATGCCTCAATCGATTAGATATAGCGCGCTCGATGATATTGAGCTATTAACTCTGCAGCAGGAGCGCTGGAATCATCCAGGAGAAGAATACTGGGATAATGATGATGTCGACCCTTTCCATCGGCGCGGGCGGCGGGCGGATTTAGTCGATGCTATTATGCGTGATGGCGATAATTTACCTGCCTATGTCCGCAATTGGTTATTTTTCGCAGTCGGTGATGCCGAAAAATTCGACGGAGAAACAGTTAAGACCAGGACTATCCAGCGTGGTGGGTGTGCAGTATTCTCTCCCGTTTGGAGTCTTTATAATTTCGGAGAGCCGTCGGAGGCTGGATTGCCGAATGTTGAACTTGCAGAGCCTGACCCGTCGGTCGAGAATCCATTGCCTCCAACTGCTGTATTGATTCGGCAAGGAGGCGTCGCTGCAGCTAGGCTAATTAAGGAGCTTGTCGCGGACTTCATGCCGCCGATGGACGGCCCGCATCGAGGGCATCAGGCAAAAGCTGATGCTTTTTATTCCGTCGCTATATCGATAAATAATCACGATGGCACTGGCGACCAAAATACGCCAGCTGGCGCGTGGGAGTCGCTTGAGTTTTATGTCTCAGGAGTGGGCGACGGGAATCTGCTAAATCCATATATAGCAAAGCTTGAGGGTTATATCTCAGACTACGAAAATGGAGATATAGGCGGATTAAAGGTTGAGCTCGCAAACGCAAAGGCTGTCGCGGATCAGAAAGATTATGGCCCTGACAAGTCCGCGCTTTGGCCGGCAATCGGTGGCGCGCAAGGCGAAGTTATGTCGGCGCTCGACGATCTGCAGGCGCGTATCGAGGCGCTTGGAGGTTGAACTTAACTCTAAACTGCGTTTTTTGTCGTTAATATGCTCTATATTATATGCTATACACGAGGTGAGAGATATGGTCCTAAATGTCGCGATTAATAATTATAGAGAGCTATCTGTTGACAACAGAATTATGCTCGGAGAAACGGTGGAGATAGCATGGCAGTCCCCAGCTGACGGACTGCGTTTTGCGTTGTTGCGCCCTGATAGATCGGCGCTCGCAATTAGTGAGAATGGCGTGCTTAGGACTAATACGGACGCGCTCTCGCTATGGCTCGCAAACACTCCATCGGGCTGGGCGCGCGCGGTCAATGCTGTCGCCATTAATGATAACGATGAGGTCGTCGCTAGTGGCTCAATTGATGTTGTTGCAGCGCCATTACCAGGTGCAATTGTACCAGTGCCCGTCGGGACTCGTTATATTTCAGTTGCTGAGCTTACAGCTGCTCTCGAGTCTATTGAATCGGTTGACGATGATACTACACAGCGCTCACTAGGCGAGATTGTTGATGCGCTCGTTGGTGCATTGCGTGGCATTGGTGCAGCGTTCGTAGTTCTCCTCTTCTCATGCTCCATCGCCTCAGCTATCCAGTGGCGCGATGTCCCCCCTACAATGCAAGTCAACACCAATATTTTCTCTGCCGACTTGTCTCAGTACTGGAAACCAGGACAGACTCTGACGCAAAATCTCGTCCTGGATGACTGGGTCGGTCTTATGGATAAATCATCGCAGCAAGCGCTCTTTTATTCTTCGACTGATAGCGGTTGGCTCGGTAATTTGTTTATTAGTCAATTTGGATTTCTCTCTTACGCTGATGCGAGCTATATAAAGTTTCAAGGGTGGAATGGGGAACAGACGACTCTCGCAGATTTTGTTATTAATCCGTGGCAAAATACAAAGGATTATTCTCGTAATACTCAGGCTGTCGTCTCATACTCTCCGGCGGTCCTCAAAATTAACATACCTGCCGATGCAACATTAGTCGCAGATATCAATAATTGGCGTGATGGTCTCGCTGTTTTCGCCCGATTGACTGCTCACGGTACATATCAGGTGGCAGGCAATCTCTCGTTATTGGGTTATGGTTGGTGGCCGACGAATAACGCAACAGCAATTTTTTACCGTGATGGCACCAATGTCTTTTGTAACATTCTTTCGGAGTATTAATTATGTTATGCGCATTACTTTTGTTTTTAGCAACCTCTCTCTATGCAGTTGATGCCTATGTATGGTGTGGGACTAATACTATTGCTACGAGCTCAGCGAGGCCATTACCTGTGCAAGGTGTATCTCTTACAACTGGCAAGGTTGTCGTCGGTCTGCCTCAACGCTCTCGCGTGGAGATTGCAGACTGTGGCTGGTATAAAATTAAGTCTGCCGATAAGCCCGTCGCATATAGCAATGAGGTGTATCGCCTAGCATATTATCGTCGTGAGGGCCTCGATGCGGTGCCATTTTACAGCCGTAGTTTTAAGCCCATTGTGCCTGTTGAGTACTCTCGCAGACTTTTGTATCGTGAATTTGTGGCTTTAGGCGCATGGGATAAGGTGCGAGATTGGATGCAGTCGCAGGGCGTGTGGAATGATTTTTTGTTTGCTACGACTCTTGAGTCGGACGATGCCCTCATGGTCGGCGCAATCAAGGCGTTGCCGGCCGTAATTGGCATTACTGATGCGCAACTTAGGGAGGTTTTGTCTCGATGTATCGCCGATTAATAATTGCTGCTGCATTATGCGCCTCAATCGCTAATGCCTCTCCCCTGCTCCTGCTCGCTCAGCCGATGACGGTTCCGTCGCGAATGTCGCTTATGCCTGGCGGTGTCTTTTTACCTCATATCTACACGCTTGGCGGCGAGACTGGTATGACGATATGTTGGTGGGTTCGAGGGGAGTGCCCGGCGTTCGATCGTAAGGATGCTGATGGTGGCGTAATTCCCGCTCTTACTTTCCAGGGTATGTCTTCGCTTGTGCCGGCGAAGCCGACGACTCTCGGCGGAGCTCCATTGGAGGCGTTTTATGAGAGTGATATCGCGCTTGACGCAAGCGGTGCATGGGGTGTTGCTAACATTATACCAGAGGAGCCGTCGTGCTTTCCGACGGATGCCATACCGAGCCGATATGTTGTGTGTTGCAACATCTCAAACGAGTGCGATATTACCTTGACGGTCGGCGGATCCGAGAAATTTTTGGCTGCGACTAATGGCACGCATATATTTAACATCGAGTGCAGTAAAGGTGATCGTAGTATCGCAATAACAGGCGCTCGGCCGAATGCTCGCATTAAGGTCGCATTTGCCATTAACCCGATTGTCAAGTTTTATACTACTCATGATCATCAATGTTATCGTTATGAGGTGCTGGCGACTAATACATTTTCGTTCGCCTGCTTGCGTGTTAGACTTGAGGGCGGAACGTATAAAAGCACTTTCAACTTGTTTGATTTATGGGGCAATTCTTCCTTTAGTTCTTATGAATACGATGCCAATGTTTCCCGCTTTCCGAGAGATTGCTTGTTCCAACTTTCGCAATTCATAGTCTATGGGCGCACGGATGAGTGTATGGACGGCTCGCCACGCAAGGTAGACCTCTATGGCTTAAAGGTTATTCGGTGTGCGCTCTCGGACGAGCAGATGTGGCGGATATATGACCGAGATTTAGAGGTGATTAAGGCTCGCGGACTTACTAATGCGTTGCCGCATAAAATGTGAGGTAGTATATGGATGTGGCAGCAACAATAAAAGCAGCAAAAAAAGTGTTTAAATTATCAAAGGAGGCACAGGAATATTTTGACCTTGTGCTTGATAGTCGCATCATTATTAAGCATAATTTTGCAGCGGGAAAATTTTTGCGCGAATGTCCGGACTTTATTTGCGATGATTTTGCCATCATCGATGGCGTACTGCGAATATATGCCACGGGCAAACGCTCGCCGATTTGTGATGGTGCGTCTCTAGCCCCCGATAAGGTGTTGGGTTTTGATGTGGTCGCGTCAAGCGTGGTACATGATTGCATATATCACTATCTCGAGGAGATTGCTGAGTGCTGGGGTTGGTCTGTTAGCGATGTCCGGAGACTGGCTGATGAGGCGTTTGGCTGTGATATGTTGTATCGTGCCCGCCTTGAGAAAAATCCGGCGAAGCGGTTTGCTTATTCGGCCGTGGCGTATATCTATTATTATGCCGTTCGTCTTTTCGGTGGCATATATCATAAAACAAAGGCGGGCTTATTGGTGATATCAGCGATGTTGTTTTTGTCCGGATGTGCCATTCCGGAAACATTCGCACCGACGGGCGCGCGGCTTGACTATGTGATTACTAATATCGCCGCGCGCGTCGAGTCGGTCGAAAAACCGATGCCCGCCCCCGAAAAGCCTCAGCCGTCGGCCGATGCGATTGATTACTCTCTCCTTGATTGGCGATATGGCGGTTTTAACGGGTCGTCCGCAAAACATAACCCGTCCGTTATCATCTGCGATTTACGCATTAACAGCGGCGGCATGAGCTATGCCTGGCAGTCTGGTGGCTGTGAGAATCTCGGAGCTAAGGACAGATCTGACGCAGCTTGTATTGCCGCTCTTTTTTGTCTTGTTGACGGCGTTTGGATTGGTGGCAAATTCGAATGGGTTAGCACAAGCCGACTGACTCGCTCCTGGCATAACATCGACGGATACAACGGCTGGTCGCGGTCGGTCTTTGATTCCGCGGAAAAATACGCCTTTGTGATCGTGAGCAAGGATGGTCGCAGTCGCAGTAATGTTATCTTGAGTGAGTAGCTTATGGCAGTACCGCAAAAAATCTATAACCGCATCATGGCTCTTATCGATGAGGTCAATAAGAGCGATATGTCGCCGGGCGACAAGGACTTGTGCAGAGAGATCTGCATTGAAGCTCGTGACGGTACAAACGGTCTCGATGTTGAGGCTAAAACTCAGGCTAATAGTTGTAATATCGCTAACCTCACATATTTACTTGTCCGCTATATGCTTACAAGGTCCGCCAATTGCACGACCTGGAAGGATGTTGTAGTCCGGTGCTCGTGGCAAATCACAATCATCGTCGTTGCGTTGTTTGTGCTGATCGCGATTCATCCGGAACTTGGCGGCGTTCTCGCGCAGCTTCGGAATTAATTTCATATGCAATAAATTATAAATAGTATAGCAAATATTTTTTTGAGACTCCTGCCTCGTGAGGTTTTTTCCTTTCTCCTCACGAGGCGTTTTATTTTTATTAAATGTTATTTTTTCCAAGCTAAATTAATTGCTGCGCGAAGCTCTGCGAGGCGTTCAGCATGGTCATAGCGCGCTGAGGTTTCTCGTGAGGTCCAGCCGCCAAGACGCATAGCGATATCGTCGCTAACTCCGGACGCCGATAGGCGTGAGCGAAAATAGTGGCGCCAACTGTGAATTGTAAAGCCGGGCTCATTAATACCCGCAGCACGTAGTATTTTTGCGTATAGATAGGGTTTATATTGCCCCTCAGATTTATAAAATTGCGCATGGCGTGGCCATAACGGACCCGTTGTTGGCTTAGGTAGTCGTAGCCAGATGTCGTCCGGTAGCGGTAGCGTCACTGATATGTTGTGTCGCTTAGTTTTATTTGGTGAAAGTCTGAGGCTGTGTGTGTCGTGGCATAGTTCTGCTGCGGTAAGCGTTGCTATATCACCGTAACGCAAGCCTGTTGCTGCTGCGAGACGCACTATTTCGCCCCAGCCGTGCCCTGCCCTGTCTGCGGCTATGAAAATTTTCTCTGCCTGTTCGTCGGTGTAGCAGCGTCCGATATTGCCGCGCCGGTTTGCGTTACGCGGGGCGGCTAACGGCCAGGGATTATTAATATTGTCGTGGCCTCGTTGGAGAGTCGACCATATTGCTGACAGTTCGCCAATCAGGTTCGCGCGAGTTTTTGTTGATATCCCCGATTTATGTAAAAATTCAGAGTATAGCTGCGCACACGTGCGATCTATTTTTCGTACATCATCAATAGGTGGCCAATATTTTTTTAGCCAGGCAAAAAAACGATTTAATCCTTGCCGACGCCGGCGTTGGTAGGATTTAGATAAGTCGCGGCCGGCAACGCGATCGAGTCGCGCTATTTCATCAGGTATTGCATCAATGCTAATTTTAATTGGCATATCGTCGCCATAAAGCGAATTGATAAGCGCAATTATTTTATTTTTTTGAGTTTGCTGGGTAGTTGCTAACTTTAGGGACTCCTCTAAAATTAGTGCTTCGGCTCGGTTGTGTGTCGAGCATGTCCCACGTAAACGTTTGGCCCGCCCCGGGATGTATATAGAATAGTACCACGCACCGTTGCGTGATTGTTGGTATAGTGCCATTGCAGTCTCCGTTTTCGTACGATTTCCGTACCTTTTTTGCGGCGGTAAGAGAACTGCTAAATGTTAATAATAAACGTATTGACAATTGGCACCCCCTAGCGGAATCGAACCGCTCTTACTAGGATGAGAACCTAGTGTCCTAGCCGATAGACGAAGGGGGCAATTGAAACTTGTTGTATATATGATACTAAAAAAGAACCTTACCGTCAAGAGAAATTATTGAGCTGTCTTATAAAACTTAATTGGCAATTTGATAAAACGGCACAACACAATACTTAAAAAAGATGACTAATAACATCAAGTATTTCATAGCATATTGGTGCTGCCCAACATTTTTCAAAGACACTCTTAACTTTTTGAGAACGATTATCAAGTTAAGTAAACTCATTTTAAGAGTTTAGACAAAAATTGACAATTGAATTCAAAAGAACTACTTACTTTTTCCTTTAGCATCAGGCTTCTTATCATCTTTATTTTTTGAATTGTCATTACCTTTGACATTATCGGCTTTTTTGGATTCAGAATCAACACTATCCTTACCTTCTGTTTTGGTAGATGTATCTTTTTCATCTGAATCAGACGAAACTAAATCTGCAACTGCTCCAACCGTCCTAGAAAACCACCCTTCAGATTTAATACCGCTAGATTTGGCCTCTTGCTCTGCTTTAATTCTTTTTTCTTTTGCTTCTTCAGCTGCCTTTTGAGCACGAAGTCGCTCTGCATCCTTTGCTGCCTTCTCAATTTCTTTTTGCTGACGGCGCTCCTCTGCTTCCAACTCTCGCTTCCGCATATGCTCTTCGTGCTTACGAATTTTTTCTTGCTCTTCTAATTCACGAAGGCGATTTCGTTCTGCAGCCTCTGCTTCACGTTTAAGGCGTTCACTTTCACGCTTTCTCTCATTCTCTAAGGCTTCTGCTTCTAGTTTTTGTTTGCGCTCTCGTTCAGCAGCTTCAATCTCTTGTTGACGTTTAAGTCGTTCTACCTCAGCATTAGCTTCCGCTTCAGCCTTCTTCCTGGCTAATTCAGCTTCTAATTCTTGATTGGCTAAAACTTTAGCTTCATGCTCCTTGGTTTTTACTGCATCAAATGTTTTAACTGCATTTTCAACCCAAAGCGCATCTCCTTCTCCTGACTTAAATGTTTCTAAATCCGCAAGATCTTTAAAATTACTCTTTAATAAAATAGATTCATAAAGCAACTCATCTTTTGGAAGACTATCTTTTAGATATGCCAAAACCTCAAGATAATAGTCATAAGAATATCCTGATTTAATATTTTTTAGCATTAAATCTCCCGCAGAATCCCCAACAAATTTTGAGGATGCAATCCGCATTCCATCACTATCATTTAAACTACGAACATTAAGCCATGTACGGCAATCAGCTATAGCATTACGAAATTCCATTGTAGCTATAACAAAAGGTAAATCGTAAAATATTTCTCTAGCCTTACGAACTAGATGACGATTTTCTGCTTGCTTATCTGCTGTTTTCTCTTCAAAAATTCTTTTTATAGTTGATGGTGGCGTTTTTAATACCCATTCACTAGTATAGAAATATATTTCTTTTAAATTATTCATTCGATAAGAAACATCTCTATCTATAGACTTCCAATACTCTAGTCTATCATTTGTACTTACCTCATTTTCTTTTACCTCGATAATATCATCATACATATTCATATGGTCATAAATATAAAACCGCTTATTCAGATAAGACCATTTTTGACGTTTTGCACCATTCTTTTGTCCTGCAACAATATATTTTAAAGCATCTACACGATCTTTGTCTGAAAAGTTTTTACCCCAACCAAAAATATTCTTGGAAAAAAGAGATTGACTATCATAAAAACGAACAATCGAATCTTGCAAAATAGTACCATCAGTAAAATTCCGATTAGTAACATGTTTCATCTTAACAGCGGCAGCTTTTTCATTTATGTTTTTGTGAAAAATTACTGCTTGGTAGCCTAATGAAACAATAACTTTCATTGCTTCAAGTTGTGTATTATAACAAAAATCAAATAATTCTAAGTCACCTAATGTAATTACATCACAATTAGCTATTTTCTTTTCTAGATATAATTTATAAGGCTGATCATATATAAAATCTGCTAAATCAATTATGGTACAAGATTTTGGGACACTAAGAAGTGTAATCTCTCTATCATTAAAAATAATCTTGTATCCATTTTGTTCAAACTCTAAACACTTACCATCATAAGTAGGGTTTATAGTATCCTCTTCGCCAACACGGACAGACTCAATTTCCTTTTCAAACACATCTGTAATGCGTGGAACAACAAACATTTCACTTGAAGTATTTTCATTACAAAATGCGGAATTTAAATAAAGCAAACTGAAAAAAAATAAAACAAAAAGTTTAAAACAAATTTTCATAACTCACCTGAAATTATTGAAGGGTTTTAAAGTGAACCTTAAGAGTACCATTAGGTAACATTTCTTCTTTTCCAATCTCAAATGCAGCACCTTCTGGAACCTTTCCATCCTTTATTGCTACAAGTTTAGTCTCGCAAATTGATTTAATATTTTTCAAAATATAATCTTTTGCATCACCATAATCGCTATTTGCAAGATCAATTACAATAAAACCTGATCTTGAATCTGAATCGTACGCATAATTTAGTGTTTTAACATAATACCATGTTAATATGCAAATTGCCTTACCAGATTTAATTGAGGCACTAAAATCCCAACTCACATCCTCACGCTGAAGTTTACGCTCACGTAACATTAAATCATTTTCACATTCTGCAATCAAGTCATCCATAATGCGTTTTTTAACTGCAACAGCATCTGCCTTTGGCAATAAATTTGCCTTAATAGAAAACTTACTGCCATTACGCTCACATTCTGTTGTTGTGTATTGAGAATTTGAATCATTATTTTTAGCATTGCCAACTTGATTATAAAAATCTCTAGTTAGTTTTTTCTCTATGAATCTTGCTGCATTTTGATCTCCATGATCGGCTGCCATTTGATACCATTTGCGACATTCATCATAATTTCGCATAGCGCCAACACCATATCCATAAAGATAACAGGCTGCGATTTCTGACATACAATATTTTGCCGTATCACAAGGAGATTCTGCACCTTTTCTAAAATAATCAATAGCAATTTTTTCATTTTGCGCTGTTCCTCGCCCTTTTAAAGAACAAAGTCCTAGCCAATAAAATACGTCTGTGACACCTTTTTCCTCAGCAATTTTAAAATAATGATATGCCGTTTCATAGTTTGAAAAATCAATAACAAAATCTACCCCATCCTTATAGTAATAATGTAACCCAATTGAAAGATTTGCTCTCCCATTGCCACCTTCTGCCGCTTTCCTAAGCCAACGCATTGCCTCCACAGAATCTTTATGCACCGAAGCATTGCGTAAAGTATTGCCCTTACCAGAATCATATACCATTGCTATGTCATATTGGGCAGAGGGGTCACCATCTACCGCTTGCTGAAGACGAATTGCAAAAGGCGGAGTTGCACATCCTACTACGGTTAAAATTATTGTTATAGAAACCAGTAAAGGATAAATTCCTAAATGCATCTTAAACCCCTTGCCCAATATGACCTATATTAAAGATTACTTTTTAACAATGTTGCAAGTATCTTCCCAAACAATAATACCGCCATCACCACTTAAACCAGAAATGTCATGAAGGGTCATATATAATTTAAATGTGTGATATCCATGATCCTCAAAATGAAGTACTTCACCTGTCATTAAATAATGAGGAGAAACATGAGACTTTAATGCATTTAGCAACTCCCCGCTTTCGAGTCCACTATTTGCAGACCATTTGATTCTATCAACCATTGTCTGAGCAGCTGAATCATCTTTTAAATCAAACAAACCTGATTTTCGTATACGAATACGAATCTCTCTTCCCATTGAATCTAAGCGTGACTGAATTCTTTCAGTTGTTCCATTATGAATGGAACGAATTACAATTGTTGGTAAACGACCATCTTCAAGGGCGGATGTCATCTTATTTAATTTTTTTTGAAATGCAGCATCCGTCAACATCATATTAATAAGGTTGATTGCGGCATTATCATAATCAGTCATAGTAAGCTCATTAGCTTTCCCATGAATAACAAGGTTGATTGCGGCATTATCGTAATCAGTCATAGTAAGCTCATTAGCTTCCTCACGAATAACATGAATTGATTTGCATCCAATAAGACCAACTAATAATAGTGATGCAATAATAAGATTATTAATCAAAAAGTTCTTCATCACGATTTTCTCCTAATAAAATTACTTTTTCCTAAGAATTTCCAGTACGAATTCAAAATCATTGCCTTCATCAGAAAGACATAATCCTTCAAATACTGTTTCTATAGATGGATAGAGATTCATTGCCATAGCGGGATCTTGTGATCTCAAAACCTCACCTGTTTTTTTATTAAGCCACTTAAAAGAATAAGTAACAACAATTGGATCCTTATAAATATTTGTAAATCCTACTTGCGCTCGACCCTTCCCATTTTCCTGTTTAACCATTACAGGAGCACGAGACATAATAAGATAACGAGAGGCATACTCAGACGCATCATTTCTAATAACTGTTCCATCAGAACGAACAGTCATTATCATTCGTGGAGATGAACAACCAATCATAAAAGAAATGGTCATCACAAATAGTAAAGAAAAAATAGCACTCTTCATGTTTGTTCCTCGTTAATGTTAATTACTTATGAGAATCATTATCGTTTTCAGATTTTCCATCTGATTTTGTTCTATCCTCAATGTTAATTCTTGTTTCATCAGTATTATAATCAACAGTCTTAACACCTTGTCCCTCAGATTTTATAACTGCAGAAGTATGCCGTTCTGTGAATTCTGTTCGGTCATAGCTATTACTACGCCTTTTTCCCTCACCTTGAGCAATGGTCTTCATAGCGTAAGTATGAGCTTCAGCATACATATTTTTCAACTCTGCATCATTTAATACCTGCTTACTTGCAACGGCAGCATTTTCTTTAATTTCCAAAGCCCAAACATTATAGTACCGTTCACTATTAGCTTTAAGTAATTCAACTTCTGCTTCCAATGATTTGTCTGCCAATTTTACAGAAGCTTCTGAATTAAGGCGGAGAATATAATCTGCTGTATTTGCAACCATATTATTTATACGATCTGATGTAATTGCTCTGCGATTAATATCTTTAACCTCATTACGAGCTTTTACATAATTAAGTAAAAATTCCTTTGTGTTCTTATATCTTTCCTTTCCAGAATCGGATAATTTAAGTGTCACATTATAGGATTGTCCATCAACAAAACGAGCACGAACAACATATGGTTCACAATGTGGATAATAAATGCGGACAACATGAATTCCTGAATCCAACTCTATTTCATTATCTGTTGTTCCCATAGCAAACCCATCGACTAAAACAGTACCATTAACCTTATAAATGTACTGATCATTCCACTTCTCAATTCCCTCTAGTGAAACACCTACTGAATCCGCTTCAATAGCACAACTAAAATTGACTTTAGCCATACGACCTGCACGAATATCAAGTTTCTTTATTCCTTCTGCAAAACTTTTTGCAATACTATCAGATGCCTTTGTTAATGATTTGGCGAAAAAAGATTTATTATTTTTTGCCAATTGTTCAGATGTTGTTCTGTAATTGACTACTACAGTATCACCATAAGCACCATCACCGCGTGCAGATCCATGCATACTGACAGATAAACTTACAGAAACATCAAAAATACCTGTGTCGCCCAATTCTTCCTTTTCACAACCAGTTAAAGAACATTTAATATAACAATCTGAACCTAAGTCTCGAGCAATTTGGAAAAGGTTAGCAGAATCCAAATCTAAAGCACCACCTTTTTCAATTGTTTGTAATAACTTTGTTCGATTGGCATTAGCTGGATTGATATTTTCAGATAAACCTAAAGCATCTTCAGGTCTTACAACTCCAAAGCCACGCTTATTTAATGCAGCAGCAATTTTATTTCCAAGAGAAGGTAAATAAGACGCATATTCGCCATCTAATGTAGAGTCTTCAACAAAAAGTGCAGCAGTGATACGCTGACTTTCAAGATTTACTTTTTGCGAACCTAAAACCGCAGAATCAGTAGTAAATACTTGTGAAAAAACTACTGTTGCTATCATTGAGATAGCTACACAGCCAATTATCTTTACATTCATGTATACCCCCTTTGAATTAAGATCTAATTTCATATCTTGAAATTAAATCACCTTTCACCCCCCGCCATCCAGTAGCCAGTGCAACACTCGTTGCGTAGCCCTGTGCTGACGAAGCTTTCTTGCTTGTTGTCGGTATTATAGCAGTTTTGTTTTGGCTTGTAAAGCGGGCTTCAGCCGGAGATTCCGCCTTTCGGCGACA
>JAZUMF010000092.1:0-5219 GCA_045603485.1 Kiritimatiellia bacterium | reverse complement strand
ACGAGAACTACTTGACGGAGCCACAGCGCAAGCACTTCGAAGAAAAGAAGACCCAGATTGAAGCCGTCAAGACGGCAACCGAAACCGAAGAAACGCTTAAGAAAATAGCACTCGCAAATTTGACCTATGCAAGGGACTTGCAGGGAAAATGCAACAGGCTTGAAGAAGAATGTAAGCGCAAAATCGAAAATATCAACGAAAGCAATAACGCCCGTGCTAAAAAATACGACGATAATTGCCGAAAGCTAGGAAAAGCCATGGGCGTGATGGTCGCCTGCTACCAGGCTATCGACCGTAACTTCGGCGACAAGATTCGCGAACACATCGAGAAGAACAACCGCACCATGAAGGAAGGACAGATGCGAGCCCTCATGGAGCAGATGCAGAGGCTCACGAAGTAGATAAAACAACCTGCGCAAGTTTAAGAAAGCCCAATGGGTGCAGGCCAGCTTGGCCACAACTTATCACGACTTTGTAAATCAGCACCCGGCGGGCGAACATACTACGCGCCATGAACAACCGATTGGCGCGCACCCTGCTGACAAAGTGTTCACCAGCATTTCGTTTATTACTTCTAAAACCTAGTGAATTACACCGCTCTGTCCGCAGGGAAACTTTTAAAAAATTGCGTTGCCTATAACAGGACGTTAGGGATGCAATGGCGCGGCGAGGCGGCTCGTAGAAGACTCCATTTTTACTTTACCGCCCACGCCACTAGGCGGCATAAAAATAGCTGGATAAGCTGATGCCAACAAAGACGGGTAAAACGTCGCGCCTCCACCCGCAGGGCCATAACTGCGGGAACGGATTTGAAAAAAGAGGAAGGATGCTGATGAAAGAGAAATTGACGAACATCTGGCTATGGGCCGTTGCCGTGGCCTTCTCGGTGGCCGCTATCTGCACCTTCGTGGCGTGGGTAGTCGGCTTGGTCATCTGTCTAATGAGGCTTATCAATGGCTAACAAGATTCGTTACCCACACCTTGTCGAAAAGGCCGCACGGCTCTACAAGGAGCTTGGATCCACGCGCAAGGTCGCAGACGAACTCGGCATCGACCCGACTACGGCTTGGAACTACATCAAGCGCTCCGGCATCGACATGAGCGAGAGGAATGTCCGCGAGAAAGCCTCAAAGAACAAGACGATTGTCATCGACGGCATAACCTTCTACTGGTCCAAGAGAGGCTACTACCGTGGTTTCACGGCTCCCGGAAGGCGCGAGACGCTGTCGAGCTACATGTATCGCAAGATTCACGGCACGGAGAAGCCGAAGTGGCTCGCGATCGTCTTCAAGGACGGCAACCGCGAGAACTACTCGCCCGACAACCTCGACTTCGTTAGCGTCTCGATGATGGGGAAGATTCACGCGATGGACGAGGAGCGCCACGAACAGATGTGCCGCGCACTCGAAAGAGGCCGACAGACTTTCAAGGAGATGTGCGCCAGTAAGCCGCACGTAATGGCGATGAAGACGCGCAGGATGTGGTCCACGCGCCGCCGCAACGACCCCGACGGGGAATGGGTGAAAAAGTGCCAGGCGACACGCATGGCCAACGCCGAGCAGCGCGGCTACTGGTTCACTCCGGAAGGCATCGAGAACATGCGCAAGTCGCACCTCGGCAATACGCGCGAGGTTGTGGAACAGAAAAGGCTTAAACGCGAGCAGGAGTCTATCAGAAACAAACTAGGAATGAGGTGAAAATGAAATGTGACGAACTGAAAGTGCAGGGCTAATAAGTCAAAGATTACTGACATGGAAGGTCACGAAGTCTTGCACTCGCAATACGACAGTACCTTTGAGTACCGCCTCGGGCAGGAAATCAACATCAAGGACTTCAACCTGATGCACAATGTGGAGTGTGCGAACGGGTTCCACTTCTTCAGGACGAAGAGGGAAGCGGAGGAATACTGATAATGGATTTAGAAGAAATCAAACGTGGCCTTCGTGCCGAAATCAAGAAAAGGGAAAACGAGCAGTACGCTACATTCCAGTGCAATGTTCGGCAGATGTGCAAGGACGTGCTAGCCAAACTTGAAGAGCAGGAATCGGCAATTGCAGAACTGAAAAAACGGAGTCAGTGGCATAGACAAAAGGACAAAGACATTTACTTTGCGTGCGGAAAGCATTGGGGAGCAGAGTACATCATCAAGATGAAGGATGGCACTACACATCTAGCCTATGGTGGATGTGATGAAGGTGGTGATGGTTCTGTAAGTACATACCTTCACTTTCAAGACGAAGATTATGAATGGGATCAAGACGAAGATTATGAATGGGAATATGATGACATTGACATCTGGTACGAAATCCCCGACCCGAAAATAGACGGCAATATAATGGAGGCAGACAAATGAGCGAACTTAGGATAGTGAAATTTTCTGAAATGACTCTTATCAAACCCGGGCTTCGCAATGACAAGTTATACTTCAAGGACGAAGCAGATAAGGTGATTGCGGAGAAGGACAAAGAGATTCAAAGGCTTGAGAACTTATGCGAATCATATAGAATAGATTGCGATAATCTTGCCATCACGACAGATAGAATGAGGACAGTTGGGCGCACCCTTCGGGAAAAGATGGCCCACCAAAAGTACAGGCGGTGCTTGGCGATGGCTAATTACTGGGTCGCTGCCAGTTACCACTGTGTAGATGACAAGCATCGACAAAAGGCCGAAAAACGTCACTATAAGTGGCTGGAACTTGCCGAGCAGTTCAAGGAGGCGAAGTGAACGTCAATATAAGCAAGAGTGAATACACTGGAAATTGGCATAAAACTGTTGTGTGCGATAGGTGTAAGCGAATAATCGCATCAGCCCAATGCAATAAGGAGCCTAGAGAAGATGAAGTGAGCATCTGCCGTGATTGTGCGGTTGAAATGTGGACTAAAGAAAAGGAGGCGAAGTGATGGATGAACTCAAACTCACCAACAACCCCTGCAAATTCTGCAACGGGGAAATTGACGAAGGGAAACCGCTGTGCGGTGACATCGTGAACGATGGCGATGTAGTCAACATCGTAAAAACTGCCGACGGTTACGAGATTGAATTGTGGCGTAATTTTGAACTCGTCAATTCCGAGGAAATCTATTTCTGTCCGAAATGCGGGCGCAAACTTATGGAGACGAAGTGATGTACGCAGTAATCAAGAATTTTATGAACGGCGACAAGAAGGTTGTCTACAAGACAGCAGACCTCTTGCAGGCTAGAGATTATGCAGAATCGTTGAACGAAGATTTCGACGACCCGGACGGTGCGCACTACACGGTCGGAATGATCAAGGAGAACGGATAATGAAATGCGATGAACTGAAACCTATTACCGTAACCGACGAATGCGGCTCTTATAGAGTCTACAACAAGTCCGATGTGGATGCCGCCATCGAAGAACTCAAGGCCGCACACCACAAGGAACGCCACGAGTATATCGAAATGGTGGCACGGCTTAAGGCCAAACTTGCCGAGCAGGAAGACAACATCTTGAACAAGAAAAATATAAACGCCTTTGACTGCATTTGCGTAACCGATGTAAGAATAAGCCTGATTAAACAAATTGAGGGACTGACACACACCAAGGCACTCGCAGAAATCGTTTTCAACGACCAGCTATTGATCCGTGGAATCCGAGTCGTGGAAGGCAAGAACGGACTTTACATATCGTACCCGTTCCCGTTCCATCCGACAACGGGCGAAGACGGACAACCAAGAAGTACCGTTTTCCCGATTACAAAAATGTTGCGCGACCATGTGGAATCGGTCGTGCTGGAAAAGTATCAAGACATAATTAATAACGAAAAAGTAACAATTAAATAAGTTGCTATTAGTGAAATAATTTTCTATAATAAATCACGGCTCGTTAGGACTTTGTCGGGAAAATCGTTTTTTTTCATTTGACGAACCTCGCCCGTACAAACTATGGATCGAAGCCGTAGGAGCCACTAATAAAAAAACGCCGATGGGTGCATGAATCAACAGACCCAAAACAAAAAAACTTTCTTCGTCGGTCTGTCCCGTAAACATACTGCGACCGCACCCGGAGGCAAACCTTTAACAAAACGGCGATGCACCGAACGGCGCAAAGCCACCGCGGGGCCACAACACACATTACAGACTTCTTCTATAATCTGCAATGAATTACACACTCCCCGCGGTCTGGCGGCTAAAAGCGGTTCTCCAATCCCCTTCTCCCTCTTTTAGCCGTCCAAAATTTTATACAAACAACAGAGGCAAACCAAATGAATAATGTTTTTGAAAAATACGATATGCACATTTATCGTGATTCATTCCAGAATTACAAGGTGTATCAAATTCCGAAAGCTCAACTTATTATCGCTGATGTGCCTTACAACCTTGGCACAAACGCATACGGTTCTAACCCGTCCTGGTATGTTGATGGCGATAATAAAAACGGCGAAAGCGAACTTGCTGGCAAAAAGTTCTTTAATTCCGAGAACGAATTTAGACCTGCTGAATTTATGCACTTCTGTTCAAAGATGCTTGTCAAGGAACCGAAGGAAACAGGCAAGGCTCCATGTATGCTCTTATTTTGTTCTTTTGAACAACAGTTCCAATTTATCGAACTCGGGAAAAAATACGGACTGCCTAATTATATCAACCTTGTTTTTCGTAAGAACTTCTCCGCGCAAGTGTTAAAGGCTAATATGCGGATAGTTGGTAATTGCGAATATGGCCTTTTGTTTTATCGTGATAAATTACCGAAATTTAACAACTTCGGCAAAATGGTGATGAATTGCATCGACTGGGAACGCGATACCGATACGCCTAAAGTCCACCCGACACAGAAACCAGTTAAATTGTTAAAACAGCTTATCTCACTCTTTACCGACGAAGGGGACGTGGTAATTGACCCGTGTTGCGGCTCCGGCTCTACATTGCTTGCGGCGCAGGATCTTCTCCGCAAATCTTACGGTTTTGAAGTTGACCGTAATTTTTTCAACGACAGCAAAGACAAATTGCTGAATAGCTGGCAACCCGATATGTTCCAAATGTTGAAATACGAAGGCAAGAACATCTGACGATGGCAAACAATTTCAAGCATAAGGACATATCGCAAATATTCGATATGGTACGAGACCGCGACCATTACACCGTGATTCGCGATTTTTTCGAACTATCCGCAATTTCTATCCGTAACAATTTCGACAACGGCCCGGAACACGCCAACCTCGAAAAAAGGTACACGGAAATAGCGCAGGGCTACAAAAA
>JAZUMF010000091.1:0-7422 GCA_045603485.1 Kiritimatiellia bacterium | reverse complement strand
ACCTTTATCGGTAATACTTCGCTGCAAAATACGCCACTTCACCCATGGAGCCATCATAGGCTCAAAAGACTTCGTCAACGAAGAGTTTGAAAAGCATCGCAGCCTCTTTAATCCAAAGCGAAAAACAGGCGCAAGAGGCATCGGAATGTGCAAAGAGTGGAATGGCCTCAGACTCTGCTCCGTAAGAGAGCTCAAAAAGTCGCCGTTCACCTTCAAAGCTTAACGAAAATCCCTAAAAATTGCTAATCTTACCAATCTCAATGTCGCCAATTCTCTTGGCGGCATAGGTGGCTTTTGTCTCAATATGTGTAATAACGGACAAAACAGGGCTATTTGAGCGAAAAACAGCACTCCCAATATGCCTTTTTGGGTAGTTTAGACTGCAAAATGCTATAACCAACAGAGTCGAGTAAGGCAAATGTGGCATTGGTATCATTTTGGGCCTGTCCCTCATGCAAGAAGTTGATAATAAATTGATAAAGATATAGCATTGGGCCTGTCCCTTATGCGGAAAATGTAATAAAAAACGGTGGTGAGATGTGTGGACTGTCCCTCAAGTGGAAATAGGGGGTGTTTGTTTACCGATGTGGAGTAAAGGACTGTCCACGAAATAGGGTCATGCGGTCGCAGCCGAATAACTGTCTTGTCGCCTTATGCTACAATTGCTGAAAGGAATTGAACAATGCACATATACGGTTATGCAAGGGTTTCAAGTATGGATCAAAATGAAACAAGGCAGGTTATTGCACTTACACGGGCTGGTGTAGGCAATGATGACATTTTTATTGATAAGAAGAGCGGAAAGGATTTTGACAGACCGCAATGGAAAAAGATCAAAAGAAAATTGAAGCGGGGGGATACTGTAGTTGTCCAATCATTGGACAGACTTGGACGGAATTATTTAGAGATTATTGACGAGTGGGGGATTTTAGTAAAGAGAAAAGGTGTGAATATACATGTGCTTGATATGCCAATTTTGAATACCGACAATTCAGACAAGGGGATAACTGCAACATTTATTTCTGATTTGGTACTTCAGATATTGTCGTATGTTGCAGAAGTTGAGCGCAATAATATCAGGGAACGGCAACGGCAGGGAATTTGCGCCGCAAAAAAGCGTGGTGTAAGATTCGGGAGGAGAAAAAAGGCAATGCCAGACGATTTTTTTAAATTTGCAAAACTTGTCGTGTCAAAGCAGATATCTTTGAGGGAAGCGGCAAAAGCATGTAATATTTCGGTGTCAACCTTTAGAAGAAGGTTTATCGAGTTTAAAAAAAGTAATGATTTGCTATAAAATCTCAAAGTACACTTTTTGAATGCGAATGATTTCGCACCCCAAAAAATAAATGCCAATGATTCTACTCTTTTCCCTGAAAAAGTCAAGAAAAATCAGATAGCTTTACCGCAAAAAACTCACATTTATAAAGTCATTTTGCAGTCTTGTTTTACATTTAAATGTTAATCCACAATGTTCCACATAATTGCAGGCTGCTTCCGTCTTTTTTTGTGGAGATTTTATTTAAAACCTCTTTTTTCCTGATTCAAAAAGTGTACCTTTTGAACATTATCAAGGGTGTCGGGAAAAACAAAATGAACTTAAATAAAACAATTATCCGTGCATTGGCTGCGGTTTTTTTAATGGGTTGGCAAGTTACTTCGGCATATGCTGCTGATATGACGAGCGATATATCTTTTAAGGGTTCTGGTACTGAGGATAGCCCGTTTATTATTTCAACGCTTGAAGAGTTCAGGCTTTTTCGGGATAAGGTTAACAACGGGGAATCATTCGATAATCAGTTTGTCAGGCTCACGGATAATATCGATCTGGCCAGTGAGGTTTGGCAGCCAATCGGAAGTGCTTCTGCAAAGTTTCTTGGCACATTCGACGGTAATGAAAATACGATTAGCAATCTTGTCGTTGATGTCGATGCCAATAATGCGGGCCTTTTTGGATTTGCTTCAGTTGTGCGGAATCTTAAAATTGCAAATGCAAAGGTTAGAGGTCTGATCAGTGTAGGTGCTGTTGCGGGAGAGCTTGAAAGTTCTGTCGGCACGATTGATAACTGCCATGTTTCTGGTCGCATTGAAATTACCGGTGAAAATTCAGTCGGCGGTTTGGCGGGCAAGGGGTATGCCAATATCGGGAATTGCTCGGTTGTCGGTGACGGCTCTGCTACGAGTTTTGTCGTCGGGGTCTACGGTTCAACCGAAGAAGGTGACAATGTAGGTGGTCTGATAGGTCACCTCGGTGAGGGCAATACGCTCGGTGTTACCAACTCTACCGTTAAGGCAATCAGGGTTGCTGGTACGCGCAAGGTTGGCGGTCTTGTGGGCACGACTGCCAGAGCCAACGACTATATCGGTAATGCGGTACTGAATATCACTGTCGAATCAACTGCAACGGCTGAATATGCCAATGCGAATGGTTCTACATGCACGATTGGCGGCATAATCGGCAATTATTTCGGGTCTGCTTCAAGTGGCGGAATTCTGAAGGATAGCATTGTAAAAGGGGTGAATTTCATTTTGGGCAATGCCAAGAGCGCTGGCGCACTTGTCGGCGGGGATCGTGTGAATAACGGAGGCGCACCTGTTGGTGTTGAGGCTTCAGGCAACATGGTGTATATGTCGACGGTGTCGGGTGCGACAAATGTGCATTTGATGTCGCCTGTTGCGAAGGTCGGTTCTATTGATTATTATGTATTCGAAGAGGCTGTTGCGGCAGCACAATCGGGTGACACAGTTGCATTGCTTGCAGATGTGACGCCAGTTGAAAAGGTTACGCTTCCCGCCGGGATACGGTTTAATGGCTGCGGTAAACAGATTAACGGTTATATCACAGCAGGCGGTGACCTTGAATTTGTGGGGCACACCAAGGTGTCGGGGTTTGAAGCAGGTTATACCAGCCCAATCATAACGATTGGGGCAGGTGCCTGTCTTGAAATTAATGGCAGCGGGCGCATGGTTATCGGTCATGGTGCAACTTTCAACATTACAGGCACGATTACTAATGCCAAGACTGCAAATCCGTCGGATGTCATCCCGTCATTGATTATGCCGGGTGCTTCTTTTACAGGAAATGGTGTGGCATTTAATGTTAGCAATGCCTACATCAAGACGACTGCACAATACTGCAGCAGCAGTAAATCTGCAAGCGGTACATTTGATTTTAAAGTCGAAAACAGTATTTGGGAGCAGTTTGGCAAACTGGCATTTGAGGCTCAATCAACGGCCGCTAAGGTAAACTTCAATCTTAAAGACAGTGTGCTGACAACAACGAGCCATCTAGTCTTTGGTGTTGCCGACGGGGAAGTCGTTATTGACAACTCAAATGTCAATGTCGCTGCTTCAAGGCAGATTGAAAACCGCAGTGTGATGATTATCAAGAATAACGCTGTTGTCAATGGAGCGGTGGCGACAAGTTCCAATGCCAAGAATCCGGGTACGATTATCGTCGAAAACGCTACCTATTCTGTTACGGGCGAATTTTCAGGTTCGGATCTCGGGATGGGGACGGTTGTTCTTAAGAGGGGTGCAAATTTCACGGCTGGCAGCATCACGAAGGCAAATATTCAAATTGATGCAACCGATATGACAACAGGAGTTTTTAATTCTCTTACGGCTGATCTTTCCAAGTTTGAGGGTGCTATTTCGGTTGTCAACAACGACAATCTTGAAACGAAGATTGTTGATGGCAAGATTGTTCTTGTAGAGAAACCTATTGCCCGGATCGGCACGGAGAATTACTTTAGCATTGCAGATGCGATAGCTGCGGCTCAGCCGGGTGAGACGGTTTTGCTTCTTAGAGATGTAAAGTTGATCGGCAAGCTGGTGATTAACAAGGCAATTACAATTGATGGTAATGGTTGCAGTATTGTTGCAGATGAAACGGCCATATGGTATACGGTTTCAGGCAAACTCAATATAAAGAATTATAAGACGCACCTTATCGGTGTTAACGCCAGTGGCATCACTTTGAAGAATGTTGTCCTTGATTGTAATAATAATGCGGCCGGCATTAATGTTTACTGTGCGCAAAATACGGTTTTTGAGGATGTTTCCATTATCAATGCCACAAAGGGTGTGGCTGCATTGACTGTCAACGGCTCTACCTTGACTGTGAGCGGCGAATTTAAGGCTTTAGGCAATTCAATTGCCGTTGATTTAGCTAATGGCACCGGTGTCACATCGGCTCTTGGAATAAAATTTGCTCAAAATACCAGAGTCGATCTTGGCGGCAAAGTCTTCAAATTTGCACAGAATGCCGTTTTGGATTTAGACGGGGCAGTCACTGAAAATGGCAGTGCTTATTTTGTTGCGATGGACAATGCGTATTGCTACTCCAAAGAGCAGATGGATGCCAGGACTAACGGATATTCAAATGGTCTTAAGATATTGGCTGACATTTCACTTGACAATGATTTGATTGTCAAGGGCACGCTTGACTTGAATGGCAGAAATTTGCATTTCGCTGACGGCAAGACGCTCAAAACTAGCGGAAATCTTGAGATTGTCGGCGGTTCATCTGTAAATTCTATTTTGATAACGAGCATTTCTCACAGCTTGAAGGCTCCCATGGGATTGAATGTCGCAACTTCTGTCGATAGTGCCAAGGTCGTCTATGATGATGGTAAATATATTGTCGTGGAGATTACATTTGTCGCAAGGATTGGAAGTGACAGATACTTTGAAACCCTTTCGGACGCATTGGCGTCGGCGCTGGATGGCGATGCTGTCGAGCTTATCTGGAAGGAAGGCGATGCTCCTATTGCGATGAATGGTTCAGTCTTTGGCAAGAGTGTCATAATTTTCGGTTCTGCTACCGTTGATTGGTCGAAAAACTTCCTTTATGTCGGTCGCGGCGGCGAGGGTGACGGAACTGTAATTTTCGACGGCGCTGAATTGAAGTCTGCGTCGGACAGCAGCTCCTACGGCATTCATATTTCAGGTCGCGAGAAGGGGGCCAAAGAGAAGTATGACGGTACTGTTGTTATCAACAACTCCATAATAGAGCTTGATTATCTCATTAACAAAGGTGCAATGGTGATGACCAATTCTGCGCTTACCGTGAAGAACGGATTTGCAGTCGGAGGCCGTCCGGCATCTGAGACGGAGAGCGGTATGGATGCAACGGCAACCATCAAGCTTTTGGAGGGCTCCAAGCTTGTTGTAAATAACTATAACGGCATGGGACTTGGTTATGAGGCTATCGGTATTATGGATATCGACAGCACCTCCATATTCGAGTGTACACAGTACTTCCTGATTACAGAAAAGGGCAAGCTCATCGTAGCCCCCGGTGGCAAAGTTGAATTTAGTGGCAATGTTAAAACATTTGCTGTGAATGGTACTCTTTTAAGTGGAGGTGATATTTTTGCCAATATCGTTGCAGGTAATACCGCTGATATTGAAATTACGGGCGGTGTTTATATTCAGGATGTAAATCAATGGTGCGCGGAAGGATGCGCGGCACTTCCGACCTTGGACAGTAAGTATGTCGTCGGAGTCCAGCCAACTGCAACGGTGAACAACCTCGGATCTAT
This sequence comes from Kiritimatiellia bacterium, assembly GCA_045603485.1. GTDB lineage: Bacteria > Verrucomicrobiota > Kiritimatiellia > RFP12 > JAAYLN01 > RGIG5952. Next base: position 1,879 of record JAZUMF010000091.1, on the reverse strand, counting down.
GACGATTCCAGCCGAGGATTATTATATCTATAATGGTAATCTAACACAGGGCACCGAGGCTATGCCTCTAAATTTTGTCATGCAGTTTGTGGCAAATCAAAACTCATCCGATATGCTTACCAGTCCCTTTGCCGAGTGGTATGCAGATTTCGTAATTACCTTTGAAGGAATCGAAGGTGATTCTTTTGATGCCAAAGGCTGCTATCTGGCAGGTTATTACGGCAGTACCGACAGTTGGGACGGCCTTTGGGTAAAAATTCCTGTAGACGGTATCTTGTCTCAGATTGACGAAGGTGTCCGTTATCCTGTGATGTTGGGCGTAGGAATGGCGCAGACCTATGATTACATCTGCTCAGGGGTTCAGGCATTCTCATGTGCAATGTTTATTCCAGATGACATCCTCAAGGCAAATCCCAATCTCAAGGTGAAGCTTGAATTGAACCTTGTAGATTCAGGTAATGGTGATGATGCCGCCAAACAGGCTCTTGAAAAAGGCGTCAATATCTTCAAGGTTTCTGAGACTGAGTACACAGCAGAAGACTTTGCTCCAAAAGTTGAACTGCCGGAAGTTCAGGTTATTGATATCAAGAAAAATCTGAATGATTCAGACCCTGACTTGACCTTTGCGCTCAATTTCGCAATTAAAGACGCAGATAAACTTACAGAAGATTATCTCGAAAAACTCTTTGCCAAGTATGGTAAGTACTATACCGATTATGTATTGACTATCAACGGATTGTCAGATTCGAGCGATGCGGTTGTCTTCAATGCCGACGGCACAGGGGATGGGTATCTCGCAGGGCAGTATGACGCCTGGAGTAAGAACTGGGTAACTGTACCATTTGAAGATGTGACTGTCACAAACGGGCAGAGTCTTTATATTATGGAGTATGCCGCTAAACTGATGAACAAGGAGGGCCTCCGCTTTACATTGCAGGAAGTAGCCGAAATCGTCCAAAACTTCGATTGCGGCGTTTACTTTACTCCCGAATTTCTCGCCTCTAATCCAAATCTTAAAGTCAATCTCGAGCTCAAGGTCTTTACCGAAGATGCGGATGGTAACAAGATTGACGACATTAGTGTTGCTACCAATGAGTTTGACAATGAAGATTTTGGTGTAGCTGCGATTACTGCTGACGGTAAACAGACTAAATACTATGCAACGATTGAAGAAGCCCTTGCGGCTGTCGGAGCCGGTGATGTCGTAATCGAGATGCTATCAGATGCAACAATCGACTATGGCAGTTCGGTATCCTTCGGTACATCAGAGACCACCAGTCTGACAATCAACGGCAACGGTAATACATTAACGCTGAACTGTCTTGATCAAGGTGACTTTAAGTTTGCCAATCCCGATGCAGTTCTCAAACTCAATGACATGACCGTTGAAAAGTCAGGTTCTTCAGCAACGGGCGGCGCATGGAATATTCATGGTATTTCATTCGACTGTGAAGTAGAGATAAGCGATTCAACGGTAAATCAGGCTCTTATCTTTAACAAAGACGCGACACTCACCAATGTTGATATTGTTGAGGATGAAGGCTACTATGCAATATGGGTTACAGCCAACGGCCAGACTCTTAATGTCACCGGCGGATCGATCACAGCGTTGAATGACGGTCGCGGTATCAAAGTGGGAGACCAGTATGTCGGCACGCCTGCAAAGGTTGAAATAAATCTTTCAGGCCTGGACCTGAATACATCCAGCAAGGCGGCAGTTCTTATCAGCTCAAAGGCCGGAGCCGTAATCACATCTTCAAATGTCGATATTACGGATGTCGCCGCCGATTCAACAAATATTGGCTGGATTGATGACGACTGGTCGCAGTATTGCTATGAGTCATCCGCCTCAGGTACGGTCATCGTCAACGGCGAAATC
>JAZUMF010000090.1:0-33130 GCA_045603485.1 Kiritimatiellia bacterium | reverse complement strand
AGTAGCTCTATGCCGCTGAAGATGGCTATACGGCGAAGCATGTCGACAAAGACCGACTTGCCTTCGGGGTTTAATAGAAACTGCTGCAAAGCGCAGCGGCTTACGATGTGGTAATAACCTTCTCCGTCGTTTTTGATTCGTGGCTTACGCATAAGTGACTCCTTATTTTTTTGGGGGTTGTGTAATAATAAGTATATTAGATATAGAGGATATTGTCAAGTGTAATAGTCTGACACTTAAAGTGTAATGCTTTCAAAATCGAGGATTGAGACTGACGGATGGTGTGGCGGAAGGGTGAAACCGATGGAGTGAATTTAGACAAGTACAATGGTGAAGTGGCTTTTTGCGTATCACAATTTACAAATGCTTTACTACTTTCAACTTTCTATGGTAAAATGATTATGTTCATTTTTAGTGAACTTTCCTAACCCTCTTATAACAATTGGTGAGCTTTATCGGCAAGGCCGCAAAGCCCGCCTCCAACAACGACTCATAACTATGGCTGATACAGACACTAACGATACAAACCTTTGCCCATGCGGTAGCGGACTTGAATTTGAAGCCTGCTGTGGACCTTATCTTTTGGGTGATGAGCCTGCTCCTACTGCATCTGCTCTTATGCGCTCTCGCTATACTGCCTATGCTATGAATAGCATTGATTATCTTTATAAGACTTCAGGCGCAAAGGTTCGCAAAGAATTTGACGCTGAAGGTTCAAGGCGTTGGGCTGAAGCCGCCACATGGACCGGACTTGAAGTTCTCAACACTGAGAATGGTGAAGCCGACGACGAAACCGGTATTGTTGAGTTTGTAGCCCATTATTCAATCAAGGACAAGGATTTTGACCATCACGAAATTGCCGAGTTTGAGAAGATTGATGGAGAATGGCGTTTCATCGATGGTAAGATTATCGGGCCGGAGCCAATTCGCCGTGAAGAGCCAAAGGTCGGTCGTAACGACCCCTGCCCTTGCGGCAGCGGCAAAAAGTATAAAAAATGCTGCGGCGCTGGAAAATAATTAGTACCACTAAAAATGAAAAAGAAGCTTACCTTTGGCCGCTTTGATTTTGCGGCTTGGTCTGTTTTTGTCGCTTACGCCAGTGCATCATTGGCAGTACCTATTGTACTGGTTCAAATGGCCAATGAGCTGAAATTCCCATTGCTTGAGGGTGGAATGGCTATTGGCGGTGTGCTCCAGATGGGCCGAAGCGTGGCAATGTGCCTTGCTATGGCGCTTTCCGGATTTATGGCGGCAAAGTGGGGCAATCGCCGACCTGTCGCTTTGGCGGTTTTCCTGATGGCATTTGCCTTTTCGATAATGTTTGTCTCCAATAGCTGGCAGATAGTCCTTTTGCTTCTGCTCTTTGCCGGACTTGGCGAAGGCATAATTGAAGGGTTGGCGACACCATTTGTTCAAACGCTTCATGATGAGGACCAAGGTCAGTATGTCAACATTTCACACGGCTTTTGGTCTTTGGGTACCTTTGGCTTTGTATTGATAGCGGGAATTTTGCTCATCAAAGGAGTCTCTTGGCGTTACATAATGCTTATTGTATCACTTATTTCAGTGATTCCGATTTTACTGCTTACTCTCCCGGCAAAGCGCCCCTACCCTGAGCAAAAAATCGGCAAATCGTCTCGTGAAGTCCTGAAGGATGCCGGCATTATCGCAAGAAATAAAAAGTTTTGGTTCTTCTTTGCGGCGATGATTTTTGCCGGGGGTGGAGAATATTGTCTTACCTTCTGGGCGGCAAGCTTTATTCAGCTCAACTTTGCAAGTACCGCACTGATGGGTGCGATTGGAACTGCCGCCTTTGCCGCAGGTATGTTTTTAGGAAGAACGACATTCGGAGCTCTGATTCCGCAAAGTGGGCTTAAAAAGCTTATCGTCATTGTCGGCATTTTCGGGGCTCTGGTGACAATGATTATTCCACCGTTTACTCAGCATTTAAGCCTGATTCCCCAATGGGCGATTTTGCCGCTGTTGCTTACCATTCTATTTTTGTCGGGTATTGGTTCTGCTCCTTTCTGGCCAAGCATACAAAGTCTCACGGTCGATAGGCTTCCGCATTTAGACTCTACGCTCGCCTTTATCATTCTTTCATGTGCCGGCGTTCCCGGATGCGGTATCTTTACATGGCTTATGGGTGTAGTCGGCGACCATGCGGGACTTGCCAATTCATTTTATCTGGTTCCTTTGTGCTACTTACTGATGACGGTATTGGTTTTAATTGCAGCTCCAGGTAAAGGCAACAAAAAAGAAACCGAGAAGGCATAATGAAAATCTCTGTAATAACACCTTGCCGCAATAGCGGACGCTTTCTGGAAACTACCGTAAAGTCGATTATCAGTCAGCATGCGACCGCAGGTGTTGAGATTGAGTATATCGTCGTTGACGGCGCCAGCACAGATAACACACCTGAGATTCTCGCTAAATATGCAAAGGATATCGATAAGGTTGTTTCCGAGCCTGACAAAGGACCTGCCGACGCAATAAACAAGGGATTTCGACTTGCGACGGGCGATATTATATGCTGGTTAAATGCCGATGACACTTATGAGCCCGATGCCATCAGGCGATTGGTTGAATGTGTCAACAAAAAGCCTGGTCGCGGGATCTATTTCGGGAAGTGCCGCATTGTCAATGTCGAAGGAAAAGAAATCCGCAAAGGGATTACACACTTCAAAAACGCTTTTTTCCCCTTCTCGTGCCGCCCGATGATTCAGACAATAAACTATGTTTCTCAGCCTGCATCGTTTTTTTCACGCGAGGCTGTTGAAAAGGCAGGACTTCTCCGCATTGACCTTAAAGCCGCCTTTGACTATGAATACATTCTCCGTCTTTGGAAAAACGGCGGTGGTGCGGTCATCCCTGGCGGTGCGGTTTCAAACTTCAGGTGGTACCCGGGTTCCATTAGCGGACAAACCTTCAAGCGGCAATTCAAGGAAGAGTTAGATGCCGCCATTGCAGATGCCGGCAAATGGTCTATCCAAGCGTTTCTTCATCGCTTTGTGCGTTTTGGCATCGTCTCGATTTATTCTCTTATGGCTAAGCGAAATGATGGCTAAAATTTTATATACTAGCCACAAACCGCAAAATTTGGTAAAATAGAGGCATTATGAAAATGTTAGCACTATTCGCAGGACAGGGCGCTCAATTTGTCGGCATGGGAAAAGACCTTATGGACATTCCCCAGGCCGCGGCGTGCTTTACGCAGGCTCAGAGCGTTTTAGGTTATGACATCTCCAAGATTTGCTTTGAAGGCCCTGATGATGTGCTGACGAGTTCAGACCATTGCCAGCCGGCGATTTTTGTAATGAGTGCCGCATGCTTCAAGGCGTTTTCTGTAAAATACCCGCAAGTGACATTTGACGGTTGCGCGGGGCTTTCCCTTGGTGAATGGACGGCTCTTTGGGCTGCTGGTGTTATCGACTTTGAAAATACGGTTCGCATCTTGGAGGCTCGCGGTCGCTTTATGCAGGAAGCCTGCGACGCCGCTCCTTCGGGAATGGTCAGCATAATGTCGCTTCCACCTGAGACCGTCGCCAAGATTGCCGCCGATTGCGGTCTCTATGTGTCGAACATCAATTCTCAGGCGCAGATAAATGTTTCAGGCGAAAAAGAAAAGCTCTCTCAAGCTATCGCTGCCGCTAAAGCCGCCGGCGGTAAAGCCCTTCCGTTAAATGTCGCAGGGGCGTTCCACTCTCCATTTATGGCACCGGCCCGTGAAAAGCTTGCGGCTGTTATTGCGGATATTCCATTCTCCAAGCCTGTAATTCCTGTCTTCTCCAATGCTTCCGGCTCCCTCCACAGCGACGATCCCGAAAAGATTAAGGCGTCAATGCTTGATCAAATCACAGGCACAGTTCGCTGGCTTGACTGCATAACGGCCTCTGGCGCAAAGCAATTTGTCGAATTTGGCCCGGGCAAGGTTCTTTCCGGACTTGTCCGCCGCATTGACAGGGAAGCTGCCGTTGCCAACATTCAAGACATTGCTTCATTAGACGGATTTGCGGCGACAGACATTGTCAACAACGGTTAATAAAGTTATGGAAACATTTTCAGGACAGACAGCCCTTATTACAGGCGCAGGAACGGGTATCGGCAAGGCTATCGCCCTTGAATTGGCATCCAATGGATGTGATGTCGCCATTTGCGGCCGTCGCATAGAGCCTCTTGCTGAAACGACGGCAGAAATTGAAGCACTTGGCCGCAAAGCCCTTTACGCCTCCGTTGATGTATCATCAAATGAAGCGGTGACATCATTTGTTACTGATGTTATCGCCAAGTTTGGTAAGCTCGACATTCTCATCAATAATGCCGGTGTTACGCGTGACAATCTTCTTATGCGTATGTCTGAAGAAGAATGGGATAGCGTAATAGATACCAATCTCAAGGGTGCATTTCTCTTTTCAAAGGCTGTTTCTCGTCCGATGATGAAACAGCGCGCTGGCTCAATAGTCAACATATCCTCAGTTGTCGGCATCACAGGTAATGCCGGTCAGTGCAACTATACAGCTTCCAAGGCGGGTCTCATCGCCCTCACCAAGTCGATGGCGAAAGAACTGTCTTCCCGTGGCATACGAGTAAATGCCGTTGCTCCGGGGTTCATTAAGTCACAAATGACGGAAAAATTGTCGCAGGAGCTTTGTGATGCCCTGTTGGGAAATATTCCAGCAGGCCGTCTTGGAGAACCTGAAGACATAGCCAAGGCTGTCGCTTTTCTTTGCTCGCCTGACGCCTCGTATATTACAGGCCAGACGATCAGCGTAAACGGTGGACTTGCAATGTGACAAACATTGGGGTATAATACAAGAACAACAATCCAATAGGAGAAGCCGATATGGCAACGAAACTTGAAGAACGCGTAAAAGCAATTATTGTTGATAGCCTCGGCGTCAACGCAGATCAGGTCACTCCTGAGGCCTCATTCGTCAACGACCTTGGTGCTGACTCACTCGATAACATCGAGTTGATTATGGCATTCGAAGAAGAGTTTGGCGCAGAAATTCCCGATGAGGATGCAGAAAAGCTCACCACCGTCGGTGCTGTGCTTGACTACCTCACCAGCAAGGGTCTTGACAAAGAATAATCTTTGGCTTTTCCCATACAAAAAGGGCGACTGGAATTCCAGCCGCCCTTTTTGTTTTTTGCAACTTTAAGAAAAAAGATGCACTTTATTTTAGAGAGAACTGATGGGTGCCGGTATCAAGCAAACGCGATTTTGATTTACCTGGCATAAAGAAATGCGCTTTTGCATTGGGAGGCACGGTAATTGTCAGCAATACACCACCCTTATCGTCTTTGCGCCAGGCACTTGAATATTTGCCGAATGGCGTATCGACCGATGCGGTCACATAGCTCAAGTCATCAATAACGGTTGGAGCGACAACCATTTCGCTGCCACCCGGAGAAGTTTCAAGAGGCCTTATGCCGGCCAAATATTCAAATGCCCAAGCGGTGAAATCTCCAAACATAATATGATTGCGGGATTGACCATCGCCTAAATCCTCCCAAAGCGTTGTAGCACCCTTGGAGACCCAGCACGCGGGAGAAGGGTCGGTCTTCTGCATAAGAACTTTAAACGCCAAGTCGGAGTATCCCGCCTCACTGAGTTCTCGGAAGAGGTAAGACATTCCGTAGATGCCCACCGTAACATGGTCATTCGCTGCGTGGACAGCCTCAACCAGCTTATCCTCAACCAGCTGTCGCTCTTCGGGATTGTTCAATCCAAAATGAAGCGCCATTGACTGAGCCGTTTGAGAACCGTTGTCGAACTTGCCTTCGCCATGATAAAAGACCTTTCGGATTGAATCGCGCGTCTTTATGGCCTGATTGGAAAATCTCTTTGCATCATCTGAAAGACCCTTAATCGCGGCAACCTTCGCCGCAATCTGAAGTGCAGCCATAAAGTATGTCGAGCTGGAATAGATTCTGTCAGGACGCTGCTCGGGGACGGCGGGAATCCAATCCGGGATACCCCAATCAACGAGATTGTCATCCCTCATACGCTCTCTGGCGGTATAGTCGACAAGCCGCTTCAGTGGCTCATAAAGGCGGTCAAGGATACGCCTATCCCCCTTATGCAGATAGAGACGCCACATAATCACAGGTAAAGCGAAATCATATCCTGGGCCATTTCCCCAAACGAAGCCCCAATTTGCCGTTGGAACGATACCAGGTATTTCACCAGAGGCTCTTTGAGAGTCGGCGATATCAAAAAGCCATTTTTCATAGCCTGCCGTATTGTCAAAAAGATACTGGGCAAGCCTGCTTGCAAGCTGCGCATCGCCAGTCCAGCCATTTTTCTCTCTATGCGGGCAATCCATTGGAAAACCGTCGACATAATTCGAGCGATATGATCTTTCTGTGAACAACACGAGTTTATTGAGAACCTCGTCCGATGATTCGAAATTACCGGTCTTAGGGAAATCGGTAGAAATAACGCAACCGGTAATATCTTCTTCAAGCGGTCGATTCATGATGCCGCGGATAACGACATATTGAAAACCGTTAAATGTAAACCTCGGTTCATAAAGGTCATCACGCGAGCCCGATGCGATAAGGCGGTCGCGCTGGAATGCGGCACCATCCTTCAAAACATGATATGATGCCGAGGTGACAAAATAGCGGTCGATATTTCGGATAGGCTCACCGGGAAATTGTTTCCAAAGTGAATTATGCTCATGCCAATCGTACTCCTTGGCAGGAAGCTCTCCTGGGGCTATACGCTCATCGTAAGTAAAGGAAACCAATTCGCCCTTTCTCAAACCGCGCAGGCGAATGCGGGCCCAGCCTGCGAAATTCTCGCCAAAGTTGACTATCCAAGTCTTTGGTCCCGCATGATAGATAGCTGCTGGTTTAATTTCGCGGACAATTTTTGCCGCTGGCTGCGCTTCACTTGTCAGCACACCTGCAGGACCTTCTACCTCGCAGGCCTGCAACGGAGTTTTTTCTAGGTCGGGGCCGCGCAAATCGCGTGCGCCAATAATCTCCCCTTCCCTAATGCAGTCATAACCGACAGGGCTGGCAACATGAAGCCACGAAGAATCAGAAAGAATCATCTCCCTCGTTCCGTCTGCATAGACAACCTCTAGCTGGGCAATCATTCGCGGGAAGTTGCGCCAATGGGCAGCATCAAAGTTCCATGCCGATATCGAACGCTGATCATACCAGCCATGGCCGACCAAAACCTTGAGCTTGTTTTCGCCAACGACCAAATCTTTATCTAAAAGATATGTCGAATAGAGGACGCGCTTTGAAAAGTCAGTCGGGGACGGGTCAAGAACCTTGTCACCTATCTTTGAGCCGTTGAGAGAAGCCTCGTAAAAGCCGACACCTGTAATATGCAAAGTAGCCTGAGCGACCTCTGATTTAATTACAAAGGATTTTTCAAAGGCTGGAGATGCGGTCTCTGTGCGGCAGATAAATTCATCCCCGCAATCAAGCGAACGAAGCGTTCCCTTGACAACTGAAGCGCCCTCCCAGTCCTCACCGGTTAAAATCTTTCCAAATTCGGGAATATCAAGCGATGCTATAAAATGAGCCTCTTCATTCTCAAAGGGATAAATTTCAACCGAAATTTCGTTTTCACCCGCCTTAAGAAAAGGACGGGCATCAAAAGCGCGAACAAGTCGCCATTCGTGATATTGCTCCCAAAAGATATCAGCGACAGGAATGCTATTTATCGCGACCTTGTATTTTTCGCGTGCGGCAAAGACAAATTCACAGGGCTCCTCAGGTACGCTCTCCAAAACAAACCTTTTTTTGAAAAAGCTGTTACCATCAGATTTATTGGCAATCCAAAGAGCATCGCCGGTGCTTATCTCGGGTCGCGTTTGAGCATTAGGACCAATCCATTTGGCCTTCCAGTCAGCTGGAGACATCACGCCCATCGTAAAGAACGCGGGCTCGCTCCACTGCGACGGATTATCCTCCTCATCCCAGACCCTTACGCGCCAAGTAATGCGTTGAGATGTCCTTAGAGGCTCCCCTGCCCAAACTATTCCATTTTGAGAATCGGAAACGACCTTGCCGGTAGACCATCCGTCCGCCTCGATTTCATAGGCGGATTGGCGCAATAGACCGTCAGGACAGCGCCATGCAAAGCGCGGAAGCCTTTCATCAATTCCTATCGGATTGGTACGATACTCAACCTGTAAACCCCAGGGAGAATCAGACAAGGTAAAATCAAAAGACTCAGCCATAAACCCCTCACTTGATAAATATTGTGGAATGCCATCCTCAAGAAAGTTTTTGAACTACCGACGAATGAAGGCGCTGCGGCTCATCAAGCTTTTTTGAAAGATTTGCAATATCGGACTCCTCAAACCTCGGCAAGTAATTGTCGCGCCACACAAGATCACCAGCTTCAGCTCCCTCGGAATAAAGAATCGCGTTAGGTGAATCTTTGGAGAATCGGCCGCCGGTCACAATCAACCGTCCACTCTCATGGCGGAAAACCGTAGGATTGTCCATCTTGAAATGCCAGTTGTTGTAATAAGCGCAGTTGAAAACTCTTGCATCCTTCATAATGAGAAATCCGGTCTTTGAAGTATCCGCATAACAATCTGTAAGGACTGTATCTGTTCCACGGATATCAAAAGCGACTGAATTTTCAAGCATCTCAGGCTCAGTGGTACCGACTTTTTTTACAATACCGCCCCAAACATGACAACGAGTAAAGCGATTTGACCAAGTCATATCGCGAATGCCGGTCGTATAATCAACAATGACAATATCTGTGAAATGAGAATCGCCGATATATGTAAGAAATGCTATATTCCCGGCGAGTCCTGGTATATTACAGATAAAATAGAGGTTGTTTGCGACAATCTCATAACCACCGGCAACATTACGAGGCAGCTCGGGATCGCCGAATTGCAGACCGACTCCCTTGCCGTTTCTGAATGTTGTATCGGCAAGCGTGAAATGCCTCACCCCCATTATTTGAGCGCATCCGGCAAGACCCGCTCCGTCAATATCGCCACCCCTGATGAAAAGATTATGATCCACAAATCCGGAAGCGTTGCCGCCCTCCACCAGGTGCGCGTAGTACTGAAAAACAAACGGCATCTCGCAGACAGCCTTCAAATGAGCCGATTTGTGAAAGAGCAGCGATACCCCATTTGTAATCACAAGCATCGAATCAATCTCGTATTCACCTCTTGGGAACCAAACAACGCTGCCCGGCTCAGCCGATTCTATGGCTCTCGTAATGCGCGCAGAATCACCGACCTCACCTGCAAATCGCGGAAAATCAGCTACATTGACATCCCAAACCGCGACACCCGACATCGACGAAATGCCTGTTCTACTCAATGATTCTGCTGATGCTTCAGACCTTGTATTCATTTTCAGCTCCATTCTTGGTTGGTCAAAGATTATAATATAATTCACCATTTTGAATCAATATGCTAGAATATATATGGAGTTAAGAAAATGCCTATTTACGAATATACGGCAAAAGATGCCTCAAAAAGCTGCGACTATTGCAAAGACACCTTTGAAGTAATGCGAAAGATTTCAGATCCGCAACTGACGCATTGCCCTAAATGCGGTTCCGAAATTGTCCGTCAAATTTCGGCGCCCTCGCTAGGGCGTTCCGTTTCATCACTTGATGATCGTGCAAAAGCCGCCGGATTCACAAAACTCAAACGCCTCGGCAAAGGCGAATACGAAAAACAATATTGATGGGTATATCTGCGGACAACAAAAAAGGCTCGGCCCTGATTTTAGTACTATGGATTATCGGAATGCTTTCGATGATCACATTGTCTTTTGTCTTTGATGCCCATCTTGAAGGAAAAATCGTCTCATTCTCCCGCAAACAGTTAAAATGCGAAGTATTGGCAAACTCAGGCATCGAGCTTGCGAAGTCCTATCTCCATCGAAGTCGTTTAGTTACAGGCAACGAATCCGACGACGATATACTGAACGACCCTCAATACAAAGAAGCCGATGAATTACGCCAAGGTCGAACGGTCACCATAACGCGCGAAATGACGACAAGCGATGGTGAATATGCCGGCACAATTACCGTCTCTATCAAGCCCGAAGAGTCATTACGCAATCTCAACAAGCTCACTGAAGAAGACTGGGAGCGTATCTTGGAATTAGAAGGTATCCCCGAAGATTACTGGCCTGAGCTAATCGACTCATATTTTGACTGGACGGATAAAGACGATGAGCCGAGGGAAAACGGCGCAGAAACCGAAGATTACTACTCGACCCTCACCCCATCCTACTCAGCCGCCAATGCGCCATTTCAAACCGTAGAAGAGCTCGCTCGCGTAAAAGGCTTTACAAGCGCAATTTTATCAGGCGGCATACTGAATCCCTCCGATCCCCCTGAAAGCCAAATTGTCATCAGCAACGGAATTTCAAGACTCTTCACGACTTACGGAAGCGGCAAAGTAAACATCAACGCTTTAGGCAGCAATGCCCTGGGGCAACGAATCCTGCAAACGCTTCCTGGCGTCGACGACATCGGTGCCGGAGCCATCATTGAAGAGCGCGAAAACAGCAGCTACACGGAGTCTGATGAAGAAGACCGGTCATTCAGCAATGTTGACAATGCAAGAACGCGCCTAAACGACTATGTAGAAGACAAGGAATTCTTCAACAACATCTCTACCAGTTCACAAATTTTTAACATCACCTCTGTAGGTCAATATGACAAAGTAACTAAAAAAGTATCCGCCATAGTCTATGTTAAAGGCGACATTTGGCGTATACTCGAATGGCGTGAAGAGCAATAAAATTAGTAAAAGGAAAATATGAAAACAAACAATAATGAGTTTTTGGTAGAACAGATACGCTACCTGCTTGAGTCAGAACCCGGCAGGACTTGGACTGCCAGACAAATCGGAGATGTCTTAGGATATCGCGGCGGACGGCTCAAGGTAATAATGAGACTGCTGGCGGAATTAGCAGATGACGGCATAGTAAAGCAAGGACGCCGCCATACCTTCTCAGCGGCAGTTGCGGTAGACACCTTCGAAGGAAAACTGGAGATTGTACGCTCCGGAGCCGGCTATGTAAATGACAAAGAGAAAAACCGCTCCGTCAGAATCGCCCCAGATGACATCGGCTCCGCCATGGCCGGTGACATAGTACAGGTAAGGCCAGTAAAGATAGGAAGAGATTCCGAATCAGGACGCATTATAAAAATAATCTCTCGCGGTGAAAAACTCATTTGCGGCACACTATCGATGACCCACATAGGCAACTTCGTCTTGCCAATCTCCCAAAACTACCGAAAAGACATCCTTGTAGACGATATCGCCGATGCGCATGATGGCGACCGTGTCGTCGTCAAAATTTCAAACATAGGAAAAGACGGCGGTAATCTAAAAGGTGAAATTGTAGATGTTATCGGACCCGCCGACAAGCCATCGCTGGACACGCAAGTCATCTGCAAAGAATATGAGCTGCCCGAAGAGTTCCCTGCGGCGGTCATCGATGAGGCAACCGATTCTGCCGCACTTCTCCAAAGCCCCGGCGAGCGACTTGATTTACGAAAAGAATATATCCTCACCGTCGACCCAGCGACATCAAAAGATTTTGACGACGCCCTATCCTTCTCCACAGACAAAGACGGTCTTCGCAGACTGGGCGTACATATTGCCGATGTCTCCCACTTCGTAAGACCCGGCACACCGCTCGACACAGAGGCGGCAGAAAGAGGAAACAGCATTTATCTTGCCGACAAGGTAATACCGATGCTGCCGGAACAGCTTTCAAACGGAGTATGCTCATTACGCCCTAGAGAAGACAGGCTTGCCGTATCGGTATACTTGACCTTTGATAAAAACGCCAAAGTGGTAAAGCGCGAATTTGCAAAAAGCATAATCCGCTCCAACCTAAGACTGAACTACCAGCAAGCACTTGCCATCATTGAAGGACGCCAGCCCGAAGACCTGAAACGCGTTCCCAAAGCGGCACAAACGCTTCTGAAAGGTGCAAATCAGCTAGCCCAAGAGCTGCGAAGCAATAGAATGAAACAAGGTGCGCTCAACCTCGATGTTCCTGAGTGTCGACCCGTCATCGACAAAGATGGGCGCATGACAGGCTTCGCCGTTGAAGAATACGACGCCTCACACCAAATGATTGAGGAATGTATGGTTGCAGCCAATGAAGCGGTTGCAGCCGAGCTGTCAGCCCGCGGCAGAAAAGTCATCGCAAGACTTCACGAGTCACCCGACCCGACAAAGATTGAAGATTTGACTGTAAATCTGCAAACCTTAGGATTCCATCCTGGCAACATATCCACTCCGGCGAACCTCTCGCGATTCATTGCCTCAATTGACGGGCATCCACTGCAGACGCAAGCGCACACGCTCATACTCAGAAGCATGAAGCGTGCCTGCTATTCGGCAGATGACACAGGTCATTTTGGTCTCGCGAAACACTTCTACTCACACTTCACATCACCGATTAGACGCTACCCTGACCTCGTTTTGCATAGGCAGCTCTCCGAGATATTGGCAGGAGAAAAAGGTACACGATTCCCGCATCAATATTTGCAGCGTGTAGCGATAAACTGCACAGAGACGGAAATGCGTGCAGATGAAGCTGAACGCACACTTCTTGAAATCAAAAAGTATCGCTTCCTGCAGCAGCAGATTGACGATCGGCAGATTGAAGAGTACGATGCCGTGGTTTCAAAAGTCACATCATTCGGTTTATTCGTCGATTTACCGGCACTCATGATTGGCGGGCTCATACATATCTCATTGATTTCTGACCAGTATGTGCGGTATAATCCACATGATGAAACTCTTTCCGTTGCCGGTCGCAAATATGCACTCGGTGACACCCTCAAAGTCTATGTAGTCAGCGTTGACTTCAATGCCCGACGAATAGACTTTGCGGTTTCACAACAAAAACAACACAACCCAACTCCTAAAAAAGGAAGAAAACAAAAATGGACTTCAAAATAGGTGTTCTCTCCGATGGCTTTAAGCTTCCGCCCAGAGAAGCTCTTCGCAAAGCCGCAGAACTTGGTGCCGATGGCGTACAGGTCTATGCGGTCCGCGATAAGGTTTCGCCGGCAACCCCCAAAGAAGAGCGTCTCGATTTCGTACGCTATGTAGACAGCCTTGGGCTAAAGATATCTGCACTTTGCGGCGATACCGGCAGAGGCTTCACAAAACCAGACCTCAACCCCGAAACAATTCAGATATCAAAGGACATCGTTGACCTCGCCGTTGATTTGAACACCCGTATCGTCACAACTCATATCGGCAAAGTGCCTGATGACCGCGCAAACCCAACCTACGACATTATGCTTGAGGCATGTCGCGAAATCGCAGACTACGCGGCAAAGCGCGAAGTCACATTTGCCGTTGAGACAGGACCAGAAAAGGCAGTCTTGCTGAAGCAGTTCCTTGATGAAGTTGATTCGCCGGGACTTGGCGTCAACCTTGATCCCGCCAACCTCTATATGTGCTCAGCCGACGATCCCGTCGCCGCAGTTCACACATTGGCAAAATACATCGTCCACACACATGCCAAGGACGGAATTCGCCTCCCCGAGCTTCGTGAAGACGGCCGCCAAAAGTGGCTGGAAGTACCACTTGGCGAAGGCGGAGTACCTTGGCCGGAGTACCTCGCTGCACTCCAATCAATCGGCTACAAGAGCTTCCTCACCATCGAGCGCGAAGTCGGCCCCGATCCCGCAGCAGACATCTCTAAGGCAATCTCATTCTTGAAAGGCTTCATCGGCTAAGTAAAGAGACACAGAAAAAGCCGGCGGTTCCGCCGGCTTTTTTTATTTTCAACCCATACTATCTTAACAAGTCGGGATTTAAGAGATAACGCAGTCTATCTTTTGACTCTGCGCCTCTGCGTCTCTGCGCGAGATAATCAGTTGGGATTTAAGAGATAACCATTTTTTGACACCCATGACTCACTTTTGATAGAATAGTTTTGTCGGATTCTACTTGGTAAATCTTTTAACAACATCAGAATGGAAAATCCTATGCCCTCGAAATGTAAAAAGACAAGTGCGAAAAAAGCAACAGTTTCAACACGCAAGCGTGTTACCTTTACTGTCGCGGCAGAGCCAGGCAGCACCGTTGGAGTATCCGGAAGCTTCAACAATTGGGATCCTGTAGGCCGTTTAATGACCGACAAAAAAGGCGACGGCAACTTCTCGGTCACCATACTTCTCGCTCCCGGTGTTTACGAGTATAAGTTTATCGTCAACAATACATGGTCTGTAGATCCTAATTGTTCCGAATGGATTCAGAATAGCCTTGGGACCTTAAACAGCGTTCTTAGGGTATAACCTCGTATTGACCGTAAAGCGTTCGCTTATGCCCTTATGTGGATTTGCGGGCGCTTTTTTTTTGAATTTCAGCAATGCATAACGAAGACAAAAGAAACCGCTTAAAGGCATTTGAAAAGGTCGTAGACACCTTTGAAAGTGCTTTGCTTCGTTATGCATCGCGCTTAACCAATAATCCGACAAGCGCAGAAGATATCGTACAAAATGCGTTTGTTAAATTCATAAAAAACTGGAATGGCCCTTATGACGCCTACGGCGATATAAAGCCCTGGCTTTACCGCGTAGTTCACAATGAGGCGGTCGATTTCATAAGGGCGGAAGCCCGAAGGCAGAAGTTGCATGACGAGCATGGTGATGAATGCATCGGACGCACCACATCACCGACCGACAACCATCAAGACTCAGACGAAATTTTACTGGCGCTTAATCAGTTGACGACAAGAGAGCGCGAGCTGGTGATTCTCAAAGTTTACGAAGAAAAATCCTATAAGGAAATAGCAGAAATTACCGGCTTAACTACCAATAATGTTGGAGTTTCACTCCATGCCGCCATGAAAAAACTTGCATCGATCCTTGATAAAAAAGGAGGCGATTATGTCTAACGCTGATGACATAGACAGCAAGACTGTTACGGTAGAAAATAAACCCGAAGCCTCAGTACCTTGTGAAAAGATACAAGAAGTCATCTTTGACTATCTTTCACATGAACTGAACAATGACATGTCTTGGCTTGTTCGAGAGCATTTGAAAAACTGCAAGTCCTGTGCAAAAGAGGCATCAAAGCTTTCCAAGACAATGGACATGCTCAAGACGACACCTTCACCCGTAGTCTCTGAACACCTAAAACCATCCATTCGCAAGCGTTTACAGCGGGCTATCCTTCACCCCTTTTATGAATGGATATATGTCCATCGGCGGCTTGTTGCATGGTTTACGGCGCTTTTAATTACCGCTTTAATTTTGATTATCGCATTTTACTTCCGCACTCAACCTGAATTTACCATATATTGGCTCAAGTAGTTGTAAGGATTTGCCATGGAATTAACTTTGGAAATGATAAAAAACTGGGGTGGTATTTTACTCTACGAAAAGGCTTTGGAAAAGGTTAAGGCAGGTGCTGTAGTTAAAGCGGATGTATATGGTGATACCATTGTCGGAGTATATCTTACCGAGGCTGGTCCGATTACCTGTGAATTCGATGTTCTTCCCAACGACCCCGAAAATGACGACTTTATTTATGTTGAAGGCAAATGCCCATGCCGAACAAACAAACGCTATGGAATGATATGTATCCACATCGTTGCCATCGCGATATCGGTAGCGCAACGCCTAAGCGATCCGATGAGGCAGCAACGCTACATCGAAGAAAGACGCCATGCCGAACGGATTGAAAAGGCTATAGAATCAACATTCGTGCGCTCTGGCAAAGGAACACCGGCAAAACTCCTCATTGAACTCCCGAATGATTATCTAACACAGTTTGAAAAAGGCTCAGTATCAATAAGGGCGATTGTCTTAGTTGGCAATCCCGGCAAACCGGTCTTTCTTGAAAAGCTGTCTCGTGATACCCCCCTGGCCTTTTCAGAGGATGACAATATAGTGATTGATGTCCTTGAAGATATGCAAGAAGGTGGGATAGCATCAAAAATGACCCTTAATCGCATAGATTTTCTAGGTCTGCTTGATGTCTACAGAGGGCGCGACTTCTATCTCTCAGGGTCAAATGAATTGGTAAAAGTAAATCAAAAAACAGCGACCTTTTCGGTCTATGCATCAATGGATCCCGAAAACGGTGAAATAAAATTAACGCCTAAAGCCAAACTTGAAGGCGCTGATATAAAGCCCGTAAAATTCATCTCAGAGCTGGAAAAATCATTTGCCATTTCAGGGACGACGATTACACCGCTTAAACCCACCCTGCCGCTGCAATACCATTCTCTTTATGCCCAATCGATTTCCATTCCCCGCAAATCCATCTTCTTCTTTTTTGAGCGCGAGCTAGATGTAATTCAAAGTAAGGTTCCTGTAGAGTTTCAAGATGGACTATCCCCCGACTGCTTTACCCATACACCTGGAACACCACGCTTTGTCCTTAATCTCGAAGGCACGCTAGATCGTGTTTGTGCAGAACTTGAGGCCGTTTACGAAGATCAGGCATTTCCGACACAATCCTACACCATCTCCGAGCCGATGCACCAACCCGACCCCGATGATTTCTACAATTTCTTCGACAGAAATCTTCCCCTTGAACAACGCGCATTGACCAGATTAAGATCGGCTGGCTTCTTCGGACTGTCTGGGTATGGCTTAACAAGCGTTGAAGGACGACGCAAAATCTTAAACCTCCTAGGAGGCTTTATTCCGCCGTTGCGCCGATTAGGCTGGACAGTCAATGTCAAAGGAGAGATTGGAAAATTTTATGACAATGCCGAAATGGTAATTCCGGTAGTTGATATCGACACAAAAACGGCAAAGCATGGCTGGTTTGACATCGGAATGGATTTCCAGCTTTCAAACCATAATGTCGTTCCACAGGCAATGGTGCAGCAAGCCCTAAATAAAAACGAAAACTTCATCGACATAAACAATAAAACACTCCTAATCGACGGAGACGCCATTGAAAGCATGCGCAGCATCTTCCGTGATTGCGAAAGCCGCTCCTCGTCAAAGCCGGGCCATTTTGAAATGCCATCAGTCTATGCTCCCTATGTGCGTTCTTCATTGATGGCGCTTGACGGAGTTGACTCCGAGTCACCGATCGACTGGCGAGCGCAAGCAGACCGCTTCAACCGCGAAGAGCCGATGAAGCCCGAATCCTTGGGAACACTTGAAAACACCCTGCGTCCATACCAAAAAGCTGGTGTTTATTGGATGCGATTCCTTGAAAATACCGGCTTTTGCGGAATCCTCGCCGACGAAATGGGCTTAGGCAAAACACTTCAAACCCTTACATGGCTAAATCTTGAACGCACAAATAAAGAGTCGCAGAACGCCCCAGCCCTCGTCGTAGCCCCCACCTCGCTCGTTGAAAATTGGCGACGCGAAGCCGAAAAGTTTACACCATGGCGCAAATGCGTCGTAATGCACGGTGCAAATCGCCACGAAAAATGGAAAGAAATTCCAAAGGCAGACATAGTCGTCACCTCTTATGCGCTCCTTCGTCGCGACATGGAGCATTATGAAGATTTCACATTTTCCGTTGCCGTCCTCGACGAAGCCCAGCATATCAAAAACCGCTCAACGCAGAATTCCAAGGCTGCAAAGAAAATCAACGCCAAGTCCAAGCTCGTACTCACCGGCACACCTGTTGAAAATGGAGTCGCAGACATCTGGTCAATTATGGACTTCCTGATGCCTGGTTATCTGGGTGAATACAAATCCTTCAAAACAGCATACGAATCTCCCATTGCTGCAGGCGGAGTCGGTGCAGAAGAAGCGCAAGAAAGGCTTCATAAAAAATTACGCCCATTCCTGTTGCGACGCCTCAAAAAAGATGTTGCGAAAGACCTTCCCGACAAAATCCTCGATGTGTCATACTCATCACTCGAAGAAGATCAAGGCAAAGTCTACAACGGACTACATGAAGCATACAGACAAAAGATTCTTCAAATGGCAGCCCTCGGCAACTTCGGCAAGTGCAAGATTGAAATCCTCTCGATGCTTATGCGCCTACGCCAAGCCTGCTGCCACCCTGGCCTCATTCCCGATGATATGCGTTCCGGTGTAGCGGCTGATGCCCCCTCTGGCAAGGTCGCACAGTTTATGGATATTTTGGATGAAGCAATTGACGGCGGCCATCGGATGCTCGTCTTTTCACAGTTCGTTGAAATGCTTCAAATCCTCAAAAAGACACTCGACAATAGCGGAATCAAGTACTGCTACCTTGACGGCTCGACAAAAGACCGAATGGGAGAATGCCGTCGGTTCAATCAGGACAACACAATACCGGTATTCCTCATAAGCCTCAAAGCCGGTGGCACAGGCTTAAACCTCACAGGCGCAGATATGGTCGTTCATTTTGACCCATGGTGGAACCCCGCCGTAGAAGATCAGGCGACTGACCGCGCACACCGCATAGGACAAAAACGCACAGTCCACAGCATAAAGCTCATCGCTGAAGGAACAATCGAAGAAAAAGTTTTGGATCTTCAAAGAAAGAAACAGGCAGTCATCAACGCCACAGTTGGCACAAACGACTCCTCAATCATTCAAAAACTCACCTGGGAAGACATCAAAGAACTCTTCTCCTAACCATTTTGCGCAAAGGACACCCATGAACACAGAAATTCTGCTAAACTGCTGGCACATCTACTATGTAAACGCCCTAAAATTCTTCTTCCTCTACACACCGTTTTTCGCTCTGTCAATGTTCTTGTGTATGACCGCCGAATATACCGAAGAAAACAGAAAAAAACTATCAAAAAGAGTAATGCGTGCAGCCTTTATAATAAGTGTGATACTGCTCTTTATCGGCAACGCAATCTTCTCAATCTTTGGAGTCACGCTAGACGCCTTCAGGGTCGGCGTGGGAACGATTCTACTGCTCTCGGGAATCGGCCTCGTAAAAGGGCGCGCCGTCGAAGCAAACATTCCGACAGATGAAGACATTGCCGTTGTTCCAATGGCATTGCCGATAATTGTAGGACCGGCAACAATTGGTACGATTCTCGTTATGGGTACAGAACTCAAAACAATTGCCGAAAAGCTCTCTTGTGTAGCGGCAATGGCAACAGCCTGCCTGGTTTTATGGACAATGCTCTACTTGGCAAACACCCTGGAGGAAAAATTTGGTCACAGAATAATTGAAATTTTAAGCAAAATCACAGGTCTCATTTTATCATCATTAGCGGCTCAACTAATCCTAAGCGGCGTCAAAGGCTTCCTATTCCAAGCCTAAAGTAACCCCCACTGATACCAGCACACTAAAAAATCTCTTCATTCTTTGCGGTAAAATAAAAATATACGCCAATGCTTTAAGCAATGGCGTATATTTGTTATGGTGAATGCTGCTAATTGCGACGGTTAGCTATTCTTGACCCAAGCGTGAGCAGGATCCATAGAAGATATCAAGCCGCGGCCTTCCGCACCGGTCATCACCCAAAGGTAATACATTTGATAACCAGGAGCACCAACGAGAGGATGATATCCTTCGGCGATGGCTACCGTATCGTAGCTTTGCACTCTATATGCTTCATTGAGTGAGCCATCAGGTTTGTAAACGCTTTGGAAGCCGAAGCCTTGAGGCGGATCGAAGAGATAGAAGTAGGTCTCTTCCATATCTAGCTCGGCAGGTGGATTATTCTCGTCGTGGCGATGGCTGGGATAACCAGACCAGTTGCCTGAAGGAATCATACCTTCACCGATGTAGAAATGTTCGCTGTCAAAGGTTTCATCAAGGATGATTTCACTGGTACGCGTCCAATTATCTTTGCCGAGTGCAAGGTGTCTTGTATCCTCGGGTCTGATAAGTGTGGGCTTGGCTGTATCGCGTGTTGCAGGAGATGAGTTTACCGCAAGCTCGACATCGGAGAGTGCCGTGATTGTGTACTTTGTATGGCGGGGGAGATAGAGGCAGTGAGGCTTGCCGGTAAAGGGGCTTTTGCGGCCATTTTCAACTGAGAACTCCCATCCTTCTCCCTTTGCCGAGAAGTTGCCGCCGATTAAAACGATGGCCAATTCATTCTCTTCGCTATCACCTTCGTAGGTGGTATCCTTAGCGAGCTTGAGCACGCCGAACTTTGTAAGCTTCATGCCGTACTCACCGAGATCAAAAACTTTGTTATAGCCTTGCTCTGGCTTAATTGAGATTTTCAGGTTCATTCATTTTCCTTTCACTTGAATAATAATGTCGAAACTGATGGTTGACCGCCCGGAAGCGGCAATGACTTGTAGAGACCTTTGTACTTGATGACTATTCGTTTGCGTTGAATCTTGCGGACAAGTTCACCGTCGCAAACGACGACAAGGACATGGACGCCGTCGGGATTACGAAAGAGTATCAACTCGGTACCGTCGCGGAATCCCTCAACCTCCAAAATACGGGCACCTCGCTTTACGAAGGGGCCGATATGGCGGAAAAGTCGATATTGCGGTGAATATGTTACTTCGTGTGTGTCAGAGTCAACAACCGTGAATCCTCCGCAAAGATGTGAGCCTGTAGCAGGTGTTCCAAGCTCATCAAGGCAAAGATTCCATGAGGTAAAGAGTGAGCAGCCGTTTTGCATCATACCAAAGACTTTTTGCGCCCACCACATTTCGGTTCGCTCGTTGCGAATTATGTGGGGTCCATTTTCGGTATGATAAAAGGGCATGGACGGATATTCCGTGCGAACTTCTTTCAAATTATTAGATGCTTCTGCCGATGTGTAGCAATGCCAAGCTACGCCATCTATGGTATTGCTCATCTCCGGCATTGAGAGTAACTCTTTTACGCGCTCGATTCCGTTAATGTCCGGATCGTGGTCATGCGCCCAAATTTTTGTTGAGAGAGAGGCTTTTTTCAATGCTGGAGAAAGATAATCTCTGATAAAGACACCTTCTTGATTTGCGGAGTATACGCAGCATGGATATTGCCCTCCTGTGTCGCACATTGTCTCATTTTGAGGTGTGACGGCATCTATCTCAATTCCTTTTTGCCTGTAGCCTTGCAAATACTTTACAAAATAATTTGCATAAGCCGACATCGCTTCGTCTTTCAACGAGCCTGAGATGAGCAAGCCGGAATCTTTCATCCATGCTGGCGGACTCCACGGTGACGCAAAGAAAAATGTATCTGGGCGTATGGTTTTTATGGCTTGCGCCATTGGAATCAAATGAGCTTCATCGTGAGCGAGCGAAAAGCTCTTCATTTCTTCATCACCGGCATTATCGTTGTAGGTGTAAAGACATGTTGAGTAATCGCTTGCTCCGATATTAAGGCGGATTACGCTGAGGTTGCAGCCTTCGCAAGTAAAGAGTTCTTTTAAGAGTTTCTCCCGTTTATCTTGCGGCATATTGGCAAGAACCCAGGCGGAGGCATCTGTGAGCGATGCTCCCAGGCCTAGAAATTCATGCTTTTCAATGGCCTTATCGACATCTAAAGCCGGCGATGCTGGATATGAATGGATAGAAAAACCCGTAGTTGCGATTTCACGAAAGTCTTTTTCGGGAGTTGACTGAAAAAGTCGGAGCAGCTCCCCTCCTTCGGACGCAACAAACGCATCAGAAATTTTCAAATCCAAATCAATCATTTCAAAGTGCCTTATTTAACAAGATGAAACTCGATATCCATATTGCGGCAGAATGCGGACAGCTCATCGGCATGGTCGCCATAGATTAAGACAAAGTGATGCTCCCAGCCGTTTTCGATAAGCTCTTTGCGGACGGTATCGCACCCTGCATCAAACCTGATCTTAAGAGGATTGCCTCTGACAAAGAGGTCGGTATCAAGGCCGTCGGCTGTGCAGACTAGCATTCTGTAACCGTCGCCGTCGCGCTTTTCGCCAAGGCGGGCAAGCGTGACTCTGCCAGACTTTAACGGGAACTCGTTGGTCAGTCCCTTAACTCCGCCGCCTTCAACTGTTGCAGAACAATGAAGCTCGGGCTTGGAGCCTTCTTTGCAGATTGAGCAAGGAGCGGCTCCGCAATGCCATGCAACGCCGTAATCGCCTTCGCAGATAATGAGGTCGCAGAAGAAGGGCTTCTCTTGTGAAATTTCCTGTCCGACGCGCATCATAACGGCACCATAGACATCACCCTCGCAAGCGCAGACATGACCATGATTGGTAAGATGACCCATTGTTGAACAAACGGCAATACCGTAAAATTCATTGAGGATAACCTCGGGCCAGCAACGCATCGCCAAAGTATCAACCATGAACTTTTCTTTGGTCTTTACAATTGCGCCATAGAGGCGGACTGCCTTTTCAAACTGATCTCCTCGAGGACCGTCTGTTGGATGGCACTGGGCGTCTGAAAGAATATCGGCTTCTGCCTTTTTGTATTCATCATCGCTGAGATTGTTTGCTGCTGTGAAGACCTCATGCTCGGTGATGAGCTTTACCTCAGGGCCAAGTGAACGGCGAAGAAGCATCTCTGAGTAGCTGCTGGTATAGAAGCCAGGGACACGGCCGCCAATGAGGCCAATACGCATACGGCCAAGCATCTTCATCGCTTTAGCGACATTGATTGCGCTCGTCAGCTGTTTCGCTGCATCTTCAGAGCCGGGTTCGGCATGGACATGGAAATAAGGGATATGCAAGCGATACATGTGGTGGGCATTCATATTCGCAGCGCAGAAGGAGTTGTTCTGCAAGCGGCCGCCCTTTGGATCGGGCTCCTTCATCGACCAGAGTATGACCGGTATATTGCCAAGGCGTTGAGCAAACATCGGAGGAACAACGCCTAAAGAGAAGGTCATAAAATGGGTGATAATCAGATCAGGGCGGTCTTTCTCAAACTGCTCTAAAAGCTCTACAGCCTCTTCTTCGAGTGTGAGCATGTGGTCTGGGCCAATTACCTCAACATCGGGGAGGGTCTTTAAGAACGACAAGGCATTTTCGCGCGCTGACTCAAGAGTGTCATTTGTCCAATTGACTTTGCTTAAAGGCAAATATCCGATTTTGAATGTTGAAGCCATATTTTCTCCTTTGTAACAACGGTTGATCGGTTATCTAAAATTAAACAATAAGCGGCTTTGCCGTAGCGAGAAATGCCTCGACTTCGGCTCTGGTAGGCGCACTTGGAGGACGCCCTGAAAGTCCACGGCACTTGAGTGAGGAGACTGCGGCACCGAAGCGCTGGCATTCCATTAGGTCTTGGGTTTCAAGATAACGGACGGCAAAGCCTGTATGGAAGAGATCGCCACAGCCTGTGGTGTCAACGACCTTCTCGGTCTCAAAGGTTGGGCATTTGACAAAGTCGTTACCGTTAAAGCACATTGAGCCACGCTTACCCATTGTAGCTCCGCATACTTTTGGATGGTACTTTGCCCAGACCTCGCGTACGGCGCGTTCGGTATCATTTAAGCCGGTGAGCTTTTGAATAAACTCTTCGGAGCATATCATAATATCGGCCAACGGCAAAAGCTCTTCTGTGCCATCTCGAAGGGTGCCTGCATCATAGTTGACGATAACACCGGAATCGCGTGCCACCTTGGCGGCGGCAATCGCACCGGCGGCATTATGACCGTCAAGATGAAGAATTCGGGCTGAAGCGATTACTTCTGGGCAAATCTCATCTTCGGTAAGCTCGTCAAGGCCTTCGCGTGTCCACGCACATGACCTATTTCCTGTTTGCTCTTCAATCCAAAGATAGGCTATTGCACTTGTAGCGCCCTTGCGGACTTTTACCATCGAGGTATCGACTCCTTGTCTGGCAAAATCCTCAAGAATCATTCTTCCGTCAGCATCATCGCCTACCGTTCCTGCAAAAGCCGCTGAAAGGCCGAGCGTTGCGGCGCCGGCGGTTGAGTTTGCCGCGGGGCCACCACCCATAATTGCATGTGAAATCATCTTTACCTTTGTATCCATTGGGATAAAAGGTAAAACTGCAAGATGGTCATTTGAGCAAAAACCGAGGCCTATAAAATCAAATTGCTTCATTTGAAATCTCATATCGGTAAATTGAGTCTTTACAAGACCAAAACGACCTTGCCGATATTTTCCTGCCGATCAAGGACACCCTGGGCAAGAGCGGCGTCCTGCATCGGGAATGTCCCATGAATAACGGGACAAATTGTTCCCGATGCAAATTTTGGCCAGAAGTCTCGCTCCAAGGATGCAAGAATCGAAGCCTTCTCTTCCGATGAACGAGAACGAAGCGTGCTGCCAATCAAACGAACGCCAAGACGGAAGAATTTTCCCATATCGATTGTGCACTTATCGCCACCGAGAGTTGCGATGACGATCCAACGGCCGCCACGCGCCATATTTTCGAGGCAAGCACCGAGATTTGGACCGCAAACGCAGTCCATGGCAATATTTGGCGGGAAATCGCGAAAAGCTTCAGCAATGCTCTCTTTACGATGATTTACAACAACATCAGCACCCAAAGAGCGGACAAATTCAGCCTTTGAGTCTGAGCCTACCGATGTAATCACATCTGCTCCATAGGCTTTGGCAAGCTGGATTGCCGAGATGCCAAGACCGCTTGCTCCTGCCTGAATGAAAACTTTATCACCGGCCTTCATTTCAGCTTCAATGCGAAGATTCAAATAAGATGTAGCAAATGTTTCAGGAAGAGATGCAGCCTCGGCAAAGCTCAAGCCTTCGGGCATAGACATAACCATACCCTTGGGGACCACTACACGCTCGGCATAGCCGCCGCCGCCAAGAAGAGCGCAAACTTTATCGCCGACCTTGAATCGGCAGTCTTCATCTGCCTCCAGAACAATTCCAGAGCACTCAAGACCAGGCCACTCGGGCCATCCCGGAGGCGGCGGATAATTACCGTCACGCTGCATCAAATCGGCACGGTTAACACCAGCAGCCTTAACCTCAATTAGAATTTCACCTTCCTTGCGGACGGGATCTGGTACATCAGACCAGACAAGTTTATGATCGACAATTATAACGGCCTTCATCTTAAATACTCCCCAAAAAACAAAAGACAAAAATTAAGAGCCTGACGGCTTTACGCAAAAGACAAAAAATACCGCAAGAGCGATGCACACACCTGCGGCAAGATAGTTCCAACCTATTTTCTCATTCATATAGATGATGGAAAACGGAACGAATACAGAAAGGGCAATAGCCTCCTGCAAAATCTTTAGCTGCGGCAGGGTCATGCCGGAAGCCGAACCAATCCGATTGGCTGGAACCTGGAGAATATACTCAAAGAAAGCGATTCCCCAGGAAACCAAGACCGCGATCAGCCAAAAACGCCCTTTAAGATTCTTCAAATGCCCATACCACGCAAATGTCATAAAGACATTGGAGCATATAAGCAAAAGAATTGTAGCGAGCTTGCTCATTAGACTCCTAAAGCCTGCTTCAAATCGCCGATAATATCATCGGCATCCTCAATGCCTACCGAAAGACGAATCAAACCCTCTGGAATGCCTGCTTCGGCAAGCTGCTGAGACGAGAGCTGGCGGTGAGTGTGACTTGCAGGATGTAAGACGCAGGTACGGCTGTCGGCGACATGCGTTTCAATGCTGACAAACTTGAGATTGTCGATAAATTTGCAAGCATCGTCGCGATTGCCCTTTAGAGCGAATGCAATAACGCCGCAGGTTCCGTTTGGCATATACTTCTGGGCCAAATCATGGCAACTATCGCCCTCAAGCCCTGGGTAATTAACCCATTCCACCTCCGGGCGGCTCTTAAGAAATTCAGCGACCTTAAGGGCATTTGAGCAATGGCGAGGCATACGAAGATGAAGTGTCTCCAAACCGATGTTAAGCAAGAACGAGCTAAATGGCGATGCCTGCGCACCGATATCGCGCATCAGCTGCGCTACGAGTTTAGTTGTATACGCAAGCTTGCCGAACTTCTTTGTATAGGTCAGTCCGTGATAACTCTCATCCGGCGTTGTAAGGCCGGGGAATTTATCGGCATATTTATCCCAATCGAAATTACCGGAATCAACGATTATACCGCCGGTCTGGCAGGCATGGCCATCCATATACTTGGTTGTTGAGTGAGTGACAATATCAGCGCCCCACTCAAACGGACGGCAATTTATCGGCGTTGGGAATGTGTTGTCGATAATCAGCGGCACACCGTGCTTGTGGGCAATACGGGCAAACTTCTCAATATCAAGAACGCGAACGCTCGGATTGGTTACGGTCTCGCCAAAGACGGCCTTTGTATTGGGACGAAATAGCTTGTCGATTTCTTCCTCGGGGAGGTTTTGATCAAAGAGCTCGACCTCAATGCCTAATTTACGGAGCGTTACTGTGAAGAGATTTGAAGTGCCGCCATAAATAGCCGCTGTCGAGAGAATATGGTCACCTGCGTTGGCGATATTAAAGATTGCGAAGAAATTGGCAGCCTGGCCTGATGATGTCAAAACTGCGCCGACACCGCCCTCAAGCTCACGAATCTTATCCGCGACAACATCATTCGTTGGATTTTGAAGACGAGTATAAAAATATCCTGACGCCTCAAGGTCAAAGAGCTTGCCCATCTCCTCGCTTGTAGAATATTTCCAAGTGGTGCTCTGATAAATTGGAAGCTGACGGGGCTCGCCGTTACCAGGCTTCCATCCGCCTTGAATGCAAATTGTATCAAGTTTCATGATTATCTTCTCCTTGCTAGTATTATATCATATAAGCAAGAGAAAAATAAAACAAAATACTACGCTATCGCCATTCAGGCTTTAGCCACTTTTCCTTACGCATAAACTCAATAAAACGATCGTTTTTAAGCCCCTCGGCACACTCCATCCAGTCATGCACCTTAAATTCCACCAGACTGTCCTCAAATGTCTTTAACAGCTCCTCGCGGGTTGGAAGCGTAATATTCATGTTTTTTGAACGCTTTACGACATCGATATTGTAGTGGTTGATCATCAAAATCAGAACCGATGTATAGCATTTACGCACCATTGCGTTTGCCTTTGGGTCGTTTTTAGTTGCCTTGATCGCCTTCTGAAAAAGCTCATATCCGGTCAAAATATCTTTACCCGTAAAAAAGCGTAAGGTGTTACGCTGGTAAGAATGCCAGGCCTGCCCCCTGATGCAACGCTTTGAATAACGAAGCCATTCCTTTATAAACGGAGAACCGGCTCCGCAAGCGCCATCACACCACTGATCGATCAACTTCCATTCATCTTGCTCAGGATTCCAAGCAAGCCTTGCGAAAAGCCAGCATCTCAAATCGATAAAATCACCAAGTCTATGCATTGACATCTGCTGATAAATACCCTTTGCGTCAGCCTTCATATAATCGCGGAACGCAGGCCCCATGGCATCGATAATTGGAGTTGGGGTAAGCATGCTGGTAAAGTTGCAGTTATAATCATATATAAAGATATTTCCACAGGTAATCTTAGACCACGAACGGATCGCATTCCAATATTCGGCATTATCGGAAGGTCTCTTTGTATAATCCCGAGGGTTTGCAACTGCAATATGAACATTAGGCTCCGTCTTAAGACGCTTAGGAGGATGAAGAGAAATCCAATATGCCAAACAGATAATTTTAGCCTCTGGACAGTCCTTTGCAATGGCCTTGCCGATATAATTTGCCGCATAGACAAGCAATGCCGAAGGAGACCCCTCCTTTCGAATCAATTTAACGCATGTCTTGCATTGACAGTATTTGTCATTATCATGGTATGAGCAGCTGTAATATCTTGGTCCCGGACGCTTCGCCTGGTCCGCCTTAATCTTTTCGACAACAACATCAAGAAGCTTCGTATTGGTAAAGCAAAGGCCTAAATGAGTACGCGCTTTAGCACCCGAACGCCATGCGAACCACTCAGGATTGCTCTCCATGGCATATTTAGCCTTATCGTCGCAAGGTATTCCGTAAAGCCACTGCCGACTCATAGCCATCTCATACGGCCCACCCATCTCAGGAGTAGATTCGCTATGAAGCATATTCATATCGCCGTTAATATAATTTTTAGAACGCCAATCACGACTATAAGTGCTCGCGCCAAGCGGCTGACGGAATTGAAAGACAGGAGCATCAACAAGCTTAAAATTTTGCGGCAATGACAAATCCTTCTTGGAAGGAACCGTTTCGTTACCCGGCGCCCAGAAATAACATCCAAAATACTCAAGTAGCCTATACATCGCATAGACAGGCCCTCTAGTCCCCTCACCCGTCACCACAAGAAGATTCGGTTGAGTTAGACGAATCGATATCTCCTCAAACCTCTTTGACGGATAGGGAGCCCCCAAAAGAATGACATTCCCGGAGGCCGGTACAACGCCATCCGAGAACTCAAAATCCGCACCGGTAATAGTCGATAAGTATTTAACAAAAATCTTTGCGTTATGTTTAACGGCAATACCGGCATCACCATGAATCACCACCGTTGCCGAAGCCTTGCCGTTCTTTGCCAAATCAAAAGCAAGAAGATTCGGCACAAAAAAGGATGCCGAAAGGATAAAGAATATCGAAAGACAAGTCCGCAGCATTAAAGCCATATATTCCTCCAAGAACAACATTTTATATTATAGATTTTACCAAATAAACGGCTCTTGTCAAATCACCGGTTGAAAAACATAATAGAGCAATATGCTATAATAAGAAGGGCCGTGAATAACAAAATTCTTGAAAAACTAAAAGAGCTTCCACGCAAGCCCGGCTGCTATATCATGCGCGACCGGAAGGGAACAATCATCTATGTTGGCAAGGCAAAGATTCTTGCCAACAGAGTACGGTCGTATTTTCGTCATTCAACGATTCTTCGAGGCCATCCCAAAGTCCGCCAACTCGTTCGCGAAGCCGACAGCGTCGAGTGGACGGTTGTGCGTTCAGAAGATGAAGCGTTACTCCTTGAAAACACCCTCATCAACGAACATAAGCCAAAGTACAACATACTACTCAGAGATGACAAGCATTATCTGGGCATAAAGGGAACCGCCAATGAAAAATTTCCCCGCCTCCTGCCATTTCGCCTCAAACGCGATGACGGCTCATACTATTTTGGTCCCTTCCCAACCAACGGCGGTGATGTATATCCCGTAATCGACTACCTGCAGCGCCGATTCGGACTCAGAAAATGCCCGACCTCGATCCCCGATGATGAAACATATCATCATTGCAACAACGACCAAATCTGCACCTGCTCCGCTCCCTGTATAGGCAAAATCTCAGAAGAGGACTATCACGCCCGCTTTGAAGAAGCCTGCGATTGCCTCCGTGGAAAACGCATAGACATAATGGAAGAGCTAAAGCAAAAAATGCTGCAGGCATCTCAAGATATGGAGTATGAGACCGCAGGGAAATACAAGGTTATTTGGCAGGCGCTTAAAGATATGGCACATGCGCGCCAGATTGGCCCCGTAGCGACAGAAGCCATGCGTAAAGAAGATGCCATATACGGAATAAAAAAGCTCGCGTTAGCACTCAATCTCCCCTCACCGCCCCATGTAATCGAATGCTTTGACATCTCAAACACCTCAGGAATCCTTGCAGTTGCAAGTATGGTTGCGGCAGTCGACGGTCTACCCGACCAGCGACGCTACCGAACCTTCAATATGGAAGGCTTTGACGGGCCAAACGATCCAGCAATGATTGCTCAAGCGGTCACAAGGCGATACTCCTCCTTAAAAGAGACCGGTCAGCCGATGCCAGATTTAATCATCCTTGATGGCGGCATCACTCAATTAAGGGCCGCAAGAGCAGCCCTGGCAAAGCTTGGCATAGAAGAGATACCAACAGTAGGACTTGCCGAACGCCTGGAAGAACTCGTCATGGATAACGGCGAGCCGCCCCTACTCCTTCCTCGAGACTCCGAAGCGCTCAAAGTCGTAAGACGCTTGCGAGATGAAGCCCACCGATTTGCCATTACTCATCACAGAGCCCGCCGCAATAAAACAATCCGCGAATCGCTCCTTGACGATATTCCAGGTATCGGACCCTCCAAGAAAATGCTGCTCCTGCGGACCTTCGGATCTGTAAATGCGATCTCAAAACTCACCCCAGAACGACTTGCCGCTGTCCCGGGAATCGGAATGTCATTGGCAGAGGCCATACTCAACGCCCTGAAGAAAACCAGAAACTAAAAAAGGAGTCGTCGATGAAAAGACTGATTATCTTCGCAATGCTAATCATCAGCCCAATCTTATCTGCCACAGATAACGACCTTGAGATTTTTGACAATGGCAATGCAAAATCAAAGTCATATATCGGCATTATGCCGCCTGAAGTCAAAACCATCGCCTGCATTTCACCTGGTTCATACCCGGGCTCTAAAATTCATCGGCAAGGCTTAGAAATCCTACGCAAGGCTGGTTATAAAGTCAAAGTTATGCCGCACGCCTTCGTTAAAGAAGAAGGCAAAAACCATGCTCCGGTCGAAGGCAAGGTTGCCGACTTCTACGCGGCATGGAACGACCCCGAAGTCGATATGATACTGTGTATCCGCGGAGGCATGGGAAGTGAACAGCTGCTGGACAATCTCGATTGGACGAAATTGAAAAATCGCCCAGAACTCTACATCCAAGGTTATAGCGATGCCACTTTGGTTGTTTGTGCATTGTTAGCGCAAAAGAACGGACATCCCATTGCCGGTACAATGGTCGGTTCGTTGCCAGGACTTACCCCAAGCGCCATCGATGCGATAAAGAAAATCAACAGTGGGGAGCAGCTTGGTCCAATCAATGTCGAAACTCTAATTCCGGGAGACTGCCGAGGCTTACCGCTAGGCGGCTCACTCTGGAAACTCTGCCGCCTAGTTGAAAAAAGCTATTGTCCCGACACAGCCGGTAAAATCATTTTCATCGAAGCCTCAAATGTAAAACCTGAAAATGTCCGCGAAAAGCTTCAGTACTTAATAGATAAAAAGTTCTTTGCCAAAGCCTCCGGCGTCGTTTTTGGACAATTTGCCCAATGCAAGCCAAAGGCACAGCTTCAAAAAATCTTAAAAGAAATGGCACCCAAATTTGGCATCCCTGTATTCAATGGCTATCCATTTGGCCATATTCCGCACTCGCACAACATCGACTTCCTGCGCGAAGTCGTGATAGAAAACGGCACTGTCGTTTTTCCGGCAGTCAAAAAATAAGATTTTGCGATCAACTTTTGCCGCAAGCACTTCAAACGATCAGGCTTCTGCAAAAGATTGCGCCGTTGACGATATCTTTCTCGCAATTCAGCAATAAGTTCTCTCCGTGATCGCTCTCCCGACATCTGCACCATTGTCGACTCTATCCTCTAAAGTGCAGATACAATCAAGGCTTTGGCGTAATATCAAGTCAAATAGTCTTAAATCTTCTGAAAGTCACGCGTCTCATCGCCATTTATGCTGTTGCTTTCGCTACTGGGAGAAAAATTCAGTTCTGAGGATTGAGTTGTGTAATGGAAATCAACTCTAAAACTCGCAAACTGTCAAACTGCTCCTACTTGCAAACTGGCCTTGCAAACTGGCATTAAGCCATGTGGGTTATCTAATTTCACAGTTTAATTGCCCATCCCATTAAGTTTCTTGATAGATTTATAGGTTTATCCAGTTTTATTCTCTTGACATCAGAATAAATGTAAAAGTCTCCACCTAGTCCCGAACTATTTCTGTAAATTTGAAATGTCTTATTCTCCACAAGGCTTCTTTTGTATGGATTCTTACCAACATAATTCGTATTTGGATTCCAATATCCAAGATGTTGGATTCCGCTAAAATCATATTGGTCACGAATGAAAACTCCGATTTCGTCATATCCATACTCTGCCGCAATATTTGAAACTATTACGCCCGTAACCTCGCTACGCTCGTTATATCCGAACACATCAAAGGTAGGAGTAAATATCTGGGCATTACGCCACAAATACCAATGATAATGTTTTTGCCACCGATAAATATAATCGTTGTAATGTTGAATCATATTTCCTATTGTACCATAATTTTCGTTTTCTCTATTATTCAACTCTTACAAGACCCACTAACAACATCAATGTAACTTACAGAAAATATTTTACACTATCCTCATAGAACAATTACTCATGAAGAAACTCAATATTCAACATATTAACCGCATAGAAGGAGGAACTGTTTCAAAAGTCATCTCTTCTCCAGTTGGCAACATACATGTAAAACCTCCAGTTGGCATTCTTGCTTGCCACGATATCGAGGTAAAAGGTGGGTAGATTGATGATATCTGCATTCTTGTCTGTTCTTTCAAGGGCCCTATGCATTCCACCTCATCCCCTACCGAAATTGGAATTCCATTATGATAAAGTAAAGTACATATTTTTTTCCTTTTTTCAAATTCAGTAATAACTGAATTGTCAAAGCGATGTTTAAAAATCAAATCTTCCTCCTCCTTTGTATTTTCCAACAAAAGACGACCCCCATTAAAGAACAATATCATTACCCCCCCTTTAGGTGCATGGTAATCAATTGCAAGTGAAGTCCCTTTATGTATAAAGAACTCAATAATTCCTTGCCATTCAGCATACTGAACGACATCGCCTAAAATAACATCTTCTCCAGTTTGATACTTAAACATAACACCTCCAAATTAATAAACGCCACCACCTCCGAGAGGTCCATTCATAGGAACTGCTCACGATTGCGGCCAGAATAATCGTAGTTATAACAAATACCCACTTAAAAAGAGAAAGAATTTTCATTTTACTACTCCCATAAAGGCTGACACTTACAAGCAAATCAGACATATAAAAACGCTAAACCCTATGGTCGCGAATAGCGTTCCTATAAATTCATATTTTTTATACTTATAGTCATCTTTATATGCACGGTATTTTTTATCAAAAAAGACAAAATAATTCCACGATACCATACATGGAATTTGAAGAAATAAAAAGAAATCGTTCTGTAATAATCCCATCAAAACCAATGTAAGAAGATAAAAGGAAAGATGTCCTACTACAAATTTTTTCTTCAGATGGGAGAGATAATCATATTGAAAAGTTTGTACTTTCCAATCTTCTTTAACTCCTTTTATTGTCTTGTCGCTTATTTTCATTATTATTCCTCTGTCAGTTCGAAATCTACAAACCACCCATACCCAGCACTAATTCCTATTTCCGCTCCGCCAACAAGTCCAAATGACAACAAGGTGGCATTACCAATACTTATGCGAGCTGCTTCAACAACACCCATCGCACCAAATTTTCTTCACCTACCACCTATTAACATTCCCACTACGGCCATAATAGAACATAATACCCCAATCAAGGATATAATCAAAACCATCTTTTTCGACAAAATACAATCCTT
>JAZUMF010000089.1:0-20981 GCA_045603485.1 Kiritimatiellia bacterium | reverse complement strand
GCGGCGAAACTCCTCAACTCCCAATCTCCTCTTCTCCCAGTAGCAAAATTGACATTATACGCGAGACATTAGACTTGTGAGACTTCGGGCTTAAGACATAAGACTTCTAGGAATCTTGTGTGGACGGTCAATTAAACTTGCCAGACTTGAAGCTATTGTCTCAAATGGTGATTATTAGCCTACAACTGCCGAATTTAGGTCCAGTTTGCAATATCTTAATAATGAACATTCTAAATTTTTGGCACACGCAAAATGAGATTATGGTGCGGAATAGATTTTCTAAAAAATCTATGCGTTCTATGCGGGACAAATTTTGACTTATATGTGATTAAATAAAAAAAGCCCTCCCATTTTAGGAGGGCTTTTTGCTGTCTTAGCTGTTTTCGCCAAGAACCGTTTCTTCGAGGATTTGCTTTGCTTGAGCAAAATACTCAATCTTGGTCTCCTTTGGCACTGCACGCCAATGGAGGAAGTGTTGTCTAATCAAGGCAACCATTGGAGTATTGAGGCGAACCCAAGCATCGCGGGTACCGGTTACGCGGACCAATCTCATCTTGGAGATGTATTCCTTGGTGTCAGGATCGGTCGGCAAATCAATATAAATCATTTGCGAAACACCCAAGTCAAATGGCTTGAGCCAAACCTGGACTTCAAGTCGCGGAATATAGGAATCTCCATCAAGAGAATCGGTATCTTTGGCAATTGTCAGCTTTGGAGGGCCAGAGAAGAAGGCACCTGATGAACCTTCACCGAGGTTCTCAAAATACTTGTAGAAGAATGAGAGAACTGCGATGCGATCGTAATGTGTGAAGGTAAACGGAAGCGAGAAGGTCACGCTGTCGTCATCATCTGGCTTGGGCAATGTCCAACCAGCATCATCGGTGGGCTTGGCAATCTCTACTGCAGAGCGCGCAGGGAAGTATGTCGATGCGAGTGTTGCTGCGGCAATTGCAAGTGAAGCGTAGATTGTGGTCACTGATGTGAAGTTCATGTTCATGCCGCCTGTCAAGTCGAGAGCTGTGAGAATACGCCCTGTTCCTTGAGAGAGGATGTAGCCTAAAACTGCACCAACGACGGAATAGACGAGTGCTTCAGCTACGAACATGAAGAAGATGTACTTAGGTGCAATACCAACGGCATTGTAAACGAAGATTTCTGTACGGCGCTCGTAGACTGAGCCTTTCATCGTATTGAGAACGGTGAGTGCGGCGATAATAAGCGGGATAATCAGGTCTGCCATACCAGCCATTGAGCGTGCGCGTGCGCGACGCCCGTTGAAGGCTGTTCCATCAAGTCCGTAGTTGCAATCACGACCTGTCTGAATTAGATAGGAGTCAATTTCCCTACGGGCTGTTGAATATGGAGAATCTCCCATATCAATCACAACTGAAAGCGTACGGCGATTGACTTCCGTATTTGATGGTAAGGGCAACTGATTGACAAGACCAATTAAGAGGTCAGAGGGCTGAACGCGCGGATCGGTCACTTCTGCGAGGATATAGCGACCCGACATCTGTGGTGCCGAAATACCTTCGATATCAAACGGAATCAGATTTTCACCGTCTACATCTACAGCATTTGGAAGCTCTGATGACTTGAAGATGCCCCAGACATAGAATGGCGCACCGGCGATTGTGACGGGTACACGCTCTTTATTGACATCTTCGGCTGTAATACCAAGCTGGTCTGCCAAATCATCGGGGATGATGACTGGATATGGCCCATGCGTTTGTGAAGCCTGTTCTACGGTGAACCAGCCGTTTGTGGTCAAAAGCTGAATCGAATTGCGCAGTGGCTCAGTAGCTGTGAGACCAAGACCTGCTTTAACAACGCGTGAAACGGCCTTATCTCCAGTACCATAAGTGACTTGGAAGTTGGGAATATCAATAGTTCCTGCACTATAGTTCATTGACCCGATATAGGCCTGACGAAGGTTTACCGTATGCTTTTCACCATAAGAAGCATTGAGTGCATCAACTTCGCTGTTGGAGATTGGGCGGAACTGCTTTTCACGGACGAGGATACCTTGATATGAGGCGCGGCCGATTGCACGCTCTTTTTCAAGGATATTGGACTGTACCGAGGTAAAGCAAATCATAACGAATGTCATAAGGACGAGGGTTGCACAGGTAAGTCCCGTACGGACTTTACGGCGGTGCATATTGTTGAGTCCGAGCATGAATGCTGTCATGACGATACCGAAGGTATTACCCTTTGCACCCTTGACGATGCCTTGCGAGGCACGCATCGCATCGAGGTTCTCTTGGAACTTTGTGGACAATACCGAGGTAACTGACGCCACGATGATAATGATGACAAATCCAAGGAGAATCATTGATGAAGAACGAATCATATGGAATGCAGGGTGAAGGATCCGCAACAAGGCAAAGACTACCAAGAAGATTGCGCCCTGTGCCACAATTTGCTTGCGGACATCGGTGAAGCCGAAGACAAGCTTCTCAAAGAAGAAGATAAATGGAACTAGAAGACCCATATACCAAAGGATACCCCAAACGGCTTCTGAAACCGATCCACGGATAATTGGATGGTTGAGAATCTGGTATGAAAGCGACTGGCGTAAATCACGCAAACGGCCAAGCAATGGGCGCTCGTTGCCATTTGTCTGATCATCCTTGAGAAGAGAATTTGCCTTTTCATCAAGGTCGAGTGTCATATCGTCTGCCATGCCATAGCGCTTCTGAAGATCAAGGCGCTTTTCAGCAAGCCAAGCCATAGAGGCGTCGGCCTCGAGTGTGAGGTTGCGGACAATAGGAGTATCCCATGCCAAATAGCCAGCACCGTCAATTTCGTTATCGGTGGGCTTGTAATGCTTGTCTGTTTCGTTGTGAAGGACGCCTAAACAGAATGCGCGTGTGGTAGCTACGAGATCATTGCCAGGAGCACCTGCCTTGAGTGTGATGAAGAAGTATTCTTTGGGTGGAATGAAATCCATCTGACCGACCGATGAACGATACGGGCATGTAGAACTGAATGCCGCAAGTCCACTGGAGGAGAGGAATTCAATTCCGGAGAAGGCCTTCATTGACTGTGGGTTTACGATATTGTAGATAACAACTGGCGCTGCACGATAGAGAATCAAGTTGACTGGTGAATTGTTGTTGGGCATTGTCTTGGACTTATAGATGTTCTGTGCAGAGGCACCATAGTCTTTGACATACTCAATTAGCCCGTTTTTACCGAAGTAGAACGCTTCGGGTGCACGGCCGCGCCATGTTGGCATTGTTAAGAACGGATGGCTGTATGCGCCGTATGGGTCGGTAAAGGTGTATGGTTTTGTATCGGGTGCGGCAACAAGAGTATTTGCTACAGCGTAGTTGGGAACCACGGAGTTACCGACGCCGGATGCATAAACCGATCCTTGCATATTATAAGTGGCGAAGAATGGCAAACGGCCGAAGTTACCATAACCGCGGGCAGCCGAGATTGCGACTTCACCGGCCAACTGGAGTGAACTTTTGATTGATTGAAGATTGGTGAATGAGCGATGGACAAATGGATACTCAAAGATTGGAGAGGAGTTGTTTGCCGAGACGAGCGAGAATGCAGGGATGGAAACAACAGCCCAAGGCATTGAGTCATAGAATGAACCACCTGTAAGTCCGTTGAAGGAGCCGCCATTTGTTGGCTTTGTTATGGAGACTTTGTCTTCAATATTCAAGGCATATATCGAGTCGTTGACAAGTTGGCCAAAGAGGTTTGCGGGTTCTCCTGTATTTGCACTGGATCCCCAGAATAGACCGGCAACATAACCGACATTTTCAGAGGCGGTTCTGCCGATATCGGCGGGTTGGAGGCGTGGTGCAAAAGCGAGGATATTGGCATATCCTGCAAAGAATTTTTGAAGTACCAAATCTTCTTTAATCGCCTTTTCGCGATCCTCATGGTATTTGATAAGCTTCTCAAGGCTGCTTTGCAATGCCTGTCGGAAGAATACCTGCTTTCCATTGACATCAAAGAAGACGGGCTTTGAGGACAAAGGACGCTCAAGAGCTCTGGCAAGCGGCAATGCCGAAATATTATTCAAATCATCGTAGAGTTTCTTTTCAACCTGAAACTTGGCGAACTCTGCAGAGTGAAGATTTTCCGGATCGCGCTTGTATGCGATCTCTGCCATGAGGAGGCTTTCAGCCTGGACAAAAACAGCATCACGCAAAACAGCGGATACTCGGTCTGAGAGGAAATTACGCACATCTGTGGGAAGGCTGTGCATAATCTTTTCATTTTCGGCGGTATTACCTGCGACCGCAAAGGATGGATTATCGAAGCACTTAATGACTTCTTTGAGCATCTTGAGGTAGTTGTCATTATCTGCAAGCTGCTTTTCAATGCGAATGCGAGCTGCGTCGTGCTGACCCCATGCTCCGATTGTTGAAACTAAACGGGACGCTCCAATTCCCTGATGACCGATACCTGTTGTTGCAACAAAGACAACATCGCGACGAAGGGCGTCTTTGTGTGGCAGCAGACCTTTGAGAATCTGGAGCTGGACTGAAAGCGTGAGGGCTTGAACGGGGCCTTGCGCAAAATCAGGGAGTAATGACGCGGCATCATAAGTGACAGGAATGACTAAAGCGTTTTCTGACTTTTCCTTGGCTCTCAAAACACCGATGATGTTTTCGGTGCGAGCATTGCGCCAACGGGAAATTGATTTAAGATTGACCTCTTTGCCGATGTGAGCCAAAACTTCTGGCTCAACTGCAACACGAACAAGGTTTACAGGCATTTCCTTTATGCGCATTGTATAATTGAACTGGGGCCATGGTACATTATTGAGGCCTTCAGAATGTGTTATTATTACAGCCTTGAAGCCTAACTCGATGTACTGTGAGGGAGTAAGACCAAGCTCTGAGAAAAGCGGTTGTGACAAGTCTACAACTGCGATTTTGTCTGCAAAATTCTTTTCAGAGCGGACATTCTCTTCTGTAACAAGAAAGAGCTTGCCGGTTAGTCCCTCGGCTGGAGTCACAACCGGCTGAACATAGTTTGGCGCAAATGGCCATGCGTCGATAACTTCAGAGCCAACCGTCAAGGTGCCCTTGCCACCATCTGCAAGAGGAGCTGGGATAAGGACTTCTTGAGTAAAGACTTCAAGACCCGCCTCTTTGTATTCTTTCTTAATCAGCTCTGCCGCCGCCGTTAAACCGGCTTGCCCAGGAGTACGGGAACCGAGCCCTATGATTTGGTTGAAGCGGTTTGAAACCGATTCAACAGAAAGGGCATCAACCATAGCAGATCTATCGTAGCTGCGGTCAAGCTTTACGGGCGGCTTGTAGGATTCAGCGTCAAATATCGTAACGAAGCCGACAATCA
Source organism: Kiritimatiellia bacterium (assembly GCA_045603485.1). GTDB lineage: Bacteria > Verrucomicrobiota > Kiritimatiellia > RFP12 > JAAYLN01 > RGIG5952. Next base: position 15,650 of record JAZUMF010000089.1, on the reverse strand, counting down.
GAGCCACCAATAATACAAGGAAGAATGTTGCACTGGCAAATTGCGCGAGGGGCGAAGATGTATTCTTGTTCATGTTAAAGATATCCTTTGCTCCAGATTAAGGCATTGATGGGTAGAATAGTGTTGACCCACTCATTCGAGCTTGAGCATTGACGATTGTAAAGATTACGATTGCGATCAAGCAACCGACAAATGCACCAACGAAGAATGGCTGGAGCTTTGTACGGACGGCATGAGCGCCACCGACTTTGAGAACGATCATTCGAATGAGCCATGCGATCAAGAGTGTACCCCAGTTTGCGCCATCGTTAAGATGGGTAGGAGCGAGGAGGAATCCAATTGGGTGGAACCAGAAGCCTGCGAAGAATTGGCGGAGAATCGTCAAGACAACCATAATGACACCGCCAAAGCACATTGCTCTGAAGCCCCAATCAGGACCAAGAGATGCGGTTGGGTCGGCGGTCTGCCTGAGCCAATCGGCTGTAGCCTCATTAAGAATCGTACGGTACTTGTTCATAAACCAGTTGAGTCCATTGAAGGGCCACTGATACTTAATGTTATCACCACCGTATGAATAAGCATTTGAGAGGAATACCCAACCACCGATGAAGAGACCGCCGAGGAGGCCCAACAAACATACCCACATAATGTGGCGGGGCTGGATATTCATGCGCTTGCCAATCTGGATCACCTCAAACTGAAGACCGGGGATGAGGTAGAAAACCGTAACGGTTAGGAAGCCTGAAAGAATCAATGAAATCATCATGCTTGATGTACCGAAGAGAGCGATACCGCCGCACATCGAAACGAAGAGCATGGAGTTATATGGTGTGAAGTATCCCCATGGGCTTCCGCACTCTGCGCGATACTTAGCTGAGACAAAGCCAATAAGAACGAGGAAGCAGAACATCAAGAGCATTGAGCCGACATTTGCGTTCATTACCTTAGCCCAAATGATGATACCGACATGAGAGAGGATGAAAAGGACCAAAGCCATGCGGGAGGAGAATACCTCACCGTGCTCCTTTTTGGTGCCCTTGGCGGCATCCTTGATAATTCCCCAAATATACTTTGCCGAGAGGGCTATTACAACGAAGAAGTATCCGAGGTAGGAGCCTACGGACTGCTCGTAGCGCCATGGGAAGCCCGCATTGACATCAATGCCGCCAAGGTGACCGAAGCAATAGCATGCACGGAAGAACCAATAGCCTACAACGACTGAAATCAAGACATTGAGCTCGAAGAATACCGCTATCGAGCAAACAAAGAGTGAGAAGTAGAAGGTTGTCTTGAACATCTCACCATAGACGGGATTGGTGACATATTCACCGATATTGATGGAAGCATCAAGATCAGGCAAATTCGGATTGTAATAATGGGCGCCCCTTGCAATACCGAAGAGAACTGCAAAAATCAAACCTGCCCAGGCATAGGGATTTTTCCATATTTCAGAGAATGGGCTTTCTTTCTTATCGTCAACACCGATAATCGCAAGAGGAATCTTTGCGTTCGGCATTGGATAACGCTCGCTTTCAGCCCACTTCTTACGCATCATAACATTGATTGTGAAGAAGGCCAAATAGAGCATGAGCAAGTATGAACCCCAAACGACAGCCGGGCGAATCCACTCGCGGATAGGAATATAACCCTTAATGAAATATGTGAGACCTTTGATAGACCAGAGATTGTCAGGCTTTACAATAACACCTGCTGGACGGGCAGCTGGCGCAAGGGCAAGATACTCCTTTTCAGGCATAATCTTGCGGCCTGTGAAGGCGGACTCCAAAGCAAACACCGACATCAGCTTTGGATCTGCAAATGTCACGCTGCCACGGCCTTTAAGACCGATTTGAATGACCAAATTACTGGCACATACGGGAGCGGGAATTACACCATATTGACCAAGACGGACAAAGCCTTTCTTGTGAAGGTATGTCTTTTTGTCCGCCTTGCGACCTGTAATCAAGTCTACGGGGACAGGATTGTCGTCGGCCAAAGCGCGCGCAAAAATTTGGGTTTCAGCTTCAACAGCGGGGGTTAATGCAAGAATACTTGCGAGGTGCGGATATGAGGGCACTGCCGTTGAGGGCTTGTCACCATATGAAACCGGAATGGTAAACGAGAGATAGGTCTCTTCGTCTGCGCCGGTGTTTGTTATAGTAGGAAGGATAGCCTTAACACCTTCCTCATATTCAACCTCTGACCATGTTATGTTCTTAGATGTTGAGCCAGGGGTGACAAAAATTTCGCCGTTTCCATCATTCTTTGAATCAGGGGCCGCTACGGCAAAGGCGTCTGCAAGCAGGTTTGGTCCGTGAGGCCAAAGGTTGTCATTGTAGGCATCCATATAGTCAAAGTTCTGATTGCGAAGCGGTGCTGAGGTAACACCTAAGAAACGCATCCAGAAGCCTTGCGTCATCAGCGGAACCGACATCAATGTCGCAAAAGCTACGCAGACGATTTCAGCCTTAGTCAAGATTCTAATCTTAAACAACAAGCCGAATACACCGACAAAAACAAGCAATGCCACTATGACAATCATTGCTGGAATTGGGATGGCCGACTCTGGAATCATATAGCATTCATCGACGATAACCTTTGAATACTGGACATACATCGCCGTCAAAAGCATACAAATCAATGTCGCGAAAAATGAACGCGGCGTTAGGCCTGGTACATATCCCTGCCCGTCTTCGTTTTTATTTTTCTTCCAGAATGCCATTCTTAGTCCTCAGTTCTTGTAAAAAATCAAAGATGATGTTCCCCATTATAGCAAAAATCGTGCCTAAATGAAAACAAAAGTTAGAAGCTCTTCTTAAAACTCTTGAGCTCCATCAACTTGGTCAAGGTCAATAACTCCTTCAAAGACCTTTCGTGCAGGTCCTGTAAGCGTCATGCCCGTACATTTTTTTGAACGCCAATCGCCATCAACGGTCAATTCAAAGCCTGAAGAAGTTGTTACCTTGACCGGCAATGTTATGCCTTCAGCCTCAACACCAACGACGGCGGCGGCAACTGCGCCGGTTCCACAAGCGCCTGATTCCGCTTCTACACCTCGCTCAAATGTACGCATACGAATACGATTTGGCTTGATATAACTGACAAAATCAACATTAACCCCCTCTGGGTTGAAGATTGAATGCTGCCTTATCGCCGCTCCGACTGTAGCGACATCAAGATGCTCCAACTCTTCAGGTGAAACAGGAACGACGAAGTGGGGGCAACCGATTGAAACCGCATGCCCGACATACGACACTTCGGGGAAATCAACCTTGAGACTATACGAACGCGCAGTCGGATCCGGCACCCACACTTTGACACCAGTATCCTCCACCTCTGCGTCAACTAGTCCACAAGAGGTCTCCATCGTCATAGACTTATGGGCAATCCCAATCGAACGGGCAAACTGAGCTACACAGCGGGCGCCATTGCCACAAAGCTCAACCTCGGTGCCGTCCGGATTTAAAAAACGCATACGGAAGTCAGCACGATCCGAAGGCTGTACGAGAATAATTCCCTCGCAGCCGATACCGGTACGACGGGCGGCAATCGCCGCCATCAACTGGTAATCCTCCCATGGCACCGTTAAATTCCTATCATCGACGACTATGAAATCATTGCCTGCGCCATGCATCTTGGTAAAGTGTAATTCCATACGCTTCCTAATTAAAGAACTTGTATATCCAATCCGAAACATCAGCATCCTGTGAGGTAGTAATGCCGCTACCACCCTGCGCGTCAACAAGGTCGCCGAGAATATTGAAGGTTTCGCGGAGAACTATATCATCACCGATACCATCATCGGCTACTTTGCGATCCTGCTTATCCGCCTCGTCGCTTTCGCTATCAATCCCTACCTTGGAATCCTCACTCAAAAGTTGGTAACGCCTTGCATAATCAAGAGGAACCGATTTGCGCTCACCAACCTTACGGATATGCTCAACTTCCTCGATATGCTTCACCCATTCGGCATTGTTCGCAAGACGCTCCATAGATTTTTTGCGAAGTGAAGGAATTATGCCGCCCAGCGGATAAACGATCTTGTAATTCATTGGTGGAATACTCGTCCATGCCATAGCACTAGGCAGTTTATCCTCGCCTATATCCATATACTCCATGGTTGATGGCAGAACGATATCGCTTGAAACGCCCTTAATCTGAGTAGAGCTACCGTTAATACGGTAAAAAGAGGCGATTGTCAGCTTCAAAGATCCATACGATTCATCCGTCGCAATCAAAGGCATGACATTTTGGACAGAGCCCTTACCGTGGCTCTTGGAGTCTCCGACAATAAGAGCACGCCCGCAATCCTGCAAAGCGGCGGCAACAATCTCTGACGCGCTCGCACTTGCCTTATCGATCATAACAATCAGAGGCTTACGGAATACAATGGCCGGATCCGTATCAGAAAGAGGTTGAGCTCTAGCACCCTCCCTGACAATAACAATAGGCCCCAGACGAATAAATGAACCGGCCAAAGCTACCGCCTCTCGTAAAGATCCTCCACCATTACCGCGCAAGTCAAGGACCAAGCCCTCGACTTCATCATTAAAGCCACTGATAATCTTGGCGACATCCCATGTGCAGCTACGGAAATTAGGATCGTTCGGAGAGGTCATCGAGCCATAAAACATAGGCAGATTAACATAACCGAAGGCGCGCTCAACGACCGATGTCAAAGAATGCTTCCCATCCTCGCCGATGGGAGACAACGGCAAGGTCTTCGCCATCGAAACACGAACGACACGGCCGGTCGCTGCCGACTCCTCAAGCTTGATGTCGTCACGAATCAAATCCACAACCTTCGTCGTGTTGCCGCTGGGATCCGATGCACTGATAACATGGAGGACAACACGCGTTCCTTTCTTGCCGCGGATACGCTTGACAATCTTATCAAGGGGCAAATGGACAATATCCTCTACAGGACCGTCGTCCTGACCTACAGCATAAATTTTATCATTATCGCGAAGGCGTATCTCGCGAGTATCGCGCCCGGCAGGGCCTCCTGGCATAATACTCACAACCTTCGCCATACCGTCCTCCGACTGTAAGGTCGCGCCGATACCGCAAAGCGTAAGATTCATGTCGATATTAAAATCATCGACACGCGTAGGCGGCATATAAGTCGAGTGTGGATCATAAACCTGAGAAAAAGAGCAAAGGAAGCGTTCAAGAATATAATCGGCATCGGCATCTTGAATAATACCTTTGTATTGCTTGTAGCGACGACCGACAACTGCCTCAGGCGACATATCAATAACCGGCGGCGGCGGATTTGTTGTAGCCGCGACCGAATTAGTCACAGGCGAAGCCGACGAGACGGCTGCTACTGAGTTAGTTGGAGAAACCGCCTTCTCCAGGTCATTTGAAATAGCATAGTCTCGCGAGACAATTCGGCCGAGAAGCTCATTCTTCATTTTACGGCGCCATAAATCATCCCATTCGGTTTCGTTAGCCGCCCAAGGAGCCTCCTTACGCTCCCATTGGTATTCTTCCTTTATGGAATAATCCTGCTCCTGCTTCAGAAATTCCTCTACAAATGAATAACGGTTAGCAAGACGCTCACGAAACACCTCAAAGACTTTGACAGGGAATTCCAAATTACCGGCGCGCAAATCGTCGCACAAACGAAATCGCCATTGATCAAAAGCCTCAATATCCGACTGGAGAAAATAACATCTGTCGTAGTCAAGCATCATTATGTAGTTTGTCCACGCTTGCTGAGAAAGCTCCTTGTCCAACGGCTTTTGAACATAATGACGGGACTCCAACAGGAGAGCGAAGCGGCGGCAAAGGCGCGAAAAATGCGAAGGGATTTCAAGAGTTGAAACACGCATAGGCGCAGATTCATCTTGATCCTCATTTGCTATATTCTTATCAGAATGCTGAGACGCCTCAGGCTGCTTGAGAGAAAGCGCATACTGATCATGCTCTGCATTAGCCCCGATTGCGTAGCTTGCTGAAAAAAGAGCAAGCCACGCAAACAAGACTACCTGCAAGAGATTTTTAACTTGGCATAAACGGGACATGAATTACTCCGCAGACTTCAATGTCTCAGCCAAGCTTGTAAGGCGGGCTATTTCAGCCTCAAGTTCAGCCTTACGAGTACGCTGCTGCTCAACGACCGCCTCCGGAGCACGCGATACAAAGCCCTCGTTGGAAAGTTTAGCGTTGACTCCCGCAAGGAACTTAGAGTTCTTCTCAATTTCCGCGGCAATCTTCTCAAGCTCAGCTGGAATATCAATCAAACCGGCAAGAGGCAAATGGATAGCACCAGCGGCGACAACAGTGCCCGGCATACCCTTAACATCGGCATTGCAAGAGATATCCAAAGGCTCTGCACGCAAGAACGAAGCGATGTCAGCCCTATCACGAAGAAGCTTAGCCTCGCTTGCAGCATCAGCGGCAAGCACAATATAGTGAACAGGCTTTGAAGGAGCAATACCATACTGGGTGCGAAGAGCGCGACCAGCCGTAATCAGCTCATGCTTAGCCTCAATATATGCGACGACTTCGTCATTGATTCCAAGAGAAGCCTTAGCCTCCTCAGAAAGCACCTTTGGCCATGCAGCGCGCATAATCGACTCATTTTCGCCGGCAAATCCCATCTGATGCCAAAGTTCCTCGGTAAGGAACGGCATAAACGGATGAACCACGCGCAACGACTTGCCAAGAACATCAAAAAGAATCGACAACTTCTGCAAACGGACGCGCTCGTCATCAGAATTAAGGGCGGCCTTGGAAGACTCGACGAACCAGTCGCAAAATTCAGACCAGACAAAATCATAAACCGCAAGTGCCGCATCCTGGAAGCGGTACTTCTCAAGCCAGGAGGTGACATCCGCGATCATAGAATTGCAGCGTGCAATTATATGACGGTCATCATCTGTAAGCAGTGCAAGGTCGTAGGTCGCACCATCTGCGCCGATAGCCCTGACATCAAGTCCTGGATTCTTCTCGGCATACATAGCGATAAAGCGAGATGCGTTCCAGATCTTCGTACCAAAGTTACGACCAATCTCAAACTTATTCATGCTAATGTAGACATCAATACCTGGAGAGGTCGTCTGCATAAGCGTAAATCTCAATGAGTCGGCGCTAAACTGGTCGATAATCTGGAGAGGATCGAGAGAATTGCCCAAAGATTTCGACATCTTACGGCCCTTGTCGTCACGCACAACACCGTGTAGGACAACATTACGGAAAGGAACATCATCCATAAACTTGCAGCCTGCCATAATCATGCGGGCAACCCAGAAGAAAATAATATCAGGAGCCGTGCAAAGGTCATTCGTTGGGTAATAGCGTGCAAGGTCGTCAGTCTTCTCCGGCCAACCCAAGGTCGAAAAAGGCCACAGCCATGAAGAGAACCATGTATCAAGGACATCCTCATCCTGCGTAATAGCATCCTTGCCGGCACCGCAGACAGGGCAAACCGACGGAGCTTCAGGCGCAGCCCATTCATGGCCGCAAGCGCAAGTATAAACAGGGATACGATGACCCCACCAAATTTGGCGAGAAATGCACCAATCGCGGATATTCTCCATCCAATTAAAGTAAGTAGTCTCGTAACGCTTTGGCGAGAATTGAATCTTACCAGACTTAACAGCCTCAATAGCCTGGACGGCCAACGGCTTCATACGGACGAACCACTGTGGAGAAAGACGCGATTCAATAACGGTATGACAACGATAGCAATGGCCGACCTGATTGTCATAATCCTCGACATGATCAAGGAAACCGCCAGCCTCCAAGTCACGGACAATCGCCTCACGGCACTCAAAACGATCCATACCGCAGTAAGCGGCGCCGGCAAGCTCATTCATCGTGCCGTCGTCATTCATGATATTGATCTCTTCGAGCTCGTGACGCTTACCCACCTGGAAGTCGTTCGGGTCATGTGCGGGAGTAATCTTAACGATACCGGTACCGAATTCCTTCTCAACATAATCATCGGCAAGAACAGGAATCTCGCGACCGGTCAAAGGCAGAACAACCTTGCGGCCGTGAAGCGCAAGATAACGCTCATCCTTTGGATTAACCGCAACGGCAGTATCACCGGGAAGGGTTTCAGGACGCGTTGTAGCGACCATTATATAATCCTTATACGCCTCGCCCTTAACACCCAATTCACTACCGACGACAGGATAACGGACATACCAGAGGTGTCCGTGATTAGGCTCATGCTCAACCTCGTCATCAGCAAGAGCCGTACCGCAACGAGGGCACCAGTTCACAATATAATTGCCGCGATAGATAAGGTCTTCATCATACATCTTACAAAAGACCTCTGCAACAGCCTTTGAAAGACCCTCATCCATCGTGAAACGCTCATGGCTCCAATCGCAAGAGCAGCCCAAACTGCGAAGCTGGCGGACAATCGTGCCGCCATACTGCTTACGCCATTCCCAAACGCGGTCGATAAAAGCCTCACGCCCGAGATCCTGACGACGCTTACCCTCCTTGCGAAGAGCCTTCTCAACTACATTCTGCGTAGCAATACCGGCATGGTCGGTACCAGGGACCCACAAAACATCCCTACCCTGCATTCTCCTCCAACGGGCCAAAACATCCTGAATAGTATCATTCAAGGCATGCCCCATATGGAGAATACCAGTTACATTTGGAGGAGGGATAACCATGCTCCATGGCTCACCCTGTCCGGTCGGCTTAAAAAATCCATTCTCTTCCCACCACGCATACCATTTTTTTTCAATCTGCGCAGGTTCATAATGTTTATCCATTGCCATAGCAAAAATCCTTTTCTTGGAATCTATATATGATATCACAAAATGACAGTTGTTGGCAAAATTTCTAATTGTAAAGCATATTTTACGCACTCCCCCTATGCGGACTGATGGCTCGCAGGCAAACCTTTAATTTTTTTTGGTTCTTCGTTAAGCGGTGAAGGTTTTCTGAATTCAGATCGATGTAGGCTGAGATTGCGGAGCGTTTCTAAAAAAGGCCGTATGAAATGACTACGAAAGTGTAGCGAGCCAAATTCTATTGTTGCTGCCGTATTTTTCACACCCGATTGGCTGCATCCATTCGGCTGCTAAAACATAGGCGACCTTATCGTCGGGAGAACATACGCCGAAATTTCCCAGTCTTGCTCCTCGCTCGGGCACCACGATCCATTCTTTTTCACGCTTTAGCGTTAGGTTATCGGCATCAACCTCTGTTGCCCAAAGCGGTGCACGATGACGAAATACATGGTCATTAGTGCCAGCTTTTCGGGTATATACCAGATAAAGTCTACCTTTAAGCTTCATCCAATGCGATTGGGTATTATATGTTGGCACTATCTCACCATCGTCCCAATGCCAAATGATCGGCTCCGTAAAATGAAGTCCATCGTCGGAGGAGCAAACATAACCGTATGTATCACCGCGGATTGTCAAGAAATAGCGGTTGTCATGCTCAATGATTGAGGCTTCTCCTATACCTCGAACTTCATTCTTTACCTCTATATCATTTCCTGTCTCTTTTAATGTAATGACTTCGCCGTCAAATGAGCATCTGAAGACTATAACCTTGGAGTTTTGCGCAACACCGTTAATGCGTTCGCTAAATGATACCGGTATCAAAATGTCGCCATCCGGCAATTCTAGGCACTGGCTGCATCCGCTGCCGCAGTCAAGATACTTCTCGCTACCGTGCGTATCTATATGTCGCACAGGCTTGAAATGACCCGTCGCAATATCCAACACCGAATATGGAGTACTGCGGAAACGCTCTCCCGGAGCGACCGGATGCAGGGAGTCTCCCTTATATTGAGCTGTATGGCCGATGACAAGGAATTTACCTGTCTTTTTATGATACATTGGCGTCATATCACAGCAGACGCATTTAAGCCCGTACTTATCGATGACAGGGGCAAAAGCGTTATCTGGCTGCAGTTCTGTCCAAGTGCGTCCGCCATCATGGCTGAATGCTACATGAAGCGTATCGAATTTGTCGGAGCCCTGAACATTCAAATATTGAGCCGTCGCAACCATTTCATCGCCATTTACGGCTAATCGTGCATGAACGAAGCATCGCTTGCCATCATAGCCTTCACGGAGGGAGGAAAGTTTCGTTTCAATTCGGTTCATTGTTTTCTGCGTTCCTTAAAAAATTCCTGAAGTTTTATCTTAGCTTCATCACCAAGAATATCTTTAATTATCTTTGGCCGATGAATTAAAGCGTCGCTGGAAAGTATTCCAAAATTTGATTCACCGCCACGCTTTGGATCGCTCACCCCCCAAACGACTGTGGGAATTCTGGCAAGAACGATTGCTCCTGCACACATTGCACATGGTTCTTTTGTGACATAGAGAATCGTATCGGTCAGGCGGAAATCACCTTTTACCTCTGCGGCTTGGGATATTGCAATCATTTCGGCATGGGCTGTCGGATCATGAAGAGTCTCCGTTTGATTATGTGCCTTGCCGATAATCTTTGCCGTTATCGGCATGGCATCGGGAGAGGCGGGAGCCTCTACGATAACACAGCCTGTTGGCACTTCCCCTTCTGCACCGGCTTTATCTGCCAATGCCAAGGCTAACCGCATAAAATATTCATGAAAGGCCTGAGTCATTCTGTTGCCTTTTTCTTTGCCCGAGCAACCGCGTCTCGAAGTGAAAATTCACACCCGCAGTAATCCTGACGATAGAGCCCCAAGGCCTCAGAAAGTTCAATACTGCGAAGAAAACCGTTTCGTTTCTTAAAATCTTCTTCGAGGAATGTATCCCCTCCGACCTCTCTACCAACCATAAAAATTAGGGCACTGCGCTTATGGGGGCTTACCGTCAGGGATGTAGTAAAGATATCGTAGCCATTATCTTTAGCAAAACTTGCCGCTCTCTTAAGATTGAAGGCGAAGCATCTGCGGCATCTTTCGCCACCCTCGGGTTCGTCCTCCAATCCTGACGCAACCTCTTTTAGCCATTCCGCATGCGACACTTCAGAATCTTCTACCAATGGAGTATTAGTTGCCGTCGCCAGTTTATCGGCAGCACTAAAACGCCGCCGATATTCGCTGTCGGGCGCGATATTGGCATTTGAAAAAAAGAGGGTTACTTCATGCCCTTCTGCCCGCAGCCGCTCTAAACAGGCAGATGCGCAGGGACCACAGCACATATGAAGTAATATCCTTGCCATAATGTCATCCGTTAAAAACAAAAAACTTACGAGCGACAAAATTTATTGCAAGCGAAAAGATTAAATTGGCTCCAAAGGCTAAGGTTGTCTGCATTCTGCACCATGCTATCAATGCTGTTTGAGTGGCTGTACCTAAAATCATACTAATAGCGGAAACACAAAAGAACAGGAAAAATTCCAGCAAAATCGAATGACGACCAGGAGTAAAGACGAAGAGCCGATTTAAGGCATAGCAGATAATATTTGAAGTGCAAAATGCTATTATATTGCAAAGAGCCGCATTACGGGCCCTTGACGCTTTAGCACGGACTAAATAGTCGTCTGTCAGGGATAACAGCTTAAACTTCCCCAAGGTGCGGACGGCTATATCATCTTCTGAAAGACAGGGAAAAAGGTAGCGACCGCAGAGAAAAAAGGTAGAAATATGAACTAATGTAGCGATCCCGCCGACGATAGCATATTTGATAAACTGAGCGAGAGGACCGGCGTCGTGGCTAAGAAACTTGTAAAAAAAGTCTTTCATGCGCTATCCTCATCAAATGTTAAATAGACCGCAAAAAAAATGCGACCAGTGCGGCCGCAGTCTATTGCCACACAAAGTGGCGCGCCCAAGGAGAGTCGAACTCCTCTTACTAGGATGAAAACCTGGTGTCCTAACCGATAGACGATGGGCGCCAAAAGAATATAAAGATTATACCAAAGGAATCTAATTTGGTCAAGCACCAATTAAATGATAGTATTCTTCTTGTAAAAATCAAAAATTGAAGAATCAATTACTTCTGAATGTGATATTTTTTTGTCAGATATATCATTCAAATCTGTAATAAGTTGCTCTATTTTACTTTTGTCGAATAGACGGATTGGATAACTATATTTTTCATTTTCATATCGGATTGTAATTACACATGGTTGACCATTTGAAGCAATTTTTTCAAAAAAAACTTTACTTATTGTCTCCAAGTCGATCATTTTCACTGGCAAAAAAAACATATAAAATACGATTCTATTATTATTAATTGTTATTCTATATGAAAATGATATCAACAATACTGGCAAAAAAATATATCCGAACGGAATTCCTACAAAAATTTTCAGGGCATGTAAATCTATTACTCGAGGGGATTGGGCAATACATAGTAGCCCCCCGATACTTAACAAAGCACAGAAAATCCCAATCAAAAAAATTAATCTTTTGATAGAACCAAAAGTTGGATGAAGCACATAATTTTTCATTATTATTCCTTTAATTATGATAAAAAACCAAAAAAGTTTTACCAGAAGATGCCTCTTGCCAACAACTTAATATTGTTGAAGCTTTATTACTTGCCCAAGCCATATTTATACCACAAAAAAGTATAATTACTGAAAATATTTTCCTAAAATCAAACACCATATTTTTTCTCCTTCGAATTAGTCAACAACTATTTCTTTACTTTGTTTGTAGAATTTTGATGCGATATGAAAAACCATCTGCAGGCATAGGTAGTTCTTCATTTCTCATTCCAATCGGAAATAAAAATATTCGTGCGGCAGAATTATTCCCATCTACCCAACCCACTTCTCTGTACCCTGATGTTGTAAAATATTTATTCTTATTATGCCAAAATGCTATAGATACCAACGCATTTTTCTTCTCTAAGTTACGAACAGCCCCTATAACATAATAATAATCATCATTCCAATTAGCAGGAATGTCTATTATTTGGGCTAGCTTTTTCCCGTGTATAATCTTATATTTTACCTCAAAATTTTCTTGTGCCATAAGAGCACCTCCTGTACAACCGCATAACAGAACAATAAAAGTTATAAGAAACAAATGTCTTTTCATTCTTTAATCCTTCCACCTTTATCTAAAATTGTCTGGTGCAATTTATCGGGATTGGCAACGCCATCGGTATTTCTGCCACCGAAAATCACCAACACCCGATACATCTCCCGTCGATTTTTATCATATCCTTTGGGGACACGGTATTGAAACACCGCATTTCTGTTCTGCGGTGCGTTCGTTTTGACAACGATCGTTTCCGCCGAGAGGACCAGTGGCGTTATGGCTAAGTATAACAAACAAGCTAAACGCATTTAATCCCATCCCTTATTGTAAATAAAATAATTCTTTTTTGGAAAAATTTGACATACCCGAATTATTTTCTTCATAAATTGAGGAATTTCCGCTATTACTTCCTCGGAAGCCAATTTTCGAATCAATTTTCCAACACCACGCTGCTATTTTTGTTGCTCCGGAAAATATATCAAAACCATTTTTATTCCAACGAACATCAAATTGCTTTTGTGGTTCCCAAGATAATTCAATTTGATTTGTATGTAAATTTATTTTAATCCATTTTTTTGAACTATCTGTTGTTTGAAAAACAAAAAAACCTTTACTTGCATAATTTATAGTCAAGGGTACTTTTTTACTTGGTGATTTAAGCAGAGGACGGTCTACTTGCAGAAAAAATTTATCACTTTTTTTAGTTGCTCTTACAGGAATTGTCATAGCAAAATTAAGTACTTCTTTTCTGTCTGCCCTTGTATCAATTAGTAACCTGGTAGACCAACGATTTTTAGATGGTTTTCCAGATGTAGCAATTCCAATGTAATCATAACCAAAATCACGATAATTTTTATTTAATGAAACATGAACAATTGCAAAATCATTGTTTCCTGGATAAATCACGACCTTAAGGTCATCCGAAGATAATCCAGAAATCTCCTGACCTTTCATGCAACTTATCATTAACACCGTAAACAAAAGTAAGAATAATGTTTTCATAGATATTTCTCCATAATCGCATAATGTTATGATCTTTCCCTATACTTTTTAGAATATCATAAATCTTCTATTATTTGTAGCGCATCGAATTGGAAGACAAATTTAATCACTTATGCATTAAAACATCGAAGTTATATTTTATTTCAGGTATTGTTTGTGAATTCCAAAGTTTTATTAAAAAGAAAGTAGCATTTGCACTCCCTACCCATCCTAATTTATAGGTGCAATTTAAGGACTTGCGTTTACTGTCAAATAATTTTATTTCGACCATTGCTGTCGGAAAATTTGCTTCAGGAGACAGTTTTACGGAACCGAAAATGTAAAATGTCTCATCATGCTTTGTTTTCGATACAACACCATTTCCCTTTTCTTCAAATAATTTGCTGATTTCCGAAGCTCTCAAGATTTTATATTCAAATAAGAACATTTTATTATACTCCTTACTTTCTGCCGTTTGCATAAACAGAAAAACAAAAAAAATTATAAGAAACAAATGTCTTTTCATTCTTTAATCCTCCCACCTTTATCTAAAATTGTCTGGTGCAATTTATCGGGATCGGCAACGCCAGCGGTATTTCTGCCGCCGAAAATCACCAATACCCGATACATCTCCCGCTGGTTCTTGTCATACCCTTTGGGGACACGATACTGAAACACCGCATTTCTGTTCTGCGGGGCTTCCGTTTTGACAGTAATCGTTTCCGCAGTAAGGATCAGAGGGAATAAAAATATTATAGTCAGCAATAATCATATCATATAAATCTCCTTAAGAGAAATATTTTTGATTATGTAAACTTTATTATTTTTTAGCTTATATGATGCTTCAGAATAAATCTCCTTAATGAAATAAAAAAATCTTCATCACATCTTTGTGAGCACCCCTGTGAAAATAGAAATATACATATCGAAATGAGAAAAAAATATACAATTTGATATTTATTCATATTGCTTTACCTGCAAACTAAAGTTATGTGTTGTTGAATACAGCTGCGGAGAACACCACGCAAAACCGAAAAGTCAACTCTTTTCAATGGATGAATTGTAAACCAGCTGCACCGGCAATTTCAATTCCGGAGAAAAATTCGCAGTGTCCAATAAACGGGAGATCGTATAAGCGTTTTCCGCAAGCGAGGCTTTGCCTGCACTCATCGGTTTGGAAAGGAAGTTTACGGAATCAGCAGACAACCAAAAGGAGAACAAAACAAAAAAAAGCAAGAAGCACTTTTTCATAATAAGACTCCTGATAAGATGATTTGATTGCGTCTCTTTAATTATACGCAATCAAACCGTTAAAAACAAGAGCAGTTTGAATTTTTTTTGGTAAAATTTTGCTTTTAAAAAGTGCGGGTGCCTGGATTTGATTGACCCACGGAAAAGTACAGAGAGCCGGCGGTTGAAAAACAAAAATCCCGGGAAGCGTTTCCGAATCCCGGGATCTTCGTTTGAATCAGTGTGAAACTGATTATTTTGCAGCGAGCAGTTTATCCGCCTGTGATTTTTTGTTGGCGGCACGATTCGCATGGATGGTACCGGCTTTGACCGCTTTGTCCAGACGGCTGGAGAAAGTTTTGGCCAGTTCGGTGGCGGCGGCATCGCCGGCGGCAACTGCGGCACGCAGTTTCTTCTCAATGGTTTTCAGCTCGCTGATACGGGCACGGTTGCGGAGGTTCGCTTTTTTGCTGGTGCCCAGACGTTTGACGGCAGACTTGGTATGTGCCATATTCAGTTTTCCTTC
>JAZUMF010000088.1:0-26940 GCA_045603485.1 Kiritimatiellia bacterium | reverse complement strand
ATCATCTTGACGAACATCTCTTTATCAGTATCACCTAGCAAAAACTGACTGAAGATACATCTGCTTACTATATGATAGTAGCTTTCGCCTATATTCTTGGCTCTTGGTTTTCTCATTGTTGTCTCCTTGTGGTAAATGTGGCAGAGGCTGGGCCTGTCCCTCGCTCAAATATATTACCAAAAAATAGGGGTGTTTGGCAATAGCCTTGTTTGCGAGGCCAAGTATTCGACTACTTCTTCGGGGGATATGCCTTACGGCTATGCAAGTGGTGTATTACAGAGGATACGAGGGAGCCTTTAATTATATCAAGCTCATGGCAAGTAATCTCACTGCTTGCAAATTGACCGTCTGTAAGTTTACCGAGGATGATTTTATCAACCAAGGAGGACACTGCCTTAATATCAGGCACACCAAGAGAGCGTGATGCCGCCTCAACGCTATCGGCAATCATAACAATCGTCTCTTCGCGGCTCTTTGGCAATGGGCCTTGATAGCGGTAAAAGCCATCTGTTGTGGCCGCACCATTACGGCCTATACCGGCGGGAGATGCCGCAGCCTGTTCTTCTGCCTTAAGCTTAAACCACTGCATATTGGTAGTCCCATGATGGGTCGCGATAATGCGAAGAACTGCCGGGGGTAGTTTTTCTCCCTGTGCAAGAATCAATCCTTCCTTTACATGCCCGGCTATAATCATCCGGCTTATTGATGGTGGCAACGGATTATGTGGGTTTTCCTTACCGCTTTGATTCTCCATAAAAAGTGCAGGTCTGGAAAGCTTGCCGACATCATGATAAAACGCACCGACACGCGCGAGCAGTCCGTCAGCTCCGATAGCGTCCGCTGCCGCCTGAGCCAAATCTGCGACAGTAAGAGTATGAGCGTATGTTCCAGGGGCTTCTCTCGAAAGGCGTAGTAAAAGCTGTGAACCTACATTTGTATAGCGCATTAGTGAATAGTCGCTGATGCGCCCGGAAATTTTTTCGATTATTGGCAAGAATATGTACAGCGCAAGTATAACACCGATGAAGGCAAATATAAACATCCCTAGGAACTGGGTAATCACATAAATGGGTGTAAGCTCGGTAGCACTGAGCAGATATCGCTGAGCAACCATTACCGCTATGGCGACAAAGACTTGATAAAAAATTAAATTACCTAAAAGATGCCATACATCAGAATTGCGGCGAAGGCGTGGAGCTCGAACGGCAATGAAGATTGTTGATGTCATTGCGACAATGAATGTGCATGGGTTAAAGCTCGATGCCGCCCATATAAAGGCAGTTACGACAAAGCCGACCGAAATCGTGAGAGATGGCCCATAGAGCATTCCCATTAGCAAAGGAACGGCGATAAAAGGAAACAGATGGAATGCAATCTCTTCACCCGAAAACCACTCACGCATCACAAAACGATAAATCAGCGCCTGAGGAAGAGAGAGTACAAACGCCAGAGAAACCATTGAGAGAAACATCGGCAAAGACCCTATAAGCGTACCTATAGGAGTCTGCCCAGCCATCTTGGGTTGGCGCGATTCCATTTCTTCCGCTTTTTGGATTCTCAATTTTGAGATGCCGTATTTTCTGGCAAAAGACATAATTACAATCCCAACTCCCCTTGCATTGGCGTCTCAGGCCCTCCTTCAACGCCCATGCGCTCCATGCAAAGCCTCGTGGCGACTCTTCCTCGAGGAGTACGCTGAATATAACCCTCTTGAATGAGATAAGGCTCATAGACTTCCTCGATCGTATCAGCCTCCTCTCCGACTGCAACGGCTAAGGTGCCTAATCCAACAGGACCGCCGCCAAACTTGTAAACCAATGCCTCAAGGAGTCGCTTATCCATTTCATCGAGGCCGTATGGATCTATCTCTAACAACTCAAGTGCTGCGGCGGCAACCTCTTTTGTTATGTTGTTGCCAGACTTTATTTGGGCATAGTCACGGACGCGCCGCAAAAGATTGTTTGCGATACGAGGGGTGCCACGCGAACGCGATGCTATTTCAAGCGCGCCGGCCTCATCAATGCCAACGGAGAGTTTTGCTGCGGAACGGGCGACTATCTTGGCTAAATCTTCAGGCATATAATAATCAAGACGATTAGCAAGACCGAAGCGCGAACGCATCGGCGATGAAATCAAGCCTGAGCGGGTTGTCGCACCTACGAGGGTAAATCGAGGCAAATCAAGTCTTACTGAGCGCGCATTTGGACCTTGGTCGATCATAATGTCGATGACAAAGTCTTCCATCGCTGAATAGAGGTATTCCTCAACGGAGCGCTGCATCCTGTGAATCTCATCGATAAAAACGATATCTCCTGGCTGAAGGCTGGTGAGTAGGCCTGCCAAATCTCCGGGCTTGTCAATAACAGGGCCTGATGTTGTTTTAACAGAAACGCCCATCTCTTTGCCAAGGATAAATGCCAAGGTGGTCTTGCCAAGGCCTGGAGGCCCTGAAAGCAACACATGATCTAACGGCTCATTGCGCTGGCGCGCTGCTTGAACAGCCAGCATAAGGCGGTCACGGACCTTTGCCTGCCCTGAAAAGTCATCAAATGTCAACGGGCGCAAATTATTATCAAAGGCGGTATCGCGACGATTCAATTCTGTTGTTATGCGTTCCATTAAAATCCTAGTCGTCTATTTTACAAGGTTGCGTGTGCCAGATGTCACGAACATACTCTGCAATCGCCCTGTCAGAGGAGAACTTACCGGAGCGAGCCACATTGAGAAGGGCCTTACGCGCCCATTCCTGCGGTTCTTCACGATAAAGTCGGGAAACTGCATCCTGTGTATCAATATAGCTTCTTAAATCCGCAAGGAGCATATAGTAATCACCGTGGTCAAGCAAGCTCTTTAAAATTGGATTGAAGAGCCCTGGCGACATCAGTGAGAAGACATCTTGACGGATGCGTTCAATTGCCATTTTAATCTCGGGATCAGCTTCGCATACAGCTTTTGAGTTATATGTGGCACGACGCGCAAATACTTCTTCTGTGCGTAACCCGAAAATAAAGATATTGTCGTCGCCGACCTCCTCCGCGATTTCAACATTGGCTCCGTCAAGGGTTCCTATCGTAATTGCGCCATTAAGCATAAGCTTCATATTGCCTGTTCCCGAAGCCTCCATGCCAGCTAGGGAAATCTGCTCGCTTAAATCGGCGGCTGGAATAATACGCTCGGCAAGCGACACGCAATAGTCTGGCATAAAAACAACCTTGATGCGCTTACCTGCAATCGGGTGATTGTTTACGACAGAAGCGATGCCGTGTATAAACTGGATTATGAGTTTTGCCATTGAATATCCGGGAGCTGCCTTTGCACCAAAAATAAAGGTACGAGGAGTAATTTCAGCGTCGGGATTTGCTAGAATGCGATTATAGAGCACGATAATGTAAAGCGCCAAAAGGAGTTGGCGTTTATATTCATGCAAACGCTTTACCTGCACATCGAAAAGCGATGTCGGGTCCACATCAATATTAAGGCGCTCCTTGATTATTGCGGCAAGAGCCTTCTTGTTCTGGAGTTTTACATCGCTGAACTTTGCTAGAAAATCGGCATCATTGACCTTCGTTTCAAGTTGACGAAGCAAAGACAAATCACGAATCCAGCCATCACCGACCACGCTTGTGATAAGCTCCGAAAGGTTGGGATTTGCCTTGAGAAGCCAACGGCGTTGCGTGACACCATTTGTCTTATTTGAAAACTTCTCTGGCCAAAATTCATAAAATTCGGGGAATATTTTTGTGCGCAACAACTCTGAATGGAGGGCTGCGACACCATTGACCGCCGAGGAGCCTATGATTGCAAGATGCGCCATACGCACTTGCTTTTCACCGCACTCATCGATAATACTCATGTGGCGTAAACGCTCGACATCTCCGGGATAACGCGCCGATACAGACTGCAGGAAGCGCGCATTAATCTCGTATATGATCTGCATATGCCTTGGGAGAAGCCGTGATAGCAACGGCACGCTCCAACGCTCAAGCGCCTCGGGAAGAATCGTATGATTTGTATAGCCCGTACAGGCCTGCGTAATCTTCCATGCTTCATCCCAGCCAAGATGTTCTGTGTCAAGCAGAATACGCATAAGCTCAGGGATAACAAGCGTAGGATGTGTGTCATTAAGCTGAAAGAAGATTCGCTCTGGAAGACGGCTGAACGGTATCCCCTCAGTACGGAAACGCCGAATAACATCCTGCACCGAACAAGAGACAAAGAAATACTGTTGACGAAGGCGTAACTCTTTACCCTGTAGAGTATTATCATTAGGATAAAGTACCTTTGTGAGATTCTCTGCAAGCACCTTTCGCTCAACCGCTTCAACATATGAGCCGCGATTGAAGTCTTGCAAGTCAAATTCATTGGTTGCCTGGGCGCGCCACAAGCGCAAGGTATTTACAACATTTGCGCCGTACCCTACAACGGGAACATCATGCGGAACGCCTTTGACAGACGAAGTATCAACCCAGCGCCATTCGGTTCGGCCGTTGATATTGGTCATTTCAACGCGGCCTTCGAAATGAACAATGCAAGAATATTCAAGTCGTTCAATCTCCCAGGCATAGCCGTGATCAAGCCAATGGTCGGGCTCTTCGACTTGAGCTCCATTCTTAATGACTTGCTTAAAGATGCCATAATCATAACGCAGGCCATAACCGATTGCCGGGAGGCTCATTGTCGCCATTGAGTCAAGAAAACAAGCGGCAAGGCGCCCTAGTCCACCATTTCCTAAGCCTGCGTCAGACTCTAAATCACGAAGACGGTTCCAGTCAATTCCTAGGTCGGCAAGCGCTTGATTGCACATATCCTCAAGACCTAGATTAATGACATTGTTTCCAAGAAGACGCCCCATCAGAAACTCAAGCGACAAATAGGCGATGCGACGAACACCTTGCTTATGATAGCTGTTTTGCGAGACAATCCAACGCTCGACAAGACGGTCGCGAACAGACAAAGCCAGAGCATTATAGCAATCAAGATCGGTGGCGGAAGCTCTATCCTTGGCAAGGGTATAACGCAAATGCCAATCGAAATCCTCGCGTAATGATTGTGGTGTCATCATAACGCGTAGATCTGTTTTTTTGCGGTTTGACATTTTGAAGATCTCCTATTGATTCAAAAAAGATGAGCCTGGAACAGATGGCTCAAAACGACCAGAGACAAGGGTCAATGAACGATCACACCTGGCCGCAACTCCAGAATCGTGAGTTACTATAAGCATCAGTGCACCTTGATTACGGACAAGATTAAAGAGAAGGTCCAGCACAAGGTCTCCTGTTGCCTTGTCCAAATTTCCCGTAGGCTCATCTGCAAGTATAATGGAGGGCTCATTGATTAAGGCGCGAGCAATTGCAGCCCGCTGCTGCTCGCCTCCCGAAAGCTCGGAAGGACGATGTGAAAAACGGCCCTCAAGCCCTACTAACGAAAGCAACTCTGTTGCACGGCAACGCATCTCAGCCGAGGAAAGCTTTCCAATAGCCATAGCAGGAAGCATCACATTCTCCAAAATAGTCATTTCGGGAAGGAGATGGTACGATTGGAAGACAAAGCCGATACGCTGCGCGCGAAGAGCCGTACGGCGGGATGCTGAAAGGGAAAAGATTGATTTGCCATCAATTAAGACCTCGCCCTTTTCCGGAGAATCAAGCCCGCCTAGCACATTCAAAAGGGTACTCTTTCCTGCTCCACTTCGCCCGACAACAGCCACAAGCTCTCCAGCATTTACTGACAAAGAGGCGTCCTGAAGCACATCAATCGACTTATGAGGCATCACATACTTCTTGCAAAGCCCCACAGCCTGTAAAAGTGGAGTTGAATTACTGATTTCGGCACTCATGAGCGCAAAGCCTCCACTGGATTTCGGGCGGCGGCACGCCAAGCGGGGATAAAGCTGGCGGCCGTGCAGGAGATAATAACAAAAAGCGCAGTCTCTACAACCTCGGAGGGAATAATGCGCCACGGAATCTGGTCAAGCCCATAAACATTTTTAGGGAAGACATCCACACCAAAAAGAGCGATGAAATCAACGAGGCCTTGAAGGTTATGCAAGACCAAATATGCCAAACCTATACCAAGGAATGTACCGACAAAACACTGAATCCATCCGTAAAGCACAAAAGAGGACATAACCTGACGAGAAGAAAAACCAAGAGCTTTAAGAAGACCGATTTCAGAAGTCTTGCGGACTGTAATCACAATAATCGTATTTGTAACACAAAAAATTGCGACAATCGTTATAAACATAAGAAGGATAACCATCATATTCTTTTCAACGGCAATAGCCGAAAAAAGAGCTTGATCAATCTCCTGCCAAGTACGGTAGTAACAGGTGTAAGGCAATTTAGCTTCAATAGCCTTGCATATCCTTGAAAAAAGAGCGACATCCTGAGGATTATCAACCTTGAGATGGATAGAATAGGCACCTCCGCGAGCAAGACCGACCATATCCCTTGCAAAACCGATTGAAGTAATTATGTAGTTGCCGTCAAATTCAGCCTGCCCCATTTTATAGATGCCGGCGACCACAACCTCCTCTGGGAAAAACATCTCATTTTCAGAGATAAGATTTGCAGGAGAATAGACGACAATGGAATCACCGACATTCACATTCAGAGTATTAGCCAAATCACTGCCAATCAGAGCGCCGTCATCACCAAGCTCAAGAGAACCTACGACCAGATTGTTGGCGATTTGAGGATGCAGCGATGATATTCCATCAACGGAAGTGCCGACCAGAATGGGAGCCAAAACATGCCCCTTATGCTCAGCAAGAATGCGCATCTCAACTGAAGGAGACGCCGCCTCAACCCCAGGGACTTCAAGCAATGACGCCGCCAGACTCGCATCATCCTTAATTACCCCGTATGAATCGGAAACAATTATATGCGGCTTAAAAGCCAGAATCTTCTCTCGCCACATATCACCAAAGCCCGTCATAACGGCACGGACAATAATGACAATTGCGACACCTAAAACTACACCCAAAACGGCAATAGCGGTGACGGCAGACGAACAAGAGCGATCAGGCTTAAGATATTTAGTTGCTAAAAAGAATGGAAAATACATACCTACTATATTATATAATAAGCACGATATTTGTCGCAAGAGTTACAACCAAGCTGATGCTGATGCATTACACCTAAATTCGATATGAAGAGAGATTTATTCATATTACGATAATGCCCAGATTGCCGCACTTGAAAAAAGATTAAATTAGGGCAAAAAAAAATCCTTCCGCTCAAATGTCTCAAAACCAAGACGGAGCAGAAGGTTAATGGTGCTCGGGGGGGGACTTGAACCCCCACGGGTTGCCCCACAAGCACCTCAAGCTTGCGTGTATGCCGATTTCACCACCCGAGCGAATCAATGCAAATATATTACACCTTTTACCGAAATAATGCAAGCATTTTTTTTAAGAAGACTAAGCTCTGAAAAGAGCTCCGAGCTTTTTGCCCAAAAGAACCGAGCTGCCGGCAATTGCAATTGTCAAGAAGCCCATTGCCCAAAGTCCCAATGCGGCTGCAAGGAAACGACCGACTCCGATAAGCTGGAACATCTCAAAGATTGTCTTTGTGATCGGGTAGAAGTCTATCTTCTGTGCTAAAATCAAACTGTCAGAAACTTCAAGCATACTGAAGGAGAATGCCAGCAGTACACCTGCGACAAGGTTGGCGGCGATCAGAGGAATAGTAATCCTGCGAGCAACATGAAATGGCGCCGCTCCAAGATTGGCAGCGGCCTCTTCAAGGGTAACCGAGGTCTGCTGCAGTCCTGCGACTGCAGCCCTTACCATATACGGCAAACGGCGCACGGCATATGCAATTACAAGGAAAAGGGTAGGATTTTCGCGGACATCAAGAAGATTTCTCCAGAATGCGCTCTCCATAACAAAGCCTTTATTGCCGAACCAGTTGCCGATTGCAAGATAGCCAAACGCCATAACGAGACCAGGGACTGCCAATGGTATCATTGCTAAAGCATCCAGCAATCCCCTGATTCGAATATTTGATCTGACAACAACCCATGCGATTCCGACGCCGAGTACAATGTTGAGAAGAACTGCCATTGACGAGAACGAAAGGGAATTGCGGACGGCATTAAGGGTCATTTCATGGCCTATCGACTCTACAAAATTCGCGCCCGTAAATGCCTGCGGCAGTACCGTTTGATACCAACTGCCAGGAACACTTACCGAGGTCAGCAGGACGCCGGCATGCGGAGAAAGAGCCAAACTTGAAACAATCAAAAAAGGCAGCATAACGAGAAATCCCCGCCACCCGTGGACCTCGCGCGTCGTCGCGGCAACGGTAGCCTTGCCCTGCATTGCATGAGCTCGACTTCCGAGCGTTAACCGCATTGCCGTATAAAGCAAAACGCTAAAGGTCAAAACCACTGTCACCAACGCATAAGGGAATGGGCTTGAACTAATCTCCTTAATCTCGTCATAAATCTGAACCGCCGCACATCGAGTGCATCCAAGCATCAGCGGGGTACCCAATTCGGTAAATGAAGCAATAAATACAAGCGTCCCGCCGGCAAAAAGGCCAGGCATAATGAGAGGAAGGGTTATCGTGCGGAAAATCTTCCAGCCGCTTGCCCCAAGATTCTGGGCGGCCTCTTCCATTGCAGGGTCGACATTTGCCAACGCCGCACTTGCATTAAGGTAAATGATTGGATAGAGAGACAATGCCTGAATTAAAACAACACCCGCCCAACGGGCATTTCCAAGCCAGTCAACTGGACCGCAGTTGAGAAGAGCATTCAATGCGCCATACGGCCCTAGCATTTGCGCTATACCGATTGCGCCGACAAATGGCGGCAGAATAAGGGGAACCAAAACAAGCGATGAAAAAATCTTCTGCCCGGGGAAACGGTATTTATGGGAGAGCCAAGCCAGCGGAATCGAAAGGCAGGTCGCAAGAAGAGTTGAGGAAATCGCGACCAGGAGAGAATTCAACAACCCTTCAAGATAAATGGGATTCTTAAAAACTCCAGCGATGTACTCGAATGTAAACTTTCCGTCAACGACAACACCACCGCCAATAACCTTCATTAAAGGCCAAAACATACCGGCAGAAAGCGCTGCAGCCAAGACAAGGAAAAGTATCCAAGAGCGACGATTGCTATTCATTATTATCCCCCGTAGACCCTACTTAATCAACATACAGTCGCCATAACTGAAAAACATATACCGCTCCTTAATCGCATCACGATAGGCAGAAAGCGTATAATCGCGACCTGCGAGAGCGCAAACCATCATTACAAGAGTTGATTTAGGCAAATGAAAGTTTGTCACCATCATATCGGTAAAGACAAAGTCATAGTCTCCGCGAATAAAAAGGGCACTACGCCCAGTACACGGCACCGCGACCTTACCATGCTCTGCCGCCATAGTCTCAAGCGTACGCACGGTAGTTGAGCCCACACAGATAATACGCCCGCCACGACTGCGACAACGGTTTATAGCATCTGCCGCTTCAGCGGGAACCTCATAACGCTCTGAATGCATCGGATGGTCATTAGGGTCATCTACTTGAACTGGTCTAAAAGTGCCTGGTCCGACATGGAGAGTAATCTTTGCGATCTCAATACCCCTTGATTGGAGGTCGTCAAGCATATCAGAGGTAAAGTGAAGCCCCGCAGTCGGAGCGGCGACAGCGCCTACATGCTCGGCATAGACCGTCTGATAACGCTCGGCATCCTCCTTTTGAGTTGCAGCGTTAGGAACAGGTCGTGTTATATATGGCGGCAAAGGCGTTTCGCCAGCATGGCCCAATATCTCCTGCAAATCTCCACTAAAGGCAAGCCTGACGATAACCGCACCCTCTGTACGCTCGGAACGGCGGAGGATTTCCGCCTTAATCTGCCCATCGGCAAAAACTGCAACAAGTCCGGCACGGACAGGACGGCCACTGCCCGACAAAGCCTCCCAGCAATTATCCTCTGACAATGGCTCCAAAAGTAAAAGCTCCACCTTGCCTGGCGTATCCTCCCACCTGCCTTTCAAGCGAGCAGGGAAAACCTTTGTATCGTTAAGAACAATCAAGTCCCCTGGCTTTAGATAGTCAGGCAAGTCTGTAAATACCTTATGCTCCCAAGTCTTTGTCGCCCTATCAAGAACCATCATCCTTGCCGTATCGCGTTTCTCAGGCGGATGCTGGGCAATCAATTCCTGCGGAAGCTCATAATCAAAATCCGAAGTTTGCATAATCAACTATTTTACCATAAGGCCGATTTTGAATCAAAACAGACTATGCTCAAAAATTTGATTTGCTTTTTTTTTAATTTTATTCTATAATTATTCCATCTTTTGGCGGCTTAGCTCAGTTGGTAGAGCATCGGAATCATAATCCGCAGGTCGGGGGATCGTGGCCCTCAGCCGCCACCATCTATCCCCGTAGGACAATCATTTGCAGCCCTCGTTTCGGACGCAAAACTTGGGGGCGAGTGCTTCAAAAACAATTAAGGACTATCCATGATTAAGAAAGCACTCATAACGGGCGGAGCAGGTTTTATCGGCTCGCACCTTTCTCGCCGACTTCTAGCTGAAAACTATGAAGTGACTGTCCTTGATAATCTTTTCACGGGTACCAAAGCCAATATCTACGATCTCCTTCCAAACAAGCGTTTCACATTTATCCTACACGATGTTACGCAACCGTTTTGGGGTCAGTTTGACGAAATCTACAACCTCGCCTGCCCGGCATCTCCAATTCACTATCAGCGTAATCCTGTCGAGACTATCAAAACTTCATTTATCGGCATGATGAATGTCATGGAGCTTGCGCTAAAGACCAAGGCGAAGGTTCTTCACACATCGACCTCCGAAATTTACGGCGACCCGCTTGAGCATCCTCAGCGTGAATCCTATTGGGGCAATGTAAATACCATCGGCACCCGTTCATGCTATGACGAGGGCAAACGCGCCGCAGAGACCCTAGCCAGAGACTACCATTGCGAGTATGGCGTTGATGTCAGAATGATTCGTATTTTCAATACCTATGGGCCAAACATGCACCCGCAAGACGGCCGAGTCATATCCAACTTTATCATGCAGACGCTACAAGGCAAGCCAATCACCATCTATGGCAATGGCGAGCAGACGCGCTCCTTCCAGTATGTCGACGATCTGGTTGAAGCCATACGCCGCTATATGGAGCTTGACAGCGCAACTCTTGACACATTTTGCAAAAAGCATCATCTTTTGACACCGGTTATCAATACCGGCAACCCTGAGGAATATACAATTCGCGAACTTGCCGAGCATATCCTCGAGGCGCTTCCCAATACAGGGAGCAAGCTGGTCTTTGAGCCACTTCCGCAAGATGATCCGAAACGCCGCAAGCCCGACATTACCCTTGCCAAAGAGCTTCTGAACTGGAAGCCTGTAGTCCCGCTTAATGAAGGCCTTGCCAAAACAATTGAATATTTCAGCGCTCACGGCGCTGAATTGCTTTAAGAGATTCGCCATGCAATTAAAGTTTTACAATACCGCGACAAAGCAGCTCGAAGAGTTTAAGCCCATTTACAAAGACGAAGCTCGACTCTACACCTGCGGTCCTACCGTTTACAATTTTGCCCATATCGGCAACTTCCGCGCCTACACCTTTGAAGACATTCTTCATCGCGCACTGGCATATGCCGGCTACAGGGTGACGCAGATTATGAACCTTACGGATGTAGACGATAAGACGATTCGGGGCTGCAAGGCTGCCGCAATTCCCCTTAAAGAATACACCAAGCCCTATATTGAAGCCTTTTTTGAGGATATTAAGACCCTCGGAGTGACACCGGCAGCCAAGTATCCCGCCGCTACCGAACATATCCCAGAGATGATAGCCTTAATTCAAAAGCTCTTTGACAATGGGCTCGCCTACAAATCTGAGGATGGCTCCGTTTATTTCTCCGTTTCCCACTTCCCCAACTATGGGCACCCTGCGCACATCGACCTTTCCGGAATGCAGGGCGGGGCACGCGTCTCGCAAGATGAATATGACAAAGTCGCAGTTGGAGACTTTGCACTTTGGAAGTCCTACACACCCGACGATGGCGATGTCGTTTGGGACTCCCCATGGGGTCGCGGCAGACCGGGCTGGCACATTGAATGTTCTGCCATGTCGATGAAGTATCTCGGCGAAACCTTCGACCTTCACACAGGCGGCATCGACAATCTCTTCCCTCACCATGCCAACGAAACGGCACAAGCCGAAGGAGCAACAGGCAAGCCATTCGCCAACTATTGGCTCCATTGCGCACATCTTCGCCTCAATGGCGAAAAGATGTCGAAGTCCCTCGGCAACTTCTATACCTT
The DNA here is from genome assembly GCA_045603485.1 of Kiritimatiellia bacterium. Lineage (GTDB taxonomy): Bacteria > Verrucomicrobiota > Kiritimatiellia > RFP12 > JAAYLN01 > RGIG5952. The sequence continues at coordinate 14,630 of JAZUMF010000088.1, read as the reverse complement.
ACGCGATTTGCTTAAGATGGGTTGGACAGGGCGTGAAATCCGCTATGTGCTAATCAACGGTCATTACCGTCAAATCCTCAACTTCACATTTGATGCACTTGCCGCGGCTCGCACAGCTCTGGCTCGCATCGACGCCTTTACAGAGCGCCTTGCCGAAGTGGCAAAAAACGCCTCAGCGGCTGAAGCACTCCCCGAATGGGCAGTCAATGCGAAGAACGCCTTTGATACGGCAATCGCCGATGACCTCAACACGCCAAATGCGCTTGCTGCAGTCTTCGGTCTTGTCCGTGAAGGCAATTCAGCAATTGATGCGGGCAACTTGAGCGACGAGGCCGCACAAGCCGTCATTGAGCTCCTTAAGAAATTCGATACCGTTCTCTCCGTCATCTACTTTGGCAAAAAGGCAGAAGAAGGCATTCCCGAAGAAGTGCAAACTCTCCTTGATGAACGCGCTGCCGCACGCAAATCAAAGAATTGGGCAGAATCAGATCGCGTTCGCGACCAGCTCAAGGAAATGGGTTGGGAAGTCAAAGACACCCCGGACGGTCAAAAGGTTCGCAAACTGTGAGGGGCCGCTTCATAACTTTCGAAGGTGGCGAAGGCTGTGGCAAAACCACACATATCGCCTTACTTGCAGAACGGTTGCGTCAAGCCGGCATAGAGGTCGTCTTGACACGCGAGCCGGGAGGCACTCCGCTATGCGAGGAAATCCGCAATATGCTTCAGCATGACTCGTGCGGCGAATCCCCATGCCCCGCGGCAGAAACACTGCTCTTCTGCGCAAGCCGCGCCCAGTTGATTAGCAAAGTGATTCGTCCAGCACTTGAGCGTGGCGCATGGGTTCTTTCCGATCGCTTTGCCGACTCAACGATTGCCTATCAAGGCTATGGACGAGGCTTCCCCCTGCCAACGCTTCGTGCAATTTTGGATTTTGCGACAGGCGGGCTTGTTCCCGATGCGACATTTCTCCTTGAAGTTTCAAAAGAGGTAGAGTCGGAGCGCTTAGCAAAAAGATACAGCGAAGGACAGGCGATTGACCGCTTTGAACGCGAGGCTTCTGAATTTCACAATCGTGTAAGGCAAGGCTTCTTAGAAATTGCGAAGACAGAACCGAACCGCGTGGCACGCATACTTACCGACAAAGAAAAAGAGCTGACGCATCAAGAGATTGTCTCAGAAATCGAGAGCCGGCTCAATGTCTCAATCGGAGATAAACTATGCTGATAGAAGAGGCAAAGGCAAATATAAGGCATGCAGTCGAAACAGACCGCATTGCTCATGCCTACCTCATCGTCGGTTCGCCTCGAGGAGCTGCCGCCGAACTAGCCATTTACATAATGCAGCTCCTTGCCTGCAAAGAGCATAATGCGCCCTGCGGCACCTGTGACACCTGCCGCCAAATCAAAGATAAGATATGGTGCGATGCCTTTTGGCTCATGCCGATGAAAAAATCGCGAATCATATCGGTAGACCAAATGCGCCGCGGTGATGAAAGCAACAAAATAAAGCCACCGTATTTTCTAACATTCCTCTCTGAGACATCGCTATTAGGCGGCTGGAAATTCGGTATTGCAACAGGCGCTGATCGTATGACCGAGCAGGCAGCCAACGCGCTTCTCAAGACACTCGAAGAGCCTCCGCCGAAGACAATGCTCCTGCTACTTACAGATGCACCGCAGCAGCTTCTTCCAACGATACGCTCAAGATGTGCAACGATTCAGCTTGTGGAGCAACCTCCCGAGTTAGATGAAAAATATTTTGAGCCACTGGTCGATACGCTCTCTAATTCAATTTCAAAAGGTCCGCTTGCCGCGTCGGCAATGGCAGCCCGCATCGAAGACATCCTAGGCCAAATCGAAGCCGACGCGAAAAAAGAGGCTAAAGCCTCTTTCAAGGACGATGAAGAGATTGATTTGGATGACGACCAAGAAGAGGCAATCATCAGGTCGCTCTTCCTTGAAAGAAGAGCCCTACTTGTCCAGACAATGCTAAGGTGGTATCGCGATATCCTAGCAATCGTCTCCAATGCAGGCGATGAAGTCATCCACTATCAAGGTTATCTCGACACGCTCCATAAGCGCGCTAATGGTATAACACTCGCGCAGGCCATTGCCAATGTTGAGGCAATCGAAGAAATGAATAGGCAGCTTGATAGAAGCATCGGAACAGGAACCGTTCTTCAGTATTGGCTGGACAGAATTGTCGTGGGAACAGAAAAATGAAGAAAAAAGACTTCAACAGATTCCCAAAGATGCGAAGTGACGGCTTAGCGAACTCCAAGCAGGCTGCCCAAGCTGACCGCATATTAGCCTCGCAACTCGGCGGTATCGGGCTTTGCGGACGCGTCATCTGCTGCTCCAAGTGGCTCAAATCTGCACACGAACTAAAGGTCTCCATCAAAATGGCAAAAGAGCAAAAGCTTTCGCTTTCTCCAGAAAACCTCAATGGCTACTGCAATCATATGAAGTGCTGCCTCGCCTTCGAGGCGAAAGAAGAAGAAACACAAAAGACATTTAGCAACGACGAAAACAAGGAAAAACCATGAAACGCATTTTCACATTGATTATAGCTCTTTCACTCGCAATCTTCATCACAGGTTGCAGGCAAAAGGATGTGCGCACAACAATAGTAAAAGTGCCGCAGGCCACTACTGAAAAGGCACAACGCGAAATCTTAAACGCTCTTAAAAAGATTGACGGCATCGATGTTGACGGAGCCGCCTTCACCAACGGATTGCTCTATCTGCACTACGACTCCATGAAGCTTGGCATACGCAATATTGAGCATGCCATCAAAGACATCGGCTATGATGCCAATGACTTCAAGGGTGAAAAGGGACAATAAAAATGTCTCGCGAAATCGAGACCTTTCTGGATCAACTGATACTCTCTCGCGGCCTCTCTCATAATACGCGAGAGGCATATAGAGCAGACCTGGAAGCATTAGAGAATTTCTTAAACAAAAATTGCGGTAGGGATGTAATATCGGCAACCCGAAAAGACATCATTGATTTCCTCGAGTCGCAGCAAAAAAACAAATTCTCACCAGCTACACTAGAAAGACGCCTCGTAGCAATCAAAGTCTTTTACGCGTGGATGGCAGATGAAGGGCCACTTCAAGATGACCCCGCCTCACCGCTGACAACCCCAAAACAGATCAAGCGTTTACCCGACACCTTAACGGAAGAGCAAATGCGTATGATCGTTACGGCATTTGACGGTGAGACACCACTCTCTCTTCGCAACAGGGCAATGCTTGAGCTACTCTACGCATCGGGTCTTCGGGCAACCGAATTAGTCACTCTCAAGCTCGACGAGTTACACTTAAACGAAGCCTTTTTAAGATGCACCGGCAAAGGCAATAAACAACGCGTAGTTCCAATCGGCGACAAGGCGGCTGAAGCGATAAAAGAATATCTTGAAAAAGGACGCCCCGCCCTTGCTATGCGATATGACGACGGCTCCCTCTTTATTTCAAATCGCGGCGAACATCTCACAAGGATAACGCTTTGGAATATCGTTCAAGAAGCGGCAGCGAAATGCGGGCTCAAAGACAAAGTGCACCCGCACACCTTACGCCATTGCTTTGCCACACACCTACTCTCTCACGGTGCGAACATCAGAGCCATTCAAGAAATGCTGGGACACGCCAACATCGCGACAACCCAAATCTACACCCATGTAGATACCGATAAACTTCTTGAAACGCACCGCCGCTTCCATCCGCGAGGTTAAGACTTGACTCTACTCTTCAAAGCAATCGTATGCAGAAAGGATTGACTTACCGATCTCATACAAGAATGAAATTGCCTTTTGCTTGATTTCTATTGGAGGTAGAGCAAGACGACGATCTGTTATCGAGGGAGACTTCTTACGCCCTCCATGAGGAAAGTGGCTTCTTGAAAGTATGATATTATCAGCCTCAAAGGTGAAATACCCCTCATAATTGATTTTCAAGAGCCCCTGCATAACGGCATCCATATCGGTAGTTCCGACAAAAGGCGCCAAATGCTCGTCAGCCTTACCGAAGTTATCCTGAATGTGAAGACCGCGAAGATGGTCGCCCATCGCTAAAATATCAAGATACTGGTCGTTATTACGCATATTGGCATGACCGATATCCCAATTGCAATGGAGAAGCGGATGGTTGAAATAGTCGGCAAAATCACGCATATCCTCTCCTGTCATAAAGAAATAGCGTTCGCCCATATTTCCCTCAGCACTGTTTTCTATCAATACATTTACTTCCCACTTTTCCATCGCAGGAATCAACTTCTGATAAAACTCCTTATTTATACGGAAATAACCATCACGGTCTTGAGGATATTTATAATCCAGCGAAAAGCCTGAATGAACAACTATCGTTTTGATACCCAATCTGCCGCAAGCCTCAATAGAACGGTTTGTAGCCAAAATGCCGCGCTCATGATCAGCCTTCGGGTCCAGCGGGTTGTAATTCGGAGAATGAGCATGAACAAAAGAAAAACCGAGACGCTCCGCCTCGCGACCTGCGGCCTCGACATCATCAAGCCAATTGTTCTCAAGAAATGGAGAACCCTCAAAAATAACACTGTAAAAGTTATAGTCAAGATACTTAAATCCCGTTCCCTCAAAAAGACGAACGGCTCCAGCACTATCCTTTGAGTCTCCTAAGAAAAATCCCGTTGTTGTTGCAAGCTTCATAAAATTCTCCGTAAAAATTTATCGTAATTCGCCAATGCCGCTATACCATACGCTCAATCTTAAACTCATCAATATTCTTAATTTCAGAGTTAAAGTTTACGCCGACAAGGGTAATCCTCTTGCCAGATTCAAAAAATCTTGCATTAAAGGAGTTTCTAACCTCCATATTGGGGAAGCCCAATGAATAGGTCCGCCACCCGCCAATATTTTGGAAGCCCGAAATGGTTAGATAGCCTGTCTGATAAAGAAGCGTTATTACATTCGGCTTATCTGGCTCATACGAGCCTAGCTCTTCTTCGCTTACATCGGTAAGCTGCAAGTTGAGAGGTTTGTCTTTAAGCAAATCTATCAAGAAGGTAGGAACGGCAGTCTCAGACCAATAGGTCTTAAACTTACAATCCTTAAGACATAATCCTAACGAAACAGGATTGATTACAGGCTCAGCCTTTTCCTCAAACCTGTAACCGTCATACCAGCGGATGATTTCTGCAAAGGCTTCTTCTTTGGAGATGGAGAGCGAAGCAGCCAAATTCTCTATCCAATAACCGAAATACTCTTGAACCTCGCTATGGGTATATCCAAGAAGCGTTGCAAATCTGGCATTCATGGAGATATCCATAAGGTTATTCAAATCCGAGAAGATTGAAACCTTTGAAAACTTGCTTATGCCCGTTATAAAGGTAAACCGTTGAAGAGCTTCCTTGGTTTTGATTACGGAGTAAAATGCCTTCAACTCATCACGGAACTTTATTACCTCGGGAGTATTCAACACTCCCAAAAGGGGCTTGTCATACTCATCTACGAGCATTACAAACTGACCATGGGGAGACTTCTTGGCTAAAGCATCGCATACACGCGACAAGAAGATTGACGGAATCTTCGACGGCTCAACACCTAGTCCCTCAGACTGATTAAGCAGCATATCAAAGATTTTTTCACGGAACTCGTCAACTGAAGGAGCTTGCGTTGAGCCCATATCAAGGTGCAGAATCGGATACTCTTTCCAGTCGTAGTCAAGTGAATCAATCGCAAGTCCCTTGAAAAGATGGCGCTTCCCTTCAAAGAGGCTCTTAAAGGTCGAAACCAAAAGCGATTTACCGAAGCGACGGGGGCGGGCAAGAAAGAACTGCTTACCTAATGTGTTGTTGATAAGCGAATAGAATATACCTGTCTTATCTACATAGGTATAGCCATTCTTTATCAGCAACTCAAAGTTGTAGGTGTCTGTCGCAATAGGTTTCATACAGACTATTTTAGCACAGTTCGGGAAAACTTAAAAGAACAACTGCGATTACATTTTTGATAACTTACTTCAAAAAGTAAATATCGCCAAATGGGTTGTTTTGACAAAAACGATAAAAAATAGTAAACTATACTTTCGTTTATCTTTTCGTTTGATTTCATCCAAGGATTAGCTGAGGTTTTTATTTATGAATCCCAATTCCCATCTCTCCAAAATTGTTGCAGAGATCAATAAAAATCACTCCACTCAAGAGAATTATGCCATTGAATCTATTGAGAAAATCATTGACGATCCGGAGGATTACATTGATGTTGATGCTTTCATTAGTGCCAATAGTAAAGATGCTGAAATTGGGGTTAAGACTAATTTGAATAATTTGTACAAAGCCAAGTCTCTTGAGCAATTTATATTAAGCCTACATCAGTTTACCGAAGCTCAAAAGATTATTGTCAAGTATCGATTTATTGAGAATTTTACTTATAGTAAAGTGGGTGAAAAATATAATAAAACAAGACAATGGGCCGAAATACTTGAACGAGCGATCAAGAAGGTTTTGCTAAATGAAACAAACAGGCCATATTTCGAGGAAATTTTTAATTTTGTAAGAAGCGCGTTCTTGGCTGAAAAGGATTGCTGCCTATCAAAGGAGAAGCTTGAGAATGCTGCCCGAAAGACTTTCGGATGGAATAATCTAACGGTTGCCTCCCTCTTCAAAATTTGCGCAATGGTCAAATCTAAAAAGAATTTTAAATTTGAAATTAAACCTCAAATGGTTTGGTCGGAGGCAGATGGATTGATTACAGTAAAGGAAAACATACCGACCACAATTTCATTGCCAATCCAAATCCGCAATACACTGCGTGAAATTCTGGAGGATTTTGGCAAGGCTGGAGCAACCTATGAGGAGATTATCAGGGAGTTCAAAAAGAGACATCCTGACATTCCGATTTCCCATCAAACTATAGAAAGCCGCTCGAACAGCAATCTCCCATTAGGTGATAAGGACCCGCCAGCTCATATTATTCCGTTTAGCAGGGGGACAAGGAGTGTTATGACAACCTATGTCCTTGATTCTTTGTATCTCGCCGATACTGATCTAGTGGAAAAACTTCATCGTATTGCAAATGAAATCAAGGGTTACATGAAGGAGACCGGCCTTGCAGTAATCAGTACACATAATATTTGGAAAAAATACTTCGATGAACTGCAGCTTCCAGAGTTGGGCTTCTACATGCTTATGCGCAAAGCCCAGGCGGGCGGTCTCGTCTTTGATGATTATCCTAGAGTAGCATATCCTGGCTATCATTCCGTTGTTGCATCATACCATTGGGCATTGTATCAATACTGCAGCCTGTGTGGCATCAAGGAAATAACCCGCAAGCAACTGATTTCTTTCTTGGCAGGATCCCTCGGAATTGGTGAACGCATGGCCGTTACAAGTACTCTTACACTTTTGAACCTAAAGACTAATCCCAAAACGGGCAAATATATTGTCACTAGTCCAAATCCTGATGTGAGCAAAAAAGACGAGCCGCGCCTCTTCTTGCAGACGATCAACGGAAAAAAAGATTTCTCCTTGGCAAATATCGACTGGAGAAAGGGCAAATATTCCGGATTGGATAAAAAAGAGCTTTCAATAAGCAAGTATACAAGAAATTTCTTTTTGGAGCTTCAAAATTCACAAGTTGAATTGTCCGATACGATATTAGAACAACTATGCGATACCGACTGGTGCATAAAAAATCTCTATTCGCGTTGTGCTGTACTTTCAAGGGAAAAGATTACGACGCCGCTGATGCAAAAATCATATTGGTCGACTCCTATCACTTTAGGAGACAAGACCTTTTATCTTTGCTGCGTTTGGACATCAAAATCCAAGGAAGCGTTTGACAAGTGGGCCGGCGATATCGCTAAAATCGCAAACATCAATTTCCCATGAAAAGTAATGGCAGGTAATTCTACAATAAAGGCTACCTAACGCCATTATTGTAGAGATTCTTGCCACGCGTTTCAGGGATGCGAAGCGTAAAAAGAAATCCTATAAGACCAAAAGCCATCATTACAAAGAGGCATGCCATATATGCCTCTTTGGGATAGTGGATAATTCCGGTTGTCGCACTACCAAGGACTTCGGCCGGAGTATAATGGTCAAGGATACGGCCACAAATACCGCCAACAATACCAGCACCTACATATGGGGGCATATTGCGGACTGCCGCCGTAAATGCGATAGTTTTGGTGTCGGTAAGCTCACACATAAGATCACTTTGCGCTGCACTTGAAATGTGATTTGCGCTCATCATAATAAAACAAATCAAAAAGCCCCAAGTCGGCATTCCAAATTTGATACCCAATATCATTATGAATGCGACTAGTACCGGCAGAAACTTTGAAATCCAAACCAAAGGCATACGGCGTTGGTTGAAAATTCGCACCATCGGTGCGCCTGCAGTCGATGTGATTACACTTCCAAAGGTAAGCAGCATTGTAAATGTAGCCGCCATTGTAGCGCTGCAACCAAGGTAATCCTGAATAAACTTTTGCCCGAGAATCGTCTGAATGACAAAGTATGCGGGATATGACCAAAAGTCAAATGTCATAAAGCAAAAACGCCCTGGCTCGTTGAAAAGATTTTTAAGGCTGTTCCATGTAACCTTACTAGATTCACGCGAACGCTCATGCAGTCTTCTCAAGGCAAATATTATGATACCCGATGAGATGATGCAGCAGGCTCCAATCGCGGCAAACAGCGGACGCCAACCGAATTGCTGTGCGCAAAATTGAGTTGGCATTGTACCAAGAATTCCACCTGTAAAGCCAATCGACATTGATAGCCCAATCAACAAACCGAATTGTTTAGGCGTAAAGAGAATATGGGCAATTTTGCAAACGCAAAGATAGATGAAACTTTGTCCTATTGCTGTGATGACCCGTGAGCAATAGAGCCATGGCGCTGTTTCTGCTCTACTAAAGAGAAAGAGTCCAACACCCATAAACAAGCCGCCGAGGACACCCATCTTTTTACCGCCATAACGGTCTACGAGCATTCCCGCAAAGATTTGAGACACCGAATAACAGTAGACATACATAGCTCCCAGGCGCGTCATCTGAGAGCCGATTAAATTCAGGTCACCCTGAATATTATTAAAGACTGCACCCGGTATTGCCGTTCGTTGCAGACAAGCTAACAGATAAAGTATATTGAGCAACATAAACGATGCCCAAGCTAATATACGAAAACCCCTCAGGTTCAAAACCGGAGTATTTGCACTTTCAGAACATTGCGAACCCATTTTAACGCCTGCATTTGAAATCTATGTAAAGAGAAAAGCGCCCGCCTAGGCGGACGCTTCAATTGCTATCGCACGATTGAAGAGTGATAGTCCTGAAGCGGAGTCACTTCACCCTTGCCGCGTCTCGCAGCCGCAATTCCCAATGCCGCCGCCTTTGCCGCTGCAGGAGTCGTAATGTTAGGCACCTTATGCTTTAACGCAGCCTTACGGATTGACGCATCGTCAGCCCGTGAATCGCGCCTTGGCGATGGTGTGTTTACGATTATTGAAACCTCATGATTGACAACAAGGTCAATCACATTAGGACGACCCTCGCCAATCTTTGCAATGACCTTTGCTTCAATGCCATTTTCTTTGAGGAATGCCGCAGTTCCGCTCGTTGCATAGAGATCAAAGCCCAAGCCCTTGAAATAGTGAGCGGCCTCGGCGGCGTCATCGGTCTTTTCAGAAAGCGAGAAGAGTACCGCACCTCCATCGGGAAGCTTGGAGCCGGTCGCCTCTTGACTCTTGTAAAATGCAAGACCGTAGTTATCGGCCAAACCCAACACCTCACCGGTAGAACGCATCTCCGGTCCAAGAACAGGGTCAACCTCCGGGAACTTCTCAAACGGGAAGACCGCTTCCTTAGCACCATAATGGGTAATTGTACCACGACGAAGATGGAGTGATTCCATGTCTTCGCCCATCATCAGGCGTGTGGCAACATTTGCCATCTGAATCGCGCAGACCTTGGAAACAAGCGGTACGGTACGGGAGGCTCGCGGATTTGCCTCAATTACATAAACCTTGCCGTTCTCGATTGCATACTGCATATTCATAAGACCGCAAACCTTGAGCGATTGAGCAATCTTACGGGTGTAATCCTCAATTGTCTTCAACGCAGCCTCCGGAATTGAAACAGGAGGGATAAAGCAAGCGGAGTCGCCGGAATGGATACCTGCCAATTCAACATGCTCCATCACTGCAGGAATGAAGACATCCTTGCCATTAGAAATTGCATCGGCTTCGCACTCTAGCGCATTGCGAAGGAAGCGATCGATAAGAAGCGGGCGATCTGGAGTTACGCCGACAGCCTTAGCCACATACTCGCGAAGCATCTCCTCATCGAAGATAACCTCCATGCCGCGACCGCCTAAAACGAAAGATGGACGAATCATAAGAGGATATCCGATGTGACTTGCCGCCTCAAGCGCCTCCTCCAAATTAACAGCCATTGCGGACTCGGGCATTGGGATCTCAAGCTTGTCCATCATCTGACGGAAGAGATCGCGATCTTCGGCAATATCGATTGAGTCAATTGAAGTACCCAAGATATTGACACCAGCTTCACTCAACTCACGAGCCGTGTTAAGGGGAGTCTGTCCGCCGAACTGAACAATAACTCCAACTGGCTTTTCCTTACGGTAAATTTGAAGCACATCTTCAAGAGTTACCGGCTCAAAATAGAGACGATCCGAGGTATCGTAGTCGGTAGAAACGGTCTCTGGGTTGCAGTTGACCATTATTGTCTCATAGCCCATCTCGCGCAAAGCAAGAGCCGCATGGCAACAGCAATAGTCAAACTCAATGCCCTGGCCTATACGGTTGGGGCCACCGCCAAGAATCATTACCTTCTTCTTGTTGTCGGAGACAGTATGATTATCAACGCCATTGTAGGTCGAATAGTAATAAGCCTTGTCCTCAACACCCGAAACCGGTAACGGATACCAATTCTCCACAACTCCAAGCGACTCGCGCTTTTCGCGAATCGTCTTCTCAGGGATATCAAGAAGCTTTGCGAGATACTTGTCGGCAAAGCCATCATGCTTTGCCTGAACCAAAAGCTCATCAGGTGGAAGCGCTCCCTTATATGCAAGAATCTTCTCCTCAAGCTCAACGAGCTCGCGCATCTGCTGCACAAAATATGACTTAATGGCACAAGCGTCAAATATCTGCTCGTCAGTTGCACCCTTACGAAGCGCCTCATACATAATGAAATGCGTCTCGCTGGATGGCGAACGGAGCATCGTCAAAAGGTCGTTTAACGAACGCTCGTTAAAGTCCTTGGCAAAGCCCAAGCCATAACGGCTCTTTTCAAGACCGCGAATAGCCTTTTGGAGGGTTTCCTTGTAGGTCTTGCCGATAGCCATAACCTCTCCGACAGCCTTCATCTGAGTGCCCAACTCGTCCTTGACATCGCGGAACTTCTCAAATGCCCAACGGGCGAACTTCAAAACAACATAGTCGCCTGCAGGAGTATACTTATCAAGGGTGCCGTCACGCCAATATGGAATCTCGTCAAGAGTCATACCGGCTGCAAGCTTAGCGGAGATAAGGGCAATCGGGAAACCCGTTGCCTTTGACGCAAGGGCCGATGAGCGCGAAGTACGGGGATTAATCTCAATGATAACAGCGCGATCCGTCTTAGGGTCATGGGCGAACTGAACATTAGTACCGCCGATAACCCCAATTGTCTCCACAATCTTAAAGGCCATCTCACGAAGACGGTCAATGACAGGCTGCGGGATTGTCAGCATAGGCGCTGCACAGAAAGAATCGCCTGTATGGACACCGACAGGATCGATATTTTCAATAGTGCATACGCAAATCATTTGATTCTTTGAGTCACGAACGACCTCAAATTCAAGCTCCTCCCAACCGCGAATCGATTCCTCAATAAGAATTTGGCTCGTAAGTGACATTGAGAGTCCTCGACTTGCAATCGTAAGGAACTCCTCCTTGTTGTAGGCAAAACCGCCGCCTGCGCCGCCCATTGTGTATGCAGGACGGATAACAAGCGGGAACCCAATCTCATCGGCCAAGGCTTCAGCGTCCTGAATATTTGTAGCAATACCCGAGCGCGGAGTTTCAATGCCCAAAGAATCCATCGTCTGCTTGAAGATTTCGCGATCCTCGCCACGCTCAATCGCTTCAAGATTGACACCGATTACCTTAACACCGTACTTCTCGAGAATTCCCGCCTTGTAAAGCGAAATAGCCATATTAAGACCAGTCTGACCGCCAAGATTGGGGAGCAACGAATCAGGACGCTCCTTCTTTATAATTGCAGTCAAACGCTCAACGGTAAGAGGCTCGATATATGTTGCGTCCGCGATGACCGGGTCGGTCATAATTGTCGCAGGATTGGAGTTTACAAGGACAATCTTGTAGCCAAGCTGCCTAAGCGCCTTACAGGCCTGAGTACCCGAATAATCAAACTCACAGGCTTGCCCAATAACAATTGGACCCGACCCGATAATAAGAACCTTTTTAATGTCGTCGCGGCGCATAAAAATCTCCAATAGGATATTCACTAATCGGGGTAATATTATACACCAAAGACGGCAAGAGCGCAAAGGTCTTGCCGTCTTTTTCTGTCGCCCCGCAGGAGGGGCCCCGAGTCCCTCATCCGGAAACGCCAGAAAAGGGAACGGTTAAATAGACCAGCCGCCAATCTTAAATGCTCGGCAAACCTCAGAAACAAGGACTGCGAGAATCAACAGCGGCGCAATATATTTCACCATGAAAGAATAAAAACCTCTAGCCTTAAATTGATGACCATCAGCACTAACCTCATCAATAACCGTATTGGGGCCTTTAATCCAACCAATAAACACACAGGTTATAACAGCCACAATCGGCATAAAGACTGAATTAGTAATAAAATCAAAGAAATCAAGACCTTGAAGCTTAAAGAACGCTCCATTGGTCCACTCGCCATTTATCCCTATCGCATGGAATGCCGACGAGAGCGTGACATCTCCCCATGGGCCATAACCAAGGGCGGAAAAAGTCGAAAGAAAACAAATAGTCGCACCCATGAAAAATGTCGCAGAACGGCGCTCAATCTTAAGTAAATCGCAAACAGCGGCGACGCAAGCCTCATACAGCGAAATTGCCGAAGTTGCAGCGGCGAAAGTAACGAGAGTAAAAAAGGCAAGACCAACCCAAGGCCCCGCAACCCCAAGTGTCGCAAAGACCTTTGGAAGCGTAATAAACATCAAACCAGGTCCTGCATTCATTGCCTCCTTGACATCCATACCCGTCTTAACCGCAAACATGTAAACGACAGGAATAATCATAAGGCCGGCAATAATTGCAATCAAAGTGTCAAAGATTTCAATACGGCGGACAGAATTCTCAATTGAGTCCTCCTTACGCATATAACTACCGTATGTAATCATGATACCCATTGCAAGTGAAAGCGAATAGAACATCTGCCCCATAGCTCCAAGAATCGTCTTACCCAAGAGCTGAATGGAAAAAGCCCCATCGACACTCAAACTTGAAAGATTGGGAACAAGGTAATATTTAAGACCTGCGCCCGAGCCAGGCAAACAAATGACATAAATGGAAATGGCAATCGCCATAAAGAAAAGAATCGGCATCATAACAAGATTAGATTTTTCAATGCCATTCTTCACACCCAACACGATAATTGCAGCGCAAGCAATGATAAAAACAAGCCCGAAAGCAAATGGCGCAAATGGCGCAGAAATAAACGAGGAGAAGAATCCAGCCGAATCAACAGCATTCTCTCCCATTAAATTTACACCTGTAAGGGCCATCTTCAGATAAACCACAAAATACTTCAAAACCCATCCGCCGATCACACAATAGTAGGGAACAATAAGCAAAGGAATAATAGTTCCCAACAGCCCAATAAAACCCCAACCTTTATGAAGACGGGAATACGCAGTCAGTTGAGATTGCCGCGTTTTACGGCCAATTGCAATCTCAGTCGTCATCAAAGTAAATCCAAGAGTGACAACGAGAATCAAATAGATTGCAATAAATGCTCCGCCGCCGTATTGTGCAGCAAGATACGGAAATCTCCAAAGATTGCCTAAACCGATGGCAGATGCCGCTGCGGCAAGAACAAAAGCTAATTGACCAGACCAACTGGCACGGGAAGTTGAATGATTTTCAGTACTCATAATCTTAATATTATATCAAATAGAATATATCCTATGCAAGCGTTCACTGCGCATCGCAGTTTCTCATAATAAAGTACACCGAGGTAAAAAAGTATAGAACCCCATTATTCAAATAGAAGTACACCAAAGTTGTAACATAGAAGGATGAGAAAATCAATGACAACACTACGAGACAAACTTCCCGATTATAGAAATCGCTATTATCGGCTTAAACGAAAAGAAGCAAAGAGTAATTTTCTAATTGCTCCGCGGTGTCAGACTGTTACACTTGACATTATCCTTTATATCCAATATACTTATTATTACACAACCCAAAAACAAGGAGTCACTTATGCGTAAGCCACGAATCAAAAATGACGGAGAAGGTTATTACCACATCGTAAGCCGCTGCGCTTTGCAGCAGTTTCTATTGAGCCCAGAGGGCAAGTCGGTCTTTGTCGACATGCTTCGCCGTATAGCCATCTTCAGCGGCATAGAGCTACTCAACTATTGCGTA
>JAZUMF010000087.1:0-26250 GCA_045603485.1 Kiritimatiellia bacterium | reverse complement strand
TTTACCTTACAGTTGATGGCGTAATTTACATTCCTTGCTACGACAACAACGGCAACATAACGAAGTACATTGATGCGAATGGCAACACAGTCGCCCAATACACCTACAATGCCTTCGGTAATCTCATCTCCAAATCAGGTTCCCTCGCCGACTTCTTCCGCCATCGCTTCTCTACAAAATACTTCGACGACGAAACAAACCTTTACTACTACGGCTACCGCTTTTATCATCCCGTTCTCATGCGCTGGCTCAACCGTGATCCCATTGAGGAGGATGGTGGAATGAATTTATATGGATTTTGTGGGAATAGTTTTTATAAATACGATAATCTTGGCAATTCATATTTATGTAATTGTGTGAAAGTAATTAATTTTCAGGTAAGATATAAAAAAGCTTGGTATAGATATTTAGGCTTTCCTAATTCAACACCATATTATACAATAGACATACTTGACGATTCTTCAATTCCAATCTACAAAAAATGTGACCGTGCTTACATGCTTGAATTAACTATAGAACCAACTAGTGGAAGAAATACATTTATCAACCCTTTGGCAGTGGGCAATAATGACGACAACCCTTGCAAATTGCTAACTAACCGTCGAATAAGACAAAATATCGGACCTCCTAGAAATCAATTACGATATTGGCCAATTGTAAAATTTAGTGTAAATGATCACTCTCGAGAGGTATCATTATGGCAACAATATAACAATTTTCAAGGAGAATGGGGTATAAATTCAGTTGCTCAACAGTTTTTATTTTTATTACATTCAAAATCCTTAATAACTATTGAGGTGAGAATCCGCGAATTAGACTCTGATAACACTGATGGAGATTTAATGTCGTCTTTTGGTAATAATGGAACAAGAAAGGTCTCACTTGAATGAAAATGCATAAGTTTTTTTTGTTTGCATACAATATCATATCGGTGATATGTGTAGCGTTTGTCGTTGCCTATTTGCCATATCGAATATGCAAAGAGAAACAAATTGAGAAGGCACTTATTGAACAAATCAATAATGGTGTATATAATTACTCACATCCATCTGATTGTTTGATTGATTATCGTAGTCATGTAATTGGAGAGTATGATCACGATATTCCAGTTGGGGAGTGGAAGGAAGTGTCTATTGATGGAAAGTTGATGACACGAGTTATATATTCACAACGAATTGTTGAGACAAATCAAGACTTTTGCTATGCAATCCAAAAATCAAATATTCTGTTAAAAGAAGAATATGATAGTAATGGAGTTATGACAAATCGAATAGTATACAGTAGTGGAAAAGACAAGGAGGTAAAATAATGAAAACATTAAAAATTTTATGGCGTATTTTTTCTGGAATTTGTATTCTTATTACTCTTTATTTTTTATCAACACCTTTTATTTTTAATTATTCAGAGAACGATTCATTTATTCAGCATTTTGACTCATCTACAATTAAAGAGAATAAAAATGTAGCACTTCCAGAACAAACGAATATAATCGAACGATATAAGAACGGCCAGATAAAAACGAGTTCATTAATTGAACTCGCACCAATCAATCCAAAGTTTCCCAATCATTATCGCCCATACAAAACGATTTGGCAATGTGCATATGATATAAATGGAAATTTAGTTGGTGCAATTTCAAATGGCATTGGAGTCAGAGTTTCAATGAATGATAGTGGGCATTTTATAGAAGATTTTGCAATGGAGGGATTTAAAACAAATGTACAAATGTCTTTTTGGCAAGCGCCTCATCATGAGAACCCAAGTATTCAAAATATTGAATTAAATATCCTAAAAAATGATGGTAGTCTTACTACGATATTTGATTGCAATATAGACAAAAATGGAAAAATAACTTATCTGACACATGGGAGAGGCAAAGCAATAATGCAAGATGGAATTCTGATGATAACTGACTCTACGAATGTTCCGAATTTTCTATTTGGAGATACAGTCTTTACAATTCCTACTCTATCAAATGGTAGCCTTGTATTTGACAAGGAAATTAGATGCACAAATGGTTGTTTATCTATTAAATCAATTCCGGAGCAATCTAAACACAAAATCTTTGATTGTCGCAATCCAAATGATTTCATAAGATAATTTTTGCTATAATTCTTTTGATGAATCCATTTGGATACAATTTGAATAGCCGATGCAGAAATAAGACGGAACGCTTTTCCAATCGCCCTACCTCCCCTACCTCCGATGTGTTCGGATATAACGAGCGTAGCGAGGTTGTCTTTTCACGCGGAGACGCGAAGAACGCGGAGGCGATTTATGTGTATGACAAAATTGGTGATTTACTAAAGAATTTATCTCTTGCTATCACCAATTTTTATTCCGCAAATAATCACAATCAATATGCCACCATTCTCCGCGACTCCGCGACTCCGCGTGAGATAAATCCTCAGTATGACATAGACGGCAACCTCATTTTCGATGGGGATTATTCATTTACATACGACACACCTAATCGTTTAAAGACTGTATCAACAAACGGCGTTCTCGTTTTGACAAACTTCTATGATGCAAAATCTCGTCGTGTCAAGAAAGTTACGCTAGATGCGACCACGACCTTCTTTTACGACGAGTTGGATAATTTCAGTATAAACCAAAACCGAGTGTCGGAAACGGTTACTATTCAAGCGGAGTAAGGAGGATTTATGGTAATTGCAATCATATTGCTAGTAATAGGGATTGTCATCGACATTTTCATTATCAGATGGGAGCGGAAAGAGGCAGAAATACCTTTTATTCCTGAATGGAAGCTTGACGAAAATGTGAGTGAGGTGGACGAAGTATTCGCTACCAACTTGCTTGAAAAATATGGCAAGGTCGATTCTATTACTTTGGCGGATACATTTATACTTTCACAAAGCATAAAAGATGTAGTTGAGAAATACTCTGCACTGGAATTTGATGACTATACGATGGACTATACACGCGAAGTCCTTTTGAATGGAGAAGAAACAGAAGATTGCTGGAAAGGGTTTTATTGCATAGGGGGCGATGGCGGCGAGATATCGTTTTATGTCCGCAAATCAACTAATGACGAGAAAATCTACGCATTTGACATGGAAGGCTCGAGTCGCCCCGAACCCTACGCAAGTAACATACGGCGTTTTATCATTATGAGACATAACGCTTGGCAAGCTACATTAAAATGGCTCGAAGAAGAAGAAAAGACGAGACAGCGTAAACGCAAAATAAAAGGGCAGAAGAAATGATGATATTACTGCGCCTAATCTATTTCTAACGCACTATTTTTGCTATAATTCCATCCATGAATCCATTTGGATATAATTTGAAGAGTCGGTGCAAAAATAGGGCGAAACTCATTTCCAATCGCCCTACCTCCCCTACCTCCGATACATTCGGGTACGAAGAGCGTAGCGAAGTTATTTTCTCACGCGGAGATGCGGAGGACGCGGAGTATTTTTATGATGAGATTGGTAATTTAGTTGCGTGTTCTTCGGCCTCCATTACATATCAATATGTTGCAAACAACTTCAACCAATACACCACCATTCTCCGCGACTCCGCGACTCCGCGACTCCGCGCGAGATAAATCCTCAATGCGACTTAGATTGGTGGACTGAGTTATGCCCTTTAACACAAGTGGAGATTTTAAATGCAGACTAAACATATTTCCCTCATTTTTTTAATTATTTTGTTGCATTATTGTCTTATTGGGTGTAAATCTTATTTGAAAACACAAGAACAAAATACACCAAAAATAAAGAATGTAACAATACAAATGATTCCTATTCCTATCGAGGATACTTATTGTGCATTGGGAATATTAGTAATGTTTTTATTCTTAATGACAGTTGTGTGTTTTAAGCACAACAAAAAGAAACACGACAAATCAGAAGCAAACGGGTTGCAAATGCGTAGGATGGTTGATGATAATGGCAATCCTTCTTTGGAATTAAAAGGAGAAATGCATAGCGCTCTTTCTGCATGGTTATTTTCATTTATTTTAGCTGTCATAATAGTATGGCGATGGGAAGTCGATGATAATATTACCAGAAAGTTTCTTTGTTCATTATTTTTTGGACTCATTTCAATTGTTTGTTTTTTGATTGGTTGGTGTGTTTATCGAATGAAAATTGTTATTACATTTAAGAGAGATAAGTTTGTTATTTGCAAATCAATTGGCATATACAAAGGAAAACAAATGGATTTTTCATATCACAAGGAGTATAAATTTCAAGTCAAACAAGTGCAAGTGCGAGAGAATATAAATGTTGTTTATGTGCAAGGGAATGACGGTATATCTACTACGATAAATACTAATCTTTCGACGGAGTTGGCTAATAGTTTGTGTGCTTATGCAAATGAACAAATTGACAATTATAATAAGCAAAATTGTGGCGCGATGTAATTGAATATGACAAGTCTCTTATTACAATGACCTTTTTGATAAAGAAAACAAAGAGGCGGGAGCAGAGGAAATTCCAAATCAAGAAACGGTAAATTGCTGGAAGGTGAATAGAAGAATGTCTGTGATTGGGCGAGATGGGCTTGAACATATCCCTTCCTTAACCTTTAAGTGTCAGCAGCTGTTCCACTTGACACAATAACAAAACCTCACTATACTAACACAACAAATAGTCGATATCACAAAATCTCTGCGTTCTTTGCGTAAAATTTTGCTACTATCATTTTATAAAATCTCTGTATTTCTGTGATGATTTGCGGATAAAGTTTTTTGACAGGATTAACAAGATTAAACAGGATTACGAAATGGGACTTTGTGTCTCTGCGCCTCTACTCCTCTGCGATAAAACTTCATTTTTCAGGGGACAGTCCTTTTCGATTTCCTTTCTCAATATCCTAATAATAAACATTCTAATTTTTCAATACACCAAAAATGAGATTACGGTGCGGAACAAAATCTCACAAAATCTCTGCGCTCTCTGCGGGAGGACTTTTAACTACGACTTTTAAAACTCTCTGCGGCTCGGCGTCTCTGCGTTAAAATTTTTTCTACTATCATTTTTACAAAATCTCAGCGGGAGAACTTTTAACTTATCCATCATTAAGCTGCAAAAGATTGTTTCCTTTTTCGTGTGTTTACCGCACCGAAGGCGCAAAAATCTAACCTAAAGGTTACCGAAACTCTTCATTCTTAATTTTAAGTAGATTGGTAACAATTTCATCAGTCTAAAACTTAATTGTGCTATTGACCTTAAAAACGGCATTTGATAGGATAAGCGTATGCATTTCAATGAAACTATTTCATCGCTTGTACATCAGATAAAAGAGCGGTGCCTAAAAAATAATTTAACGATATCCACGGCAGAGTCCTGTACGGGAGGGCTTATCGGCGGTGCTATAACATCTGAGCCGGGAATCTCCGCCTGCTATCCAGGCGGTATTGTCTCATACGCCAATGAAGTCAAGAATGAGATTTTAGGAGTATCAAAGGATACTCTTTTAAGCGTTGGTGCTGTAAGTCCCGAATGCGCAAAACAAATGGCTGAGGGTGTTAGACTCTTACTTAAAACAGATAGTGCGGTTGCGGTTACGGGAATTGCCGGGCCTGATGGCGGCACACCGCAAAAACCTGTGGGGTTGGTCTATATCGCCACAGCGACACCCAACCGCACTACGGTCGAGAAAAACATCTTCAGCGGAAACCGAGACGAGGTCAGACAGGCAACTGTAAAAAAAGCACTTGAAATGCTTTTAGACACATTGCCCGAATAGAACTTGAAAAAACGCGGCTATGACAGCATTGCGCTATTTAAGCTCAATGGTTGTCACTAAAGCGCAGTGATCAGTAGCTTCCGGCGCCGCGATAACTTCATTTTCAAGAACTGTGACCCTGTCTGAATGCTTTTTGTCGGTAAAGATGTAATCGATTGTACGATCGGGGTTGTCGGCACGAAATGTGTACTTTGACACATCAGAAATCAGCATCAGCCCCTTCTCCAGCTCGGCAATGGGTTCGGATTCAGGTAAAGAATTGAGGTCGCCAGCCAAGAAAACAGGCTTGTCGCGGTCTTCAAGATTCAAGCGGACAACTTTCGCCGCTACAAGCGCATTTTCAGCCGTCAACGGGAAATGCGTGCAAGCGATAAAATAGTCTTCGAGCTCTACGATTTCAACGCATCGGGTGTGCTGAGGATCAGGAAGAAGAATCTTTGATACGCTGACGGGGGCTTCCTTAGTCAATATTGCCAGGCCATAATATCCGCCGGTCCTGACAGTTTTACGCACAAACGATCCGTACATTCCGGTCATACGGGCAAGAGCGTCAGTCTGATCCATACCCCCTGCTCTATCGGTGCACCAATCAATTTCCTGTATGGCAACCCAATCAGGATTCACCTGATTGATTACCTTGGCGCACTCCGGCAAATGTCCTAAAGAATCCTTTGGAAGAAGAAACGGATCCTTTAAACCACAGCCCATTCTGACATTAAAACTCATCATTCGGATTCTCTTCATTGTAATCGTCTCCTTAAAAATCGTTATTCTACTTCAAAAAATAGGCACGCGTATTCGCTCTTCGCCCATATTGGTCAATAATTTCAAACCAAAGATACTCATCGTCGGGGATGTTAAAATCAGCCTCGTTGATAAACTCTTTTACCGGGGCCGTTTTTAATTGATAGGCTCTACCCTTTGTGTGCATTATGATAGTCTTTACATCATCGCAACCGATATGCACAACACCGTCCTCGATATATAAATCGTGTATCAGGGGGCCTTGTGTCGAGTATGTATCGCCGTGCTCCATAGCGGCAATTATATCCTTGTGAGTCAGCGCTTTAGCCTTGACCATCGTGAAGCCCCATGGACGCGGATCATCCTTGTCGTCGTATACATAGGCTATATGGTTATCATCTGACGCTAAAGATGAAATGCGGTGCCCCATCCTCAATAACTGGGCATACATCTGAGTATTGTATTCTGATGTTTGATAATAGGCCCCTTGGTTGTGGATTTCAAGCGCAAAAAAACCTTTTATCTTTCCAAAAAACTCCGGTGTGACCATAGAATAGCTTGGATGGTTCATACCGACGATGAATCCGTGAGCCAACGCCTCATCTACAACATGCTGAATAGACTCGACCGTAAGACTGCGTTCATAAATCTCACCATGATAAGGCGTCGTTGCCGAACGCCACTTTTCACCGTGAATGACATTTTTAGGATTAAAACATACCTGAGTTAAGTTACCGGGCTCTTTTGGATAAAGATTAATCTCAACTGTTCGGGCGTATTTCCATTGTGCTCTTTCTACGAATGCATACTCATACCCTGGAAGCATTAAAAAGTCCGCATCGTTCAAATCTGAATGGTCAACCAAAAGCTCATGGTCTGTCAGGGCCAAAATCTGATACCCATGCGCCTTATAGTAATTTTTCATCTCTTCCGGAGTGTTGCGTCCATCTGAGACAGTAGAGTGACTGTGAAGATTGGCCTTATAGAAAAAACCATCCTCCGGTAATAGATACTTTTTCATAAACTCCCTTTGTGCGGCGTCAAAATGAATGATGCCATAATTGACTTTGATATTATCATTTTTTATGATATCATTCAAGAATTGTGAAAGTCATCGATAAATTTCTCGATATAATCTGGCCGAGGCTCTGCCCTGTTTGTGGAGCCAAATCAGACAGACAGGGTAGGCATATATGCTGGAGCTGTATGTCATCGCTCTCTATCTTCAATGTCGAACAGCCGCATTGTACCGTTTGCGGGTTGAAACCGAGCAGCGACCTTAGCGGAAACTTTATTTGCACACAATGCCTCAAACATCACCCCAATTATGACCTTGCCCGCCATGCCCTGCCCTTTGACGGAATAATCCGCAGGATAATCCACGAATACAAATATAATAGGGCGATTTGGCTTAAGGATGACCTCGTCGATATTCTGGAAGCCTTAACGCGGAATGCCATTCCCTCAGGTGACATCGATCTTATTTTGCCTGTTCCTCTCTCAAGAAGAAAATTTATTAAACGCGGCTTCAATCAATCTGCTCTTTTAGCCTACGGGCTTGCACGGCGCCTTTCAATTCCCTTTAACGATGACTGCCTTATCCGCATTAAGGATACTCCGACCCAAACTCATCTAGGAATTGAGAAGCGCAAAGAAAATATCAAGGGGGCATTCAAGGTAGCGACGGCTGCAGAAATATCTGAGCGACGCATTCTCATTGTTGACGATGTAATGACAACGGGCGCGACCTTAAACGAAATTGCAAAAGCTCTCAAGCAAAATGGAGCTCAGTCGGTATACTGTATTGCACTGGCTCGGGCTGACATGGGAAAGATTTGACAAAAAAATGATATTTTATCTATAATACGAGGTGTTTTGGAACAACCGTAATTCTTAGAATCTGAACATTGCGCTTTATAAGTAGAGATATGTCAAAATTTGACAAAAAACAAAATTTCCAGGCCTTTTACCTCCGTGATGTACCACGCCGGTTTTCATTGCTTCCACAAGTTGTACGCGCTGGATTTCTATATGAAAAGCAGCATAGGGTTCAGCGGACTTTCGAGTCTTGCAACTTTTCCTTTATTCTCTCTGGGAATGGCACATATGTCCATCAAGGGCATATTATTCCCGTCATCGCCCCCTGCCTTATTTTGCAATGGCCTGGAGAACCGATGGATTACGGACCTGACAAAACCTGGAACGAGGTGTTTTTGGTATATTCAGCAGATGTTTTTGAGAGATTTAAGCAGGTAAACCTGATGGATATCAGCAATCCTGTTATGCCGATTTCCGATTTGGATGGCGTACACATCCATTCAACAAAACTTCAAAAGCTTTTGCATCAGCCGATTTTCGACGCCGATAAGATTGACGAATGCGCATATTCGCTTTTTCTCTCTGCCCGTACATCTGTCTTTCCCGATTCAAATTCACCGGCACGCATAGCGAGGCTTGAGAAATTTCTGAGCGACAAAATAGGCGCTCCTATCGACTGCGAGGCATTGGCAAAGGAGTTTGGCACTTCTCTTTCATCACTTCGCCGCTACTGGCGTCTTTATCACAACACCGAGACCTTTCAAGATTTTCGCGACGCTATCTTTAAGAGTAGAGCATGTCATTTACTCGTAGAGACAGACAAGCCGATTCATACTATCGCAACTGAATTGAACTTTACAGACCCCTTCTATTTTTCCCGCAAATTTACAACTTTAGTCGGTATGTCACCATCAAAATACCGTGAATCAAACCGCATCGAATTGTAAAAAACAATACATAATTTTTTGACACGATTTTCCATTATTGGCATTTTATTCTATTCCATTGTATATTCGTTGATAGTAAAATTACTCCACTATGGCTGTTAAACGAGCTTTTTTCGCCATTTCAAGAGGAGTGTTCGGATGAAAAAAATTCTGGGTATTGAATTTGGTTCAACACGCATCAAGGCTGTCCTTGTGGATGAAAACGCCGAGGTGCTTGCGTCGAGTGCCATTGCATGGGAGAACAAGCTTATCAAGGGCGGCGTTTGGAGTTATGATTTAAAGGACGCCATCTCGGGGATGCAGTCGGCATACGCAATGCTTAAAGCCGATTACAAAAAATCAACAGGCATCGTACTGTCATCGATTGACGCTATCGGCATTTCCGGCATGATGCATGGCTATCTTCCTTTTGATGCGAAGGGGCGGCAGCTATCTCCATTCCGCACATGGCGCTGCACAGTTACAAATGAAGCTTCGGTAAAGCTGACAAAGGCCTTTGACTTTCCGATCCCGCAGCGTTGGAGCGTCTGCCACCTCTATCAGCGAATTTTGGACGACGGGAAAGAGGTTCCAAAGATTGCCTTTCTCACAACGCTTGCAGGATGGATACATTTTCGCCTTACAGGCGAGAAGGTGCTGGGACTTGGCGAGGCCAGCGGGGTCTTTCCCATTGATGCGGAAACAAAGGATTATGACGCGAAAATGATGAGTACATTCGAGCGTCTTGTTTCCCGCAAAAAGTTCTCTTGGCGCTTATGCGGAATATTGCCTCGTCCACTTCCTGCAGGCACAGCAGCCGGCAAGCTTACAAAGGAAGGCGCTTTGCTGCTTGACCCATCTGGCGACCTTGTTCCGGGTACGCTTTTCGCACCTCCCGAGGGAGATGTTCAAACTGGTATGACTGCCACAAATGCCGTATCGCCTGGCAGTGCGAATATTTCGGCAGGTACTTGTATCAATGCGGTTGTAATTCTTGACAAACGACCTTCAAAACCGAATCAGGCGATTAATCAAGTCGTATCTCCCACCGGCTCTCCTGCGGCAATGTGTATCGCCAATACTTGCTCTAGTGATATAAATGCCTGGGTCAGGCTTCTGGGCGGCGACTATGATACTCTTTTCCGTGAAGCTCTCAAAGGTGAGCCAGACTGTGGCGGCATCCTGACTGTGCCGTATCTTGCAGGCGAGCCTGTTATCGGTATGGACAAGGGGCGGCCATTGGTTATTCGCAGGCCTGACGCAAACCTGTCGCTTGCGAACTTTATGCGCGCCAATATCTATTCGGCATTTACAACTCTTCGAATCGGCCTTGACATTCTCTTTTCGGAAGGAACTGAACTGCATTCTGTAACCGCCCATGGCGGACTCTTTAAGACGCCGCATGTTGCGCAGCAGTTTCTCGCTGACGCGCTATGCGCGCCGGTCAGATGTCTTACAACGGCAAGTGAGGGCGGCGCATGGGGAATGGCGCTTCTTGCGGCCTACACCCTTTCTCAACAGAACGGCAAGGCTGAAAAGGTGGCGCTTGAGAATTATCTTGAGCAAACCGTTTTCAAGGATGTCAAGGGTGAAATACTAAAGCCTACAAAGACCGGCTCCGAAGGATTCGCCTCTTATTTCAAATCCTTCAAGAAGGCGCTTCCTACGGCGAAAAAGGCGACCTTGATCTAGCCGTCACATCTTTTTTCAACTGCTTAAAAAATCTAACAAGGAGCAAAAAATGATTAACATACCTGAAGTCAAGCTTGCAATCGTCGGAGTAAGTCGAGATTGCTTCCCTGCATCTCTGACCAAGGCTCGTCTGGCGGCATTGATGGATGAAGTTAAAAAAGAGAGCATCGCTAATATCGTTGACTGTCCTATCGTAATTGAGAATGAGGTTGACGCCCTTAAAGCTCTTGACTGGGTACACGCGAATGAAATAAATGCCGTATGTATCTTCCTCGGTAATTTCGGACCGGAAGGCCCGACGACACTTTTCGTCCAGAAATTCGGCGGTCCGACAATGGCCATTGCGGCTCAAGAGGAAAACGGAGCGGTTCTTTCAAGGGACCGCGGAGACGCTCTTTGCGGTCTTCTTAACTTCTCATACAATGTCGGTCTTCGCCGTCTTTCGGTGCACATTCCTGAATTTCCTGTCGTCACTCCCAAGGAAGGAGTTGCCGAGATTCGCGACTTTATCGCGGTCGCGAGAATTCTCTTGGCGCTTTCCTCTCTAAAGGTTATGGGGTTTGGTCCAAGACCCTACGACTTCCTTGCCTGCAATGCGCCGATTCAGCCTCTCTTCGATCTTGGCATAAATGTACAGGAGAATTCGGAGCTGGATCTCTATGAGCATTTCCACAAGATGGCTTCCCGTAAGGGTGAGATAGAAGCTATCGCTGCCGACATGAGCAGAGAGCTTGGGAGCAACTGCCCATATCCCGATATTCTCCCTCAGCTTGCGCAATTTGAGCTGGCACTGATGGATTGGTATGAAAACCAACGCGGAGCCGCCCGTTATGCCGTTTTTGCGAATAAATGCTGGCCGGCATTCCAAACGAGCTTCCACTTTGTCCCATGCTATGTTAACTCGCGTCTAACAGGTCGCGGCATTCCTGTTGCATGCGAAGTTGACCTCTATGGCGCGGTCTCCGAATATATGCTTGAATGCGCTAGCCTAAAGCCTTCCACGCTCTTAGATATAAACAATTCGGTTCCTGCCGACATTCTTCCCAATGACATAGACCTTGCCGGGGCAAAGAAACGCGACCTCTTTATGGGCTTCCATTGTGGTAACACTTGCTCGGGCTGTCTTAACGGCTGTGCAATGAAATATCAGCTTATTATGAATCGCGGCCTTGAAGGTGGCAAAAAGCCTGTTATCTCTCGCGGTACGCTTGAAGGGCAGATTCTACCTGGCGACACAACGCTATTTCGCCTGCAGTCAAATTCAGATGGTGAATTGCTCTCGTATGTCGCTCAGGGCAAATTCCTTGATGTTGACCCACAATCTTTCGGTGCAATCGGCGTAGTCGCCATCCCTGAGTTTGCGCGCTTCTATCGCCACATACTCGTTGACCGCCATTTCCCGCATCATGGCGCATTCGGTTTTGCACACTGCGGCAAGACAATTTTTGATGCACTTGCCATGCTCGGCATCGAAAATGTCTTCACCCCGCTTCCTGCCGGTATCCTATACAAGGGAGAGAACCCCTTCGCTTAATCTCAAAATCGTCAGTTAAAGCAAATGGTCAATAATGATTCTAAATCGCCATAAGGATAAGATTTTTTGACATTATTATCCATATTATGACGCTTTTATCCATTCACATGACATACGAGGCTTTGTATAATTACTACAAAATCCTGTGTATATCATAATTTAAGCTTTGGAATTTTTTAGGAGTTTTTAAGTTTATGGTTGACACAAAACCAATTTACAAGGATTCTTCCCGGCCAATTGAAGAACGCGTTGAAGACTTACTTTCACGGATGACAATCCGTGAAAAGGTTATGCAAATGCGACTTATCAGAGGGCTTGATACAGCCCCCGACGCCCGTGAAAGATGCCGTGACGGCTGGGGAGCATCACACCAGCCGGCTGATAACGCTTCAATCTCCGGGCTTAACGCCATTCAAAAATATCTTCTTGAAGAAACCAGACTTGGCATTCCCTTGATTATGGTCAGCGAAGCGCTACACGGTTTGCGCTATCCGGGTTGCACAGTATTTCCGCAGGCAATTGCCCTCGCTGCGACCTTTGACGATAATCTGGTCGGTCAAATCGCAACGGCAATCGGTGCTGAAGCGCGCTCTGTCGGCATACGCCAAGTTTTTGCACCAGACCTCGACCTTGCTCGCGATCCTCGTTGGGGCCGTACGGAAGAGACCTACGGTGAAGATGCCTACCTGGCGTCACGCCTTGGCGTTGCCTATGTCCGTGGCGTACAATCCGAAGGTGTTGTGGCGACTCCAAAGCATTTTGTCGCTCACGGCTCACCCGAGGGAGGTCTTAATCTTGCACCTGTGCACATGGGCGAGCGCGAAGTTCGTGAACTGATGCTGCCAGTATTTGAGGCGGCATTCCGCGAAGGTGGAGCACTCTCGACCATGCCGTGCTACAGTGAGCTTGACGGTGTGCCGGTCCATGCCTCACGCCGCCTTTTGACAGATGTTCTGCGCGGCGAATTAGGCTTTGAAGGCTATACGACATCTGACTTCGGCGCGCTGGATATGCTTAAGGGGCTTCATTTTGTGGCACCCACATATCTCGATGCCGCACGCATCGGTCTCCATGCCGGCGTCGATATGGAGGGGGCTATCCCGGCAGCCTATAATGACGACTTCATCAAGGCTGCAGAAGAAGGCAAAGTCAACCTTGAAGAACTGGATGAGGCCGTCCGCCGCATCCTTCGCGTCAAATTCAAGCTTGGCCTCTTCGAAAATCCATATGCAGGACCTGCCGACTCAGACAAGACGGTTCGCTCCGAAAAACATCGGGCATTGGCGCGCAAAGCCGCTGCGGAGAGTATCGTTCTTCTAAAAAATAAAGACAGGCTTCTACCTCTTTCACCGGACACATGCGGCAAGATACTTGTCGTAGGCCCATCAGGCGCTGTAGCCCCGCTTGGAGACTACACCCCGCGCCACGGCATGTCGCAGTCGGTATCGCTCGTTCACGCGCTTCGCGAAAGACTTGGCGAAGAGCGCGTAGCGTACTCTAACGGCAGCAACTACACTTCAAGCACCGACGAGTCGATAGAAGCCGCACTCTCTGCAGCAAATGATGCCGACATCATTATCGCCGCCGTAGGCGACAACTCTCACATCTTCTATGGCGTTGGCTGGGGCGAAAACAAGGATGACCTTAGGCAGATTACAAGCGGCGAAGGCTTCGACGACGCAAGTCTTGACCTTCCGCCCGCACAGCAAAAGCTCCTTGATGCTCTGGCTAAGACCGGTAAGCCCGTCATTGTTGTTGTTATGGCTGGACGCCCTCGCGTCATCGGCAATCCCGAGGCATTCAGTTCAATTTTGCACGCATGGTATCCGGGCGAAGAAGGCGGTCATGCCCTTGCTCAAATTCTCTTGGGCGACATCTCGCCGTCAGGACGCCTGCCAATTTCATTCCCCCGCTCTGCCGGTCATATCCCATGCTGCTATGACTATAAACCATCTGCACGCGGCATAGGTCGCAAGGCCGGGACACCCGATGATCCAGGTGGAGCATATCTCTTCTCGGGTCCAGACCCACTCTATCCCTTTGGCTATGGTCTTTCATACACGGAGTTTTCCTATTCCGACTTGCGCGTCGAACCTGCTCAAGCGGCTGTCAGCTCCGTCACCTTAGCGTCGGGCGATATTGCAAAGGTCAGAGTCAAGGTCGCCAATACAGGCAAGTGCGCTTCCGATGAAGTCGCCCTCCTCTTTGTCTCTGACGATGTATGCTCGGTAACGCCTTTTGTTCGCCGCTTGCGCGGTTTTAAGCGCATCACTCTAGAACCTGGCGAGGAACGGGAAATCGTCTTTGGTCTTGACTTCAACGACCTTTCCTTCATAGATGAAAATATGAAAAAAGCCGTTGAGCCAGGCACCTTCACCATTGCCGTCGGCAGCCTGAAGACTGCCTTTGAGCTCATCCGTTAGACGGTAGATATTGGAGACAACGCAAATGGCTGAAGCTAAAATCGAAAAAATCAACGGTGTACCCACAATGGTCGTCGACGGCAAGCCAATACCGCCGATGACAATCACCGTATGGGGGCGCGATGTTTATGTGCCGGGACCATGCCACCTCTCGCGCGAAGAAAAGCTTGCCTACCATCGCGACTTGCGCGAGGCCGGCATTCGGGTCTTTTTCCTCTCATCTCTCACAAGATGGCCGACTCTTTCAAAGGAAGGAATATGGAGACCCTTCGGCGACGAAATTTGCCAAGATGGAGTAAAGGCGATTCTGGAGGATATCGACTTCCTTCTGGAAGCAGTCCCCGATGCCTATGTAATCCTTCGGTTGGATGTAAGCCCATCCCGAGAGTGGGTAAATGCCCATCCCGAAGAGCAGGTTCTCTTCAGCGACGGTTCGCATCGCAAAACGGTATGCACGACAGTAAGTCGCACTCCTGTTGACGGAATGTTTTCACTCGCCTCGGAGGCTTGGCGTCAAGAAGTCGAAAAAGGCCTAGAGGATTACTTCGGCGAGCTGCAACGCCATCCGCAGTTTAAGCATGTTATCGGCACATTCCTCTGCTCCGGCGGCACATCGGAATGGTACTACCCCACCGTGCTTGAAACCGAAGACGGTGCTTTTGCCGACTTCTCGGAGCCATTCAGAAAGCACTTTTCAAAGTTCCTCCGTGAAAAATACGGCACTGAAGAAAAGCTCCGTCTCGCATGGGGAATACCTGATGCGACCTTTGATGCGCCCGTAATCCCTGCAATCGACGATCGCAATTTCGCCGAAAAGGCCGACCGCGAGCTTGAGTCAAAGATATCCTCATTCAAATCGGAATATCCGACGCCCGTCGGCAATCTGGACTTCTCAGCCAACACCGATGCAAACATAGGGGTATTCCTCAATGTAAATTCACGGCGTCATGTCACCGATTTTTACGCCGCATGGCATGATGCAACCGCAGAAACAATCATCCGCTATGCCCGCAAGGTAAAATCGCTCTGCCCGAATATTATCGTCGGTGCGTTTTACGGCGGCTTCGGATGCAACAACTATTTCACATCCTCAACCGTCAGCGGGACGCTCAAGATACTCGATGATGGAGCCATTGATTTCCTGGCGGCACCTGGAGTCTACAACAATCGCAATCCCGGCGGCGTCGTCGCCCAACGCGAAGTTCTCGATTCAATACGCCTCAGGAACCACATTTTCATCACAGAGGATGATTCCAGAACTCATCTGACTGAGCCTTGGATACACCGAAACAACTGCAATCTTTATACGGTTGACGACTCCATAAACACCCTCAAGCGCGACTTCGCCCGTAACATATGCGACGATACTCACGGCTGGTGGTTCGATATGGGCTGCGGATGGTATCGCCACCCCGACATTCTTAAACTCTTCAGCCGTCAAAGCGAGGTTGCTAAGTTTGCCTATTCGCTCAACCGTACAAAACACAACGAAATAGCCCTGATTTTCGATATAGAGAGCGTTCATATCGCATCCCTGGATGCCAGCAGGCTTGCAACCGACCTCTATCGCACCTCCGACCTCGCTCGGATCGGAGCGCCGGTCGACTATTACTTCCATAACGACCTCGCCCGTGAGGATATGCCTGACTATCGCCTCTACATTATGCTCAACCAGTTTAATCTTACTGATGCAGAGCGCGAAGTCATCTATGCGAAGGCAAGGCGCAATAATGCCGTTATTCTCTGGCTTTACGCCCCTGGCTTCGTCAATCCAGATGCAGATGTTCCGATGGCTCTTGAAAATATTGAAAAAACGGTTGGCATGAAACTGGGCTGCTACAACAACCCGACTTCACCGTACTTCAATGTCGATCCGGCCTCACACGCCGCAGTCGCCAAAGCCACCCCTAAAAAGCGCTACGGATTTCTCGGTCGCGAAGTAAAAAGCAGCTTCTGGGCAATGGTAAATGTAATGCCCGCACCATACCTAGATCCGGCATTTTACATTGATGACCCCAATGTAAAGATTTTGGGCAGATACTGCCTAGACGGAAAACCCGCAATGGCGCTGACAGAGCATTTAGGCGTGCGCAGCATCTACTGCACGGCCAGAGTTCTGTCCTGCGATCTGCTCGCATCCGTTGCACAATATGCCGACTGCCACCTGTTTCTCGATGCAGGTGATGTTCTCTATGCAAATGAGAGCTTCGTTGCCGTCCATGCCGACGGCAATGGCCGCCGCACAATACACTTCAAAAAACGATGCTCCCCATACGAAGTCTACGAAAACCGCTTCTATGGGAAAGATGTCGACAGTATCGAAGTTGAAATGCAACATGGCCAAACTCTAATGTGGAGTATAGCCGACAAACAATTTTCACCAATTGGTGACTAAACACAAGGAAAAACATGAAAAACATCACAAAAATCATCTCTTTGATTGCAATAGGATTGACCCTCTCCTCCCCGGCAATTGCGCGGGCCGAGGCAGAGCCCTTCGTTTTGGCGTCAGGCGGTTACGCTCAAGCGGTAATCGTCCCGCAAAACGGTGGAAACACCAATGGTATAAGTTATGCCGCCAATGAGCTTGCAAAATACCTTGGCAAAATTTCTGGTGCTCACTTTATGGTCGCCACCAAACCTGTCCCGGGGTACAAAACAATCCTCGTCGGCACCCCATACAAGGCGTCAAAGCCGCACGAGCTGTCGATTCGCGTCAAAGACAAAAACACATTGGAGCTCACCGGTGACGGAGCTCTAGGCACCTGCTATGCGGTATATGACCTGATCGAAACCTTCGGCGTCGTATTCAGCGCAACCGACTATGAATATGTTCCGTCAAAGCGTGAGCTCTCCATTGCCGGCGATTACGCAAAAGTTGACGCTCCCTACATGGAGTGGCGCGACGCATGGTGCGAAGTCCAGTATTGGCACTTTGAACAAATGATGAAACTTCGTCTACCCCCTCCTCCCAATCAAAGGTGGCAAAACTTCTTTGGAGGCCGCGCAAGGCCAAATATGGGGCAGACAATGACAACCGGCTATGTATCCCGCCGCAAATTCTCCAAGACGCATCCCGAATGGTATGCCTATGTCCACAAAACCGGGCAGCGCAATTTTCACTGGGTTTGCGTCTCCAACACCAATATGTTCAATCAGCTCTTCCTTGAAATCGAAAACGAGCTCAAGGCCCGCCCCGACACATTTGAAATTGCGGTTGGTGTTGATGACGCTTCATCATTTTGCGAGTGTACAAACTGCCTTGAGCTGGTTCAAAAATATCCCGACCCTGACGGCACTGCCGTTCCTGCCATGCAATGGGTATATCTTGCCAACAAAGTCGGTGAACATCTCTACAAAAAGTATCCCCATGTACGCGTAAACTTCCTCGGCTACGGCGATCGCCTTCCGGCAAATCCCGCTATGAAGCTGGGCCCGAATGTCGGCGCAGGTCTTGCTGAACTATGGCGCAACCACGGACTTCCCGCCGACAACAACGAGCGCTCCTCAGTATCTCTCGGCAATGCCGCACGCCTGTCGAACTCAACTCACGGCCCGTATATCTGGGACTACCTCGCCAACTTCGCCGATTATGTAATCCCCTTCCCCAACCACCGCATCTTCAGCCAAACGGTACGCTACTACAAATCGTGCGGTGTAAAGGGGGTTAATTCCCAGAATCAGTTCGCGTCAATCATCGGCGATATGGCTCAGATGAATCTCTGGATTTATGCAAAACTGCTTTGGAATCCCGACCTGAACATCGATGAACTCACCCGTAAATATGTAAATGCCACATACGGCAAGGGAGCTCGCTTCATCCTTGAATATCTAAACATCCTTGAGCACTCCAGACTTCGCCAGCGCTGGACATGGTATGGCTGCTATGTCGGCGACACCTCCCACTACCTCACAGCCGACGATTGCGTCAAAATCTATCGCGCCCTTGACAATGCTGCGCGTGCCGAACTTCGCAATCCGATGGCGCGCCGCGTCCGCATAACATCACTCGCCATGGCACTCGCACGCTACAACGATATGATTGAGCCAGCAAAGCGAATGAAAGTCAATCTGCCGTCACGCGACACATTGTATACGGAATGGAATGCCCTCCTCAGTGCAGAATTCGCAAGAGGCGCATGCGGCGCTATTGGAGAAGGCCGATACCTCGACCTCTTCAACAGACGCTTCAAAGGCTCCTTCAAATCACCTGCCGAGCCGACGGTCTATCCACGACGCTCGTCCGTAATCGTCGCCCCTGCGTCAAAATTGACCGGTGGCTCACGCATGGTCAAAGGCAAAGACCCCGATGGAACGGAATACGCCAGATTCAAAATCAACTTCAGAGGTGAACTTGAATCATATTGGATGAATCCTTCCTTTGCGGAGGCAGGCTATACCATCGAAGACGAAGATGCCGGTTGGTGGTATGTCTTTGCAACCGTTCGAGTCTCTTCAACGGTTGACCTCGACAAGGCCGCTGCCTACATAGGTGTCTATCAGCCATGGTACATAAACGACTACAAATGCGCCGACATTCAGGAAATAGCCAACCAAATGGTTCAGGGACGCAAAGGAGACACCTCCTGGCGCACACTCTGCCTCGGCAAGCGTCGTCTCTACAAGGGAAGCCGTATCTGGCTCATGCCTGGCGTCCTCCATCCATGCGACTACTATGACATGAAGGAAGTCATCCTCGTTGATCCTGCCCTTATTGAAAAAGGGCAAAGCGCCCGTTAACCATTAGTTCTGGTCGCCCGCTTCGGCTGGCGGCCCGACTTGACTTTTAGCCAAATTTCAACCAAAATCCGAAGGAGCAAAACTATGAGATGCAAAGCAATAATCGCTATGGCCGCACTGTTATCGGCAGCCTCACTCTATGCACAACTTCCAAATGGTTTTACCGAAGTTACCTACATCAAAGGTAATGCCACATCGGCTTCGGACACGGCAAATGCCGGCTATATCATAACGGACATCCTGCCCAATCCCGTCACAGACACCCTCTCGTTGGACTATACTCCGACGACAATCTATCAGCAAGGCATACTCTGCGCACGGACCAAATCTGGGTCTGCATATCTAAAGTCGTGGTCTCTGCTTGCATGCGTAGGCAATACAAAGCTTCGCTTTGATTACAACGATAAAAACAAACAAAGCGATGTCAACTACTCGGCAGCAACCGACACATACGATTCAAAGAAACGGATTACAGTCACAATATCGCAGAACATTTGCGCTATAAATAAGACAGGCTTGGCTAATGAAGCCATGACCTGCGGAACCTACTCGTCATCCTTTACACAGACAGGCGGCCCGATTCTCCTTCTTGCCTATGGTTCCTATGTAAATTCGGCATATACAGAGATATCAAACTTTTCATCAGTTCAGCTCCATATGCTGACGATAGCGCGCAATAACACCATCATACACAAACTCGTCCCCGCACTCCGCGATGAAGACGGAGTAGCCGGACTTTACGATGTCATAACAGACAAATTCTATCCCGGCACCGGCTCATTCACGGTAGGCGATACCATAAATCAGCTCAACGCCTTCTCAATAAGCCCTATACCAAATCAGTTCGCGGCGTCCCGTTGGGATTTGGGACTCGGTATCAAACCATCCATAACAATTTCAAACCTGATCAAATCGGTTGAGCTGGTTCCGGAACGCGACTACACGGTTACATATTCAGGCAACACAACCGTCGGCATAGCGCAAGCCGCCATCAAAGGGCGCGGCGACTATGCGGCTTATTCCCGTACAATATATTTCCCGATAACGGGATTTCCTGTCTGTGCAACTTTCTTTGCAATAGGCGGGACTACCGTTGACCCGGTCAATTGCTCATCAATTCGCGGGCAGTATTCGGGAGGCTGGCCGACAGGCTGGTCTACGGCCAAAGGCACCACTTCCCGATCAATGAACGGAATTGAAGCCAATAGAACCTACTATATATGGCAGAATCGAACAATGCGCTCGCCAGTCGGAGGAGCATGGGCTGCAGCACAGACTTCCGCTGTAAACATTGACGAAAACTGCACCTGGTCGATTATCGACAAGCTCAAGAACGCCACAATGACACTCTACAATGTAATGGTCCGCCAAGGTGCCACCATACATATGTACCCTGCAGGCGAAAGCGGGACTGCCCTCTATAAAAATAATGTCGCAGGCACATTCAATCTTGAAAAAGACGCCTCGCTTATCATAAGCGCATCCAAGACAACCCAAGATGCCAAGCAGCACACCCTGTCCGCCAAAATCAGCGGCATCGGTGCGATTCATATGATATCAGCCGCCGATTCTCAGCCATATTCCCAAACTCTGGTCCAATCCATAACGAGCGACCTTTCTAATTTCACGGGCGACATCTTGACATACAATGGCGGAACTCCTGTCTTACTGGAGATCGTTAATCAATCATCGCTCCCTGCCGATCCTCCCCCGCAAGACATCTCATACATCGTCGTCACAAACGGAGCGACACTCCAGATCAACAACAGCTGGACCTCGCCGACAAACCGCATTTGGATTTTAGGTAATTCCGGCGTTCCCACTATTAACATCCCCGTAGGACGAAATGTCACAATCACAGGTCCTGTCATAGGTTCTGTCGGCTTCAAAAAAACCGGTCTCGGCACACTTACAATCGTTGGCGACCAGCCCAATTTTTCCGGCGATGTCGAAACCGTTGCAGGTGAAGTAAACTTCGTGGATGAGCTCGTGACGGCATTTGTTCCATCCGCAATACCGAACCAGACAGCGGAATCGCTAGCAGCCCTCAAGAGCGGAATTGAGCCGATGGTTACCGTCTCCAACCTAGACACATCCGCCGAATTAGTCCTTGGCCGCGACTACATCGTCTCCTATGAAAACAATAAAATCATAGGCTATGCCACCGCAATTCTAACAGGCCTCGGTGACTATGCGGCATATTCCGGCAAGGTTTCCTTCAATATCACCGGCATTACCGGATTTACCAAATACTATGCGGCGGCAGGAACCGCAATCGACGGAAATGGCGGCTCGTCAATCAGCGGTGACTATGGACCGCAATTCCCCACAGGTTGGAACACGACGCGCGGTTCATCCTCCAGGCAGGTCAACGGCCTTACCCAAAAGAATAGCCTTTACTTTGTTTGGCAGGATCGTACGATGAAGACAAGACCGCGCAACTTCACATCGGAGTCAACGGCCTTAGTGATTGTTGAACTCGGTTATACATGGTCCATTATCGACAAGCTGAAAAACCACACCGTAAGTATCAACAATGTAATGCTGCAGCCAAACTCCACAATGCGCATCTATGCCGATAATGAAGGAGGAACAGCACTTTATCGCAACACATATGGCGGCTCTATAGACCTTGCCAAAGGCTCAACGCTCATCTTTGATGCAGCCAAAACCGCCGGTGACGCCAAACACCAAACACTCTCGGCCACCGTCACGGGAAATGGCTCGATCATTATGCGTACAGCGGCCAACTCGCAGACTTACGGCACTATGCTTACGCAGCAAATCACCGGCAATCTGACAAACTTCAGAGGTAACATCTCAACCTACAATGGAGGAACCCCAGTCACCCTTCAGCTCGTAAATGCAACATCCATACCCGGAAATCCAATCCCAACGGAGACGGCTTATGTAGTCGTCACAAACGGAGCGACACTCCAGATCAACAACAACTGGACCTCGCCGACAAACCGCATTTGGATTTTAGGTAATTCCGGCGTCCCCACGATTAACATCCCAACTGACAAAACCGTCACAATCGAAGGCGACCTCATAGGCTCAGTGGGATTCAGAAAAACGGGAGCCGGCACCCTGATTCTTCGCGGAGCATCACCTAAATTCTCCGGCGAAATCACAGTCCTCGACGGACGAGTGCTCCTTGCGGGCGACGCCCAAAGCATCACCCAAGACTCACGCGTTACATTAGTAGAAAATGGCGGAAAATACTACTATTCGACCCTCTATCTATCCCCGATTCCACCCCAGACGGCAACATCGCTTGAAGCGCTTGCGGCAGGCGTTAAGCCCTCACTCGTCGTTTCAAACCTCGAGACAGGCGTCGAGCTTAAACTAGGCACAGACTACACCGTATCATTCATAAACAACACAACCATCGGCACCGCTACGGCAATCCTCACATCCATCGGAGATAATGCAGGCGTTAAAGCGGCCGGTAACTTCATCATCCATTCGGTAAAGGAAGTTTTAGCCAACTACTCACTCACATCAGATGAAGATTGGACGGCATTTGAATCCGTCACCGTTGCATCGGGTATAACGGTTGACCTCAAAGGCCATAAACTCACCATCTCAGGACTCAACGGCAACGGTACGATAACCGACTCTGTCGGTAACGGTGAACTCCATTACAATGTCCCGGCCACCTCCCCCACGGGATACAAGGCAACCATAACATCGGTTTCCCTAACAGGCAAACTCTCACTCATCATAGGCGGCAAGGGACCGCTCACCCTAGTCAAATTCCCTCAAACCTTCACCGGCATAACACGAATCAAATCAGGTTTAGTCAAATATGGCTGCGCCAATGCAAATATAAATCAGAACAATGGCTCGCCATTTGGCAAAACCCGTGCCGTCACAATCGATAAAGACGGCATCTTTGACCCGGCAGGCTCATGGGGCTGGACATTCCATAAAATTTACCTAAACGGCGGTATGATTTCAAATACAGTAAGCCATACCAGCTATGCCTTCAATCCCGAATTGACGGTCTCAGCCGACTCAATCATCGCCACTACAGCCAACTACAAGTGGCAAGGAGGCGCGGTAAATCTTCAAGGTCACAAGCTCACGGTTTGGATAAAATCAGGAGTAACACTCCTGTACTGTCCGATATTGCAAAATGGTCTCCTTGATGTCATTAATGGCGGCACTCTGCAACCCTTCAACTACGACCTTGATTCATCCAAGCTTAATCTTAATCTGAATGCGGCACTTAATATCGGTATCACATGGTCGATACATGACTACAACCCGCTCTTTCAGCAAAATTCAAATTTAGGGTCCGCACCGCTGAATGTTTATGGCTGCTTCAACCCCATCTCCGATTACTTCTATGGCCCGACATTGCAAAACGGCTCAGCTATTGACCTATCGTCAAAAGACAAAGTCTGGAGCGTAAAAAGTGCACTCACAAGCGGTGGCAACGCCATAACACGCTTCGCCAAAAACGCAACAATAAACATTAAGCTTGGCTCACGCACACCACCCCTAAACTCGCAACTCATATCATGGACGGCGGGAACCCGCCCCGACAAATCCGTCAGCTTCACAAACGACACCTATACCCTTCGTCGCGAAACCTATGGCCTCTATATTGATGCGCCACGCTCATTTGCCCATTCCCCGGTCCCAATGCAAGTTGCCAAATCACCCGAACAACTGGCCGCAGGCTTCAAGCCACCCATTACAATCTCCAATCTGGTCACAGGCGTCGAACTCATAAATGGCACCGACTACACCATTGACTACTCCACCAATAACCAGCTTGGAAAAGGCCTCGCAACAATAATAGGACTTGGCGAATACAGCGGCATAACCAATACCGTAAACTTCGGCATAACTGCCTCGATTCCGTTGCCGAACCAATTCCGCAGGATGGATTCGCTCACCGCCTCAGCGACAAACTGCATTTGGACAGGTGTTCAAATGGCCAAAGACATTGCAATCGAAACTGAAATGTCAATCTCAAACACATCAGAAACAGCGTACAGCGGAGTCATCTTCAACGACTCAAAAGGATGGTATTATATTGGCAGTAGCGGAGCAAAGCTCCATTCTCGCTTCGCCGATTCATCCTCAAATGCCGGTGCCGAAATTGAAAACAACAACGACTTCAACTACTATCGCCTAGAAGACGGATTACAGATCGTCGGCTCGTCAACAAACAAAACAGCCATCACCGATTTCTCCTCGACACTCCCCGACATAGAAATCACCATCTTCAGGCTCAACAGCGACTACATGCGCT
The DNA here is from genome assembly GCA_045603485.1 of Kiritimatiellia bacterium. Taxonomy (GTDB): domain Bacteria; phylum Verrucomicrobiota; class Kiritimatiellia; order RFP12; family JAAYLN01; genus RGIG5952. The sequence goes on along the minus strand of JAZUMF010000087.1, from coordinate 1,389 downwards.
ACAACAAAGCCCGTGCCCCCTACCCCACAGCCCAAACAATCAAATACTTCAATATCTATAAAGACGGCGTCCCCATCCGTGCCTTCATTCCGGTCTACCACAGACGCACAAATAAAAAAGGACTTTGGGATACCGTCACAGGTAAATTCTACTCCATCACAACACCTGTCGGATACACCGACATAGGTTACATAGAAAGTACGGGAACACAGTATATCGACACAGGTTATTACCCTGCCCCGGGAGCTAAAGCTGGCTACTATCCCGCCATGGAAGCCGAAATTGCCTGCACGCCAGAAACCCCGACCGGCAGAAACTGCTCAGGAATAACCTACGCAGACGGAGCCGGCTGGTTTGCCTTCGGCGTCTATACGACCTCCGACACAAAGCAGCTCGGAGCTTGGGCAACCTCAGGAACCAACGGACGCAGCGATTCCACCTGTGCGGCAATACCATACGACACCGACTTCCATACCTACTTCGCAGCCAGCCTCCCAAGCGGCTCAGGCGGTACACAGACCTATGTCGACAGCACAGGCAAAACTGCAATGGCAAATGCCTTCAAAGGCTCAACAACGGCAAACATATCCTTCAAAATCGGCCGCTTTGACTACAATTTTGAAGATACTGCAATGAACAATGAGCCATATTATGCCAAGCAAAAGATCCGCTGGTGGAACATCTACGATGATAGAATTCAAGTCCGCGAGCTAGTGCCGGTCTGGAATGATGAAACAAACGCTCCGGGCCTTTACGACCGCATCAATGATCTATTCTATCCCAACCTCGGCACAGGTAAATTCAACTCCGATTACACCCTTCCACCTCAAGGCACCATCCTACTCATCATGTAGAGTAAGCCTCCTCACCGTAGTTAATGAAGAATGAAGAATGTCAAAATTCTTCATTCTTCATTATTACCTATTACCTATTTACTAACTTTTCTGGGGACAGGCCTTACTATTTCGTATCTTTTAGATTGGAAACAACCTAGACAACTGGTAAAAACAACTTTTAAGAGGTGCGCGGGCTAACATGCCCGCGCTCATCTACTTCAGTGTGGTTTTCAAATATAATTGCTTTCGACAATAAGAAAAATGGGCACGGGCGAGTTAGCCCGTGCGTCAAAGGTAAGTTGTTTCAAATAAGTTGTTTCCAATTAATAAAGACCATTAGACTTGATATACCAAAATCTTGACTCAATAACTTCCCATAGCTTAAGCAAAGTTTGCAAGTAGAATCAGTTTGATAGTTTGCGAGTTTGACAGTTTTTCACGCAGTTAACTTTTAGGGGGACAGTCCTTTTCGATTTAGATAAAGAGGCTGACGATATTTGAATCGGTAATATTTGCACATACTCTAACACATTTGGTAAAATGCTTTATTGGG